>NZ_CP165727.1:2827500-3130000 GCF_041200175.1 Streptomyces sp. R33 | reverse complement strand
AGTCGAGGCCGAGTACCGGCATGTCCAACGAGACCGTCGCCTCCTGGGTGTGGTGCGGATCGAGGTTGACGACCACCAGTACGGAATTGGCGCCGGCATGCTTCGAATAGGCGATCACCTGGTCGTTGTCGGTCGTGTGGAAATGGATGTCGCGCAGCTGCTGGAGCGCCGGGTTGCGGCGGCGCATCCGGTTGAGGGCGGTGATCAGCGGGGCGATGGTGCGGCCCTCGCGGTCCGCGGCCGCCCAGTCGCGCGGCCGGAACTCGTACTTCTCGGAGTTCAGGTACTCCTCGCTGCCCTCCCGGACCGGGGTGTTCTCGCACAGCTCGTAGCCGGCGTAGACGCCCCAGGTGGGGGAGAGGGTGGCGGCCAGGACGGCGCGCACCTCGAAGGCCGGACGGCCGCCGTGCTGGAGGTACTCGTGGAGGATGTCGGGCGTGTTGACGAAGAAGTTCGGCCGCATGACGGCGGCGGAGCGGGTGTCCGCGAGCTCGGTCAGGTACTCGGTCAGCTCGGCCTTGGTGTTGCGCCAGGTGAAGTACGTGTACGACTGCTGGAAGCCGATCGCGGCGAGCGCGCGCATCATGGCGGGCCGGGTGAAGGCCTCCGCCAGGAAGATCACGTCGGGGTCGGACTTGTTGATGTCCGCGATCACCTTCTGCCAGAAGACGACCGGCTTCGTGTGCGGATTGTCCACCCGGAAGATGCGGACGCCGTGGTCCATCCAGTACCGCAGGATCCGGACCGTCTCCTCGACGATCCCGGCCATGTCGGTGTCGAAGTGGATCGGGTAGATGTCCTGGTACTTCTTCGGCGGGTTCTCCGCGTACGCGATCGTCCCGTCGGCCCGGTGGCGGAACCACTCGGGGTGCTTCTCCACCCACGGGTGGTCCGGGGAGCACTGGAGTGCGAAGTCGAGCGCGATCTCCATGCGCAGCTCGCGGGCGCGGGCGACGAAGGCGTCGAAGTCCTCGATCGTGCCGAGCTCGGGGTGGACCGCGTCGTGGCCGCCCTCGGTGGAGCCGATGGCCCACGGCACACCGGGATCCCAACTTCCAGCCGAAAGAGTGTTGTTCGGCCCCTTGCGATACGTACTCCCAATGGGGTGGATCGGTGGCAGGTACACCACGTCGAAGCCCATCGCGGCGATGGCCGGCAGCCGGTCGGCGGCGCTGCGGAACGTGCCGCTCACGGGCTGCTCGCCGGGCTCGACGACGGCCCCCTCGGAGCGCGGGAACATCTCGTACCAGGAGCCGAAGAGGGCCCGCTTGCGCTCCACGACCAGCGGCAGGGCCTTGGAGGCGGAGACCAGCTCGCGGTACGGGCGCCGGGCGAGGGCGGCCTGCACCGGGGGCGCGAGGGCGGCGGAGTAGCGCAGCGACACCGCGCGGTCCTCGTCGCGCATCGCCTCGGCGGCGGCCAGCACGTGCTCGCGCCCGTCCTTCTTCGGGATCCTGGAGCCGGCCCGCTCGTAGAGCTCGGCGCCCTCGAGCAGGGTCAGCCCGGTGTCGATCCCCGCGGGGATCTTGATGGCGGCGTGGGCCTGCCAGGTGGCGACGGGGTCGCTCCAGGCCTCGACGGTGTACGTCCACCTCCCCTCGACCTCGGCGGAGACCCGCGCCCCCCACCGGTCGGTGCCGGGCGCCAGCTCGCGCATCGGCACGGGGGGCCGCAGCCGCCCGCTCGGGTCGCGGAGCACGACATGGGCGGCGACGGCGTCGTGGCCCTCGCGGAACACGGTGGCGGAGATCTCGAAGACCTCGTCCACGACCGCCTTGGCGGGTCTGGCACCGCAGTCGACGGCGGGGCGGACGTCCAGCACGGGAATGCGACCGATCATGATGGGCTCACCTGGGGGCAGTTCGCAGGGCTCGGTGACAACAGCCCAGCCGGAGCACCGGCTGGTCGTGCACGCTCTGTTCGCTCTGTTTCTAGCCGCTCAGAAGACGGCTGGGCTGCGGGCATGGCCGCTCCTGTCCGCGTTCACTCGGGTGGCGGGAGAGGTGGTAGGGCGGGGGTGCCGTGCGTGTACGCGGGGAGCCCTGCCCACTCTCGCCCCGCCCAATCAGTGCTCTTGGTTAACTACTCGTACGTAGTGACGCGGCCCGGACCAAGCCCCTGGCCGACATCCGCTGAGGCTCAGTCAAGTCGGTCACGACTAACGGATGTACGTCGTGACACCTCCGTCCCACGAGCACCAGAGGCACCATCCGTGACCGGTGATTTGGGGTGGTGAAAGCTGAATGTCCGGAGTGACGGCGCTCTCCGGAGGAGGCGTCAAGAGGCCCGTCCCGGTGGATTCGCGTGCCGGTGCGCCCGCCGGAACGTCCTGAATCCGCCTCGTCTTTTTTCCGGGAACATTCCCGTTGCGTGCCACTCGTACGGTGGTTCCGCTCACCGCGGGCCCCATCACCCTTCCCGGTGACCCGGACCGGACGGACGGCTCACGGGGCACGGGGGCGACCGGGTTCTGCGCACGAGGCACCGTGGCAGGGCGGGGCGCGGGGAAGCTAGCCTTCCCGGGGTGATGCGCGGACGCACAGCGTGGTGCGGCCGCTTCGATCCGCAATCGCCTGCGAAGGTAGAACGTGTGAAGGCTATCCGTCGATTCACCGTGCGCCCCGTTCTCCCGGAACCATTGCTGCCGCTGGCCGACCTCGCGCGCAATCTGCGCTGGTCGTGGCATGCCGAGACCCGTGAACTCTTCCAATCCGTCGACCCCGAGGGCTGGCAGGCCGCCGGCGGCGATCCCGTCCGGCTGCTCGGCGCAGTCTCCGCCCCCCGGCTCGAGGAACTGGCCGGCGACCGGCGCTTCCTGCGCCGGCTCGCCGTCGTCGCCGCCGACCTCGACGACTACGTCCACGGCGGGAGGTGGTACCAGAGCCATGAGAACGGCCCCGAGCTGCCCGCCGGGATCGCCTACTTCTCTCCCGAGTTCGGGATCACCGCCGCCCTGCCGCAGTACTCCGGCGGGCTCGGGATCCTCGCCGGGGACCACCTCAAGGCCGCCAGCGACCTCGGCGTCCCGCTGATCGGCGTGGGACTGCTTTACCGGCACGGGTACTTCCGCCAGTCCCTTTCCCGTGACGGCTGGCAGCAGGAGCACTATCCCGTCCTCGACCCCAACGAGCTCCCCGTGTCCCTGCTGCGGGACACCGACGGGGCACCGGCCCGGGTGTCCCTGAGCCTGCCGGGCGGCCGGGCCCTGCACGCGCACATCTGGCAGGCCCGCGTCGGCCGGGTGCCGCTGCTGCTCCTGGACTCCGACGTCGAGGACAACGACGCCGGCGCCAGGGAGGTGACCGACCGGCTCTACGGAGGCGGCAGCGACCACCGCCTCCTCCAGGAGATGCTGCTCGGCATCGGAGGCGTGCGCGCGGTGCGCACGTACTGCCGGATCGCCGGGCACCCCGACCCCGAGGTGTTCCACACGAACGAGGGCCACGCCGGGTTCCTCGGACTCGAACGCATAAGGGAACTGGAAGGGGAGCAGGGACTCGGCTTCGACGCCGCCGTCGAGGCGGTGCGCGCCGGGACCGTGTTCACCACGCACACACCGGTCCCCGCCGGCATCGACCGCTTCGAGCGGGCCCTGGTCGCCCGGCACTTCGGGCCCGGCGCGGAGCTGGCCGCCCTCCCGGTCGACCGGATCATGGAACTGGGCGCCGAGTCCTATCCCGGCGGCGACCCCGGGGTGTTCAACATGGCGGTGATGGGCCTGCGCCTGGCCCAGCGCGCCAACGGGGTCTCGACCCTGCACGGGGCGGTCAGCCGGGGCATGTTCGCCGGGCTCTGGCCGGGCTTCGACCCGGCCGACGTGCCCATCACCTCCGTGACCAACGGTGTGCACGCCCCGACCTGGGTGGCCCCCGAGGTCGTCCGCCTCGGAGCCCGCCAGATCGGCGCCGGGCGGACCGAGGACGCCCTGTCGGTGGGCGGCTCCCAGCGCTGGGACGCGGTCGCCGACATCGCCGACCAGGACATCTGGGACCTGCGGCGCGGGCTGCGCGAGCAGCTGGTGCAGGAGGTGCGCGACCGGCTGCGGGCCTCGTGGCTCCAGCGCGGGGCCGCCGAAGCCGAACTCGGCTGGGTGGACTCCGTACTCGACCCGGACGTGCTCACCATCGGGTTCGCCCGGCGCGTGCCCTCGTACAAGCGGCTCACGCTGATGCTGCGCGACCCCGAGCGGCTGCGCAGGCTGCTGCTCGACCCCGAGCGGCCCGTCCAGATCGTCGTCGCGGGCAAGGCGCACCCGGCCGACGACGGGGGCAAGCGGCTCGTGCAGGAGCTGGTGCGGTTCGCGGACGACCCGCGGGTGCGGCACCGGATCGTCTTCCTGCCCGACTACGGCATGGCCATGGCGCAGAAGCTCTACCCGGGCTGCGACGTCTGGCTGAACAACCCGCTGCGCCCGCTGGAGGCCTGCGGGACGAGCGGGATGAAGGCGGCGCTCAACGGCTGCCTCAACCTGTCCGTGCTGGACGGCTGGTGGGACGAGTGGTTCGAGCCGGACTTCGGCTGGGCCATCCCGACGGCCGACGGGCTCGGGACGGACGAGGACCGGCGCGACGACCTGGAGGCGGGCGCCCTCTACGAGTTGATCGAGGGCCGGGTCGCGCCGCGGTTCTACGACCGGGTGGGCCGCACCGGACTGCCGGTGCGGTGGATCGAGATGGTCCGGCGCACCCTCGTCTCGCTGGGGCCGAAGGTGCTCGCGGGGCGCATGGTGCGGGAGTACGTGGAGCGGCTGTACGTGCCGGCCGCGCGCGCCCACCGGGCCCTGAACCCGGACGCGGCACGGGACCTGGCCTGGTGGAAGGGCCGGGTCCGGGCGGCCTGGCCGCGGGTCGCCGTCGAGCACGTGGAGGCGCTGGCCGCGGCTCCCGTGAACGGCACCGCCGAGCTCGGGGCCACCCTCACGCTGCGGGTACGGGTGGCGCTGGACGCGCTCACCCCCGAGGACGTGGAGGTGCAGGCCGTCGCCGGCCGGGTGGATCCGCACGACGTGATCCGCGACGGGCGGACCTTCCCGCTCAAGCCGGCCGCCGGGCCCGACCTGGAGGGCCGCTGGATGTACGAGGGCCCGCTCGCCCTCGACCGCACGGGGCCCTACGGCTACACCGTGCGCATCCTGCCCGCGCACCCGCTGCTGGCCACGCCGGCCGAACTGGGGCTGGTCGCGGCCCCGGTGGAGGCCGACGCAGCCGGTGACACGGGCGCGGGGGGCGGCGTGGTGCTGCGCTAGGCCGTCGGAGACGGCCCGGTCAGGGGGCGGGCGGCGGGTCCACCAGCCGCCCGCCCTCCACCAGCATCCCGGCCCGCTTGATGTTGCGCAGGGTCGGGATCAGCTCCACGTGCCGGATGCCGGGCACCGAGCCGATCCGCTCGGTCAGGTACGTGTACAGCGCGTCGGTGTCCCGGCACACCACCGTGGCCATCAGGTTGGCCGTGCCGGACACCGCGGCCGCGAACGGCACTTCCGGGTGGCCGGCGAGCGCGGCGCCCGCCTCCGCCAGCCGAGCCGGCTCCGCGGTCAGCATCAGCGTCGCCTCCGCCTCGAAGCCCAGGGTCGACGGAACGAGCTCCAGATCGAAGTGCAGCGCCCGCAGCTCCCGCAGCCGGTCCAGCCGGCGGCGCGCGGTGGACTCCGACAGGCCGGAGGCGCGGGCCAGCTCGGGATAGCCCGCCCGGCCGTCCTGGGCGAGCACCGCCAGCAGTGCGAGCTCGGACTCGTCCAGGGTGTACCGCTCCTGCCCGGGCGCCACGGGGGGCCGCGTCAACGCCGCGACCTGCCCGGGCCGCAGGGTGTCCAGGCCGCACCACCCCGCTGAGCCCCGGGTGTGCACCCGCAGGATGGTCTGGGCGCTGACCCCGGTCACCCGCCGGGTGCGCGGGAGCTTCTCCAGCAGCAGGCCGTCGCGGTCCTGCCGGGTGCGGGCCTTGGTCAGACAGCTGATCTCGGTACCGCCGGATCCGAGTTTCACCCAGGAGATGTCCGGCCGCCGGGCCAGCGCCCCGGCCACCGCGAGAGCGGCGTCGGGCGTGCACTGCACCCGCAGCCAGGACTCGAACAGGCCGACGCGGCTGCCCAGCGGCAGCCCGACCACCCGGATCAGGCCCGAGGTCCGCAGCCTGCGGTAGCGGCGCACCACCGTCTGGTCGGAGACCTCGAGCACCT
The DNA here is from genome assembly GCF_041200175.1 of Streptomyces sp. R33. Taxonomy (NCBI): domain Bacteria; kingdom Bacillati; phylum Actinomycetota; class Actinomycetes; order Kitasatosporales; family Streptomycetaceae; genus Streptomyces; species Streptomyces sp. R33. Next base: position 3,123,822 of record NZ_CP165727.1, on the reverse strand, counting down.
CGGCGATCCGGCTGAAGGGGGCCCGGCCGTCGAGCATCAGGGCCTGCATCAGCCCCTTGTCGAGGGCGTCCAGTTCTACGGGTGCGGTCATGGAATCCATCATGACAGGGGCCGCGATGGGTGAAATCCGGCAGCCGGGGGCGTGTGGATGGGGGATCGGCCGTGCGGCTGAGAGTTTGGAGCCACCGCCAACCCCCTGCCGGCCCTGCCGGCCCCTGCCGGGCCTTCGGGTCCCCGAGGAGAACCCACATGCGTAAATGGCTCCCGCTGACCGCGGTGTGCCTCGGGGCGTTCATGCTCCTGGTCGACGTCACGATCGTGATGGTCGCCCTGCCCGACATGACCGCCGACATGCACACTTCCTTCTCCGCACTCCAGTGGGTCATGGACGGCTACGCCCTGGCCCTCGCCGCCCTGCTGCTCGGCGCCGGCTCCCTCGCCGACCGGATCGGCCGCCGCAGCGTCTACCTCGGCGGGCTCGGGCTCTTCGCCGCCGCCTCCCTCGCCTGCGGGCTGGCCACCGGACCGGCCGCGCTGATCGCCTTCCGCGCCGTCCAGGGCATCGGCGGCGCCGCGATGTTCGCCACCACCATGGCCCTGCTCAGCAGTGCCTACCAGGGGCGCGACCGCGGGATCGCCTTCGGCGTCTGGGGTGCGGTCAACGGCGCGGCCGCCGCGGCCGGACCGATCATCGGCGGGCTGCTGACCGAGCACTTCGGCTGGCGCTGGATCTTCTTCATCAACCTGCCGGTCTGCGCCCTGGCCGTGTACGTGACCCTGCGGGCGGTCGCCGAGTCCCGCGATCCGCGCGCCAAGGGGCTCGACCTTCCCGGCATGGCCGCCTTCACCACCGGCGCGGCGGCCGTCACCTACGCCCTGATCCGGGTCGGCGAGAACGGCTGGACCGGCGGAGCCACCCTCGGCCTGTTCGGCCTCGGTGCGGCCGCCATCGCCGCCTTCGTCCTGGTCGAACTGCGCAGCTCCCGACCGATGCTGGACCTCTCGCTGTTCCGCAGCCGCACCTTCGTCGGCGTCATGGCCGGGGCGCTGCTGCTGTCCGGCGCCGCCTTCTCGTACCTGATGTACGTCTCCCTGTGGCTGCAGTCCGCCGAGGGGATGGGCCCGGTCTCCGCCGGACTGGTGCTGGTGCCGCTGAGCCTGGCCGCGTTCGCCGTCTCGGCGGTGGCCGGGCGGCTGCTGCACGGGGCTCCGGCGCGGCTGACCATCGGCGGCGGGCTGCTGCTGATCGGGTCGGGCGCACTGCTCCAGGCCTGGATGACGGATGCCGGGGACGGCTGGCAGGCCCTGGTCCCGGGGCTGGTGGTGACCGGCTTCGGTGTGGGCATGGCAACCCCGGCGCTGGCGGCCGCCGCGATGGGGGCCGTGGCCCCGGCCCGTGCGGGCATGGCCGGCGGGGCCCTCAACACCGCCCGGCAGCTGGGCATGGCGCTCGGCATCGCCGTGCTCGGCGCGGTCTTCCAGGCCGGGCTGAAGGACGGGCTAGCCGGCTCCGGCCAGGGGCCCGCCGCCGCCGAGGCGCTGGCCTCCGGCCGGGCGGGGGAGCTGCTGGCCGCGGGGCCCGCCGCCCGGGTCTGGGTGGAGGAGGCCTTCGCGAGCGGGCTGCGGGGGACGTTCCTGGTCTCCGGGCTGATGGGGCTGGCCGGCGCACTCGTGGTGTTCGTCCTGGTCCGCACGGCGGCGCAGGCTCCGGCGTCCGTCCCGGCTGCGGCTGCGGCTCCCGTACCGGCTCCGGCGGGGCCGGCCGGCGCGGCCGCCCCGGAGTCCGAACGCGCGTCCGCGTGAAGGGCGCGGGGTGGGACCGTACGGGCGCAGGCCGCCGATCCAGGAGGGTGAACCCGCGCACGCGCTGGGCATGCCGAATCGTTTCGGTGCAGGGGGGCGCTCCTACGCTGCCCGCTGGATGCCACCGGACCGGCATTCATTGCCCACAGAACGGACTGCCTCCCCATGCGTCTTCGCCCCACCGCCGCAGCGCTCCTCGGTGCCCTTGCCCTCGTCCTGCCCACCGCCGGCCCGTCGATGGCAGGCGGCGGCGAGGATGACCTCGGCCGGCTGGAGTACATCATCGACAACGACGTGCGCGCGCAGATCCGGCCGGCGGACAACGACACCTGCTACGAGCTGACGGACACCTCGCGCAGCCGCCCCGCGACGGCGGTGCACAACGACACCGAATCACGGGCCGTGCTCTACCCGAACCACGGCTGCAACGGCCGGGTGGAGCGGGAGCTGCAGCCGGGCGACACGGTGCACGACGTTGCGGTCCTCTCGGCGACTTTCGTGCCGGTCCACGTCCGCAATGACGACGACCGCCGTGACGACTGGCGCGACGACCGCCGCACCCACCGCGCGCCCATGGACGGGCCGGAGCAGCAGCAGGCGCGACAGGAGCACGGTCAGGAGGAGGAGCACGGCCGGGAGCAGGAGCAGGGCCGGGAGGAGGAGCACGGCCAGGAGGAAGAGCACGGCCGGGAGCAGGAGCACGGCCAGGAAGAGGAGCACGGCAAGCAGCACGGCGGCCGCGACGAGCACCGCGGGCACGGGCACGACCTCTTCGACTTCATCTTCAAGCACGTGGGCTGACCTTCTGACCCGAAGGCTCCGGCACCACATGGAACAGGGCCGTCCGGGAGGGTCTCTCCCGGACGGCCCCGCGTCTTCATGGGGTCAGCCGCTTCGCATCACCTGCCCCGGTGGGGTCAGAAGGTGAGCTTCCAGCTGTTGATGTAGCCGGTGTCCAGGCTGGCGAGGTCCGCCACGCGGAGCTTCCAGGTGCCCTGGGCCACCTCGGACGAGGCGTTCACGGTGAAGCTCTGGACGATGTTGTCCGCGCTGCCGCCGGAGCGGTTGCGCAGGTTGTAGACGGTGCCGTCGGGGGCGACCAGGTCGACCCGCAGGTCACCGACGTAGGTGTGGACAATGTTCACGTCCACCTTGAGGGTGCTCGGGGCGTTGCCCGTGCGGGTCACGGCGATCGGTGACTCGACGGTCGCGTTGTCCGCGATCTGGTAGTCGTTCGTGTTCTCGAACACGTTCTGCTGGGACGTGCCGACGGTCCAGGTGAAGGCCGCCGTGCCCGTCTGGCTCGCCGAGTCGGTCACCGTCACGGTCACGTTGGACGTGCCCGCGGTGGTCGCCGTGCCCGAGATCAGACCGGTCGAGGAGTTGATCGACAGGCCGGCCGGCAGGCCGGTCGCCGCGTAGCTCAGCGCACCCGGGTTGGTGCTGGTCGCCTGGACCTGAAGGCTCACAGCGGTGTTGATCTGGGTGGTCTGGTTGGCGATCGGGGTGACCGAGACGCCGTTGACGATGCGCGGACCGACGTTGATGCCCGCCCAGGCGTTGGCCACGTTGTTGTACGTGGTCGAGCCGGCGCCGTACAGGTCGGCAGCGGCCTGCAGGGTCGCGGTGCGGGCGGCCGCGTAGTTGGTGTTCGACTTGAAGTAGCCCACCGTCAGCGCGCGGAACCAGATCTTCGAGGCGGCGTCACGGCCGATCGCGGTGACCGGGAGGCCGTCGGAGGTCGGCGAGTTGTAGCTCACCCCGTTGATGACCTTGGCGCCGGAGCCCTCGGATGCCAGGTAGTACCAGTGGTTGGCCGGGCCCGAGGAGTAGTGGACGTCGATGCCGCCGATGCCCGAGTACCACGCGTCCTTGGAGCCGCCGTCCTTGCTCGGCTTGTCCATGTAGCGCAGCGGGGTGCCGTCGCCGTTGATGTCGATCTTCTCGCCGACCAGGTAGTCGCCGACGTCCTGCGGGTTGTTGGCGTAGAACTCGACGGCGGCCGCCATGATGTCGGAGGTCGCCTCGTTCAGGCCGCCGGGCTCACCGCTGTAGGTCATGTTGCCGGTGACCGAGGTGAGGCCGTGGGTCATCTCGTGGGCGGCCACGTCGATGGACGTCAGCGGGTGCGAGTTGCTCGTACCGTCGCCGTACGTCATGCAGAAGCAGGAGTCGTCCCAGAACGCGTTCACGTACGCGTTGCCGTAGTGGACCCGGCTGTACGGGGCCACGCCGTCGTTGCGCAGGCCGTTGCGGCCGTGCACGTTCTTGTAGTAGTCCCACGTCAGCTGTGCACCGTAGTGCGCATCCGCACCGGCGGTCTCCTTGTTGGAGGCGGCGCCGTTGCCGAAGATGTTGGTGGTGTTGCTGAAGAGGGTGCCGGTGCCGGAGCTGCCGCCGTTGAGGTTGTAGGTCTTGTGGCCGCCGCGCGCGGCGTCGGTCAGCGTCCAGTTGCTGCCCGACTGCGAGGTGCCCAGCGTGACCTGGCCGCTGTACATGGTGTTGCCGGTGCCGGTCTCGATGGCCTGCCACTGGGTGATCTTCGCGCCGGTCTTGGCGTTGGTGATCACGTGCAGCTCGCTCGGGGTGCCGTCGTCCTGGAGGCCGCCCACGACGGTCTCGTAGGCGAGGACGGGGGCGCCCTCGGCGGCCCAGATCACCTTGCGGGCGGTCTTGGAGGCCTTGGCGTCCTTGGAGCCCTCGGCGTTCGCCGCGGAGACGGCCTGGCCCTCGGCGGCGGCCGGGGTGACCGTGGCCGTGGTGTCGGCGACCTTGATCTCGTGGTTGGTGGCCTTGGTGATGCTCTTGGTGACGCCGGCCTTGGCATGGACCGTCAGGTCGCCGCCGAGCACGGGGAGTCCGCCGTAGGTGCGCTCGTAGGTGGTGTGCGTGGTGCCGTCGGCGTCCTTGACGACGTCCCGGACGACCAGCTTCTCCTGCTCGCCGAGGCCGAGGGCCTTGGCCGCCTGGACGGTGGTCGAGTTGGCGTCGGCTATGAGCGTCGCACGCTCGGAGGGGCTGAGATTGACGGCGGCCGCACCCGGGTTGGGCTGAGCGGCGTTGCGTGCCTGCGACGCGGTGGCGTCGGCGGTGGCGGTGCCGGCCTGGATGCCGACGGCGAGCAGTGCGGCGGCGGCAACGAGAGCGCCGGCCGCGGTGGCACGCCTGTGGGGGGTGTGACTCAACGCAGACTCCTTCTGCAAGGGGGGTTCCGGACGGCTGGGTGGGCCTCCGGGCAGAGCAGGCTGGTGCGAAGAACGGATCGAAGAGTGCCAGCTGCCGGCTCCAATGTCAGGGCCGCGTCAAAAGGTTGGCTGGAAACGGTTCGTTGACCGATGAGACGTATCCGGTATCCGAACCATTCACCTTCGCGTGCGAAGGGGGGCCCGATATCTGGAACGGTTGGTACCGGTTGCTAACACTTGCGCAACAAGAGGCCCCGTTCCGGCAATCGGCATTTGTCGTACGGGTGTTTGTCGTACTGTTTCCCGGTGCGCCAGTTGTCCGTCGCCAGGGGAAGCCATGGGCACGCGCCACTGTCATAGACCACGTGCCAGGGGGGCCCATGAGGCATGTCCATTTTCCTGCGCAAAGACTGGCCGCAGGAGCCGCCGAATCGGCACGGCTCGCGGCCGCCCCGGCGAGGCGGCTCGGCGACAAGGCCCGTTGGTACCTGCCCGCTGCCCTCACGGCCGACTTCCTCGGCGCCGCGGTCCCCGTAGGGCTGGTCTTCCATGCGGCGCAGCAGGTCCGGCCGGTGTACTGCGCCCTCGGCGCGGCCCTGGCATGGACCGGCGTGCAGGCGGTGCGCCGGCGGTACGCGGCCCGCGTCCTCGGAGAATCACGCGGTGTGCTGCCCGTCGTACACGACTGGCTGATTCTGATCGGTGTCCTGGCCGTGGCCCGCGTGGTGACCGGTGAGAGCACCCCCCGGCTGTCCGCGCTCGGCGCCCTGCTGCCCGCCCTCCTCATCACCGTGGCCTGCCACAAGCTGACCTACCGTCACCTCTCGGCGGCCCGCCGCGAGGCGCACGCCGTCAGCCGGGTCCTGCTGGTCGGTGAACCCGGCGCCGCCGAGTCCGTCATCGAGCACCTGGCCGCGCGCACCGACCACCCGTACGTCGTCGTCGGAGTGGTGCCGGTCGGCCCCGGCCCGCTCGAGGGCGGGGTGCCCGTCGCGGCCCGGCTCGACGCCGCCGCGCCCGAGGCCCCGAACGCGGACTCCGCCGCGGTGCTCGGCGCCGTCCGCAGCCACCACGCCGACCTGGTGCTGGTCGCCCCCGGCGCGCGGATCGCGGGGGAGCGGCTGCGCAGGGTCGCCTGGGCGCTGCACGACGCGGGCCTCGAACTCGCCGTCTTCCCCGGCCTCGTGGAGGTCTCCGTCAAGCGGCTGGAGACGCTGTCCGCGGGCGGGCTCGCCGTACTGCGGGTGGCTCCGCCGGTGAGCCGCGGCGTCCAGACCCTGCTCAAGTCGGTCCTCGACCGCGCGGGGGCCGCGCTCGGACTGCTGCTGCTCTCCCCGGTCTTCCTCGGCATCGTCCTGGCGATCCGGCTCGGCTCGCGCGGCCCGGCGTTCTACCGCCAGCGGCGCATCGGGCGCGACGGGGTGCCGTTCGTCATGTGGAAGTTCCGCACCATGGTCGTGGACGCGGACCGGCTCAAGAACGAGCTGTCCGGGGCCAACGAGAACGACGGCCTGATGTTCAAGATCCGCCGCGACCCCCGGGTGACCCGGGTGGGCCGGCTGCTGCGCCGCACCTCCATGGACGAACTGCCCCAGCTGTTCAACGTGCTGAGCGGGCACATGTCGCTCGTCGGCCCGCGCCCGCCGCTGCCGGAGGAGGTGGCCCAGTACGACGAGGTCGAGCTGCGCCGGCTCACCGTGCGGCCGGGCATGACCGGACTCTGGCAGATCAGCGGACGCTCCGACCTGTCCTGGGACGAGACGATCCAGCTCGACCTGCAGTACGTCGACAACTGGTCCTTCACCAGTGACGTCGACGTCATGGGCCGTACCCTCCGCGCCGTCGTCGACGGTCGCGGAGCGTACTGAGGGGCCGCACCACGTGCCGCTGCGTTCAGCCCTGCTCGCGCCACCACCGGTAGGTGGCGGCGATGCCCTCCCGCAGTCCGATCTCCGGCTTCCAGCCGAGCGAGGTCAGACGGGTGACGTCCAGGAGCTTGCGCGGCGTGCCGTCCGGCTTGGACGTGTCCCAGACGAGCCGGCCGCGGAAGCCGGTCACCTCGGCGACGGTCTCGGCGAGGGCCTTGATGGTGAGGTCCTCTCCGCAGCCGATGTTGACCGGCTCGTCACCGTCGTAACTGCCCAGCAGCACCGCGCAGGCGGCCGCCAGGTCGTCCACGTGCAGGAACTCCCGGCGCGGGGTGCCGCTGCCCCACAGCGTGACCTCGTCGCGGCCCTCGGCGGCCGATTCGTGGAAGCGTCGGATCAGGGCGGGCAGCACGTGCGAGGTCTCGAGGTCGAAGTTGTCGCCCGGCCCGTAGAGGTTCGTGGGCATCGCCGAGATGTACGAGGCCCCGTACTGCTTGCGGTACGACTGGACCTGGACGATGCCGGCGATCTTCGCCAGGGCGTACGCCTCGTTGGTCGGCTCCAGCGGGCCCGTCAGCAGGGCGTCCTCGCTGATGGGCTGCGGGGCGAGCTTCGGATAGATGCACGAGGAGCCCAGGAACAGCAGACGGCCCACGCCGGCCTCGTGCGCACCGGCGATCACGCTGAGCTGGATCTTGAGGTTGTCCTCGAGGAACTGCACCGGGTAGGTGCTGTTGGCCATGATCCCGCCGACCTTGGCGGCGGCCAGCACGACGGCGTCGGGGCGGACGTCCTTCAGGTACGCCCCGGTCGCGGCGGCATCGCGCAGGTCGAGGTCGGCGCGGCCCCGGGTGAGCACCTCGTGGCCGTCGGCGGTGAGCCGGCGGGCGACCGCGGAGCCCACGAGGCCGCGGTGGCCCGCGACGAAGACGCGGGCGTTCGGGGGCAGGAGCGGCAGCGAACTTGTCATACCGCCGATGATGCCAGTCCGCCGCCGCGGGCAGCAGACGAGGTCCGCCGCGGCGCAATCCGCCCGAAGGGGGCGGGGAGATGCCGTGTACGGTACGCATCCAGCCCCTTGGGCCCCGCGGCCGTACGCACGCCGTCAGGTCCGGCGCGAAAACCGGGGCGCAGCCCCCGGCCGGGCGGGCGGGACCCCGTCACCGCGAGGTACGGCCCCACCGGCGGGCCGCACCGCCGCCCCCGAGGCCCTGCCTCACCAGAACAGACCGATACGACCCCCAGGGGGACCCACATGGGCAAGACCGCACTGATAACCGGCGTCACCGGGCAGGACGGCTCCTACCTCTCCGAGCTGCTGCTCTCCAAGGGCTACACGGTGCACGGCCTCGTGCGGCGGTCCTCCAGCTTCAACACCGAGCGCATCGACCACATCTACCAGGACCCGCAGACCGCCAACCGGTCCTTCGTCCTGCACCACGCCGACCTCTCCGACGGTGTGGCGCTCGTGAACCTGCTCCGCGAGATCAGGCCCGACGAGGTCTACAACCTCGGCGCCCAGTCCCATGTGCGGGTGTCCTTCGACGCTCCCCTCTACACCGGCGACGTGACCGGCCTCGGCGCCCTGCGGCTGCTCGAGGCGATCCGGGCCAGCGGCGTGGACACCCGGATCTACCAGGCCTCGTCCTCGGAGATGTTCGGGGCCACCCCGCCGCCGCAGAACGAGAAGACCCCGTTCCACCCGCGCAGCCCGTACGGCGCCGCCAAGGTCTTCGCGTACTGGACCACGGTGAACTACCGCGAGGCGTACGACATGTTCGCCGTCAACGGGATCCTCTTCAACCACGAGTCCCCGCGCCGCGGCGAGACCTTCGTGACCCGCAAGATCACCCGCGCCGTCGCCCGCATCAAGGCCGGTCTGCAGGAGCACCTCTACCTCGGCAACCTCGACGCGGTCCGCGACTGGGGCTACGCCCCCGAGTACGTGGACGCCATGTGGCGGATGCTCCAGCAGGACGAACCGACCGACTACGTCGTCGCCACGGGAGTGGCCGCCACGGTCCGCGAGTTCGTCGAGTCGTCCTTCGCCCACGCGGGCCTCGACTGGGCCGAGCACGTGCGCTACGACCCCAAGTACGAGCGCCCGAGCGAGGTCGACGCCCTCATCGGCGACGCCTCCAAGGCCCATCAACTGCTTGGCTGGAAGCCGACGGTGCTGGTGGCCGAGTTGGCTCGGATCATGGTCGACGCCGACATCCGGCAGGTCGAGGACCAGTTGGCGGGCGTGACGGTCCGCATCGACCGCTGAAAGCCTTATATTTCCCCTACGATTTGCCGTGTCCCGGTCATCTCCACTGGTATCGGTGGATGTGGCCGGGGCAAACCTGTCGTATGTCCGCTGCGCGCCCTCCAACCTGAACCGTTCATTCCAAGTTGGTATGCAATGGGTCAAGGGAGGTGACCGGGTCCTCGCAGGAGCCCTAGTCTGCGCCAGTACATATGGCTGTTCGGATAGTTCAAGCCATCAAACCGGGCAACTGCCCTGGGGGGCTCATGCGTAGATCCAGAGGGCTGACTGCTGCCCTCGTCCTGTCACTGGCCGGCGCCGGCACCGGCATAGGTCTGGTGCTGATGCCCGAGGCGTCCGCCATCACGCCTCCCGTGGCATTCACCGCCGACGAGCTGCCCACCTGGCAGCCCAACGGCATCGTCTTTGCGATGGCCCAGGCGAACGGCACCGTCTTCGCGGGCGGCACCTTCTCGGCCGTCCGTCCGCCCGACGGCACCAGCGGCGCCGAGCAGGAAGCCGTGAACTTCGTGGCGCTGGACGCCGCGACGGGCAAGCCGACCTCGTGCAAGCTCGCCTTCACCATCGGCGACGGCAGCGCGACCGTCCGTGCCCTGGCCGTCTCCAAGGACAAGAAGACCCTGTACGCGGGCGGCTACTTCGGCGCCGTCAACGGCACCCCGGTCTCCAGCGTCGCGGCGATCGACATCGAGAGCTGCACCCCCAAGGCCTCCTTCCACCCGGGCTTCCCCGCCACCGTGCGCGACCTCGCCGTCACGGACGACACCCTGTACGCGGCCGGCGACTTCGGCACCGTCGAGGGCCAGACCCGCGAGCGGTTCGCCGCGGTCGATGCCGGCTCCGGTGCGCTCAAGCCCTTCGTCGCCAACGCCGACGAGCCCGGCCGCGCGATCGAGATCACCCCGGACGGCAAGAACGCGCTCCTGGGCGGCGACTTCTTCTCGGTCAACGGCTCCAACACGCACGCCCTGGCCGTCGTGAACGCCACCACGGGCGCGGTCGCCAAGACGTACAGCAACATCCCGTCGAACTCCGTGGTCAAGGACATCGCCACCGACTCGACCGGCTTCTACACCGGCAACGAGGGTTCCGGCGGCGGCGTCTTCGACGGCCGCATCGGCCTCAGGCTGAGCGACTTCAGCGAGAAGTGGCGCGACCGCTGCCTCGGCGCGACCCAGGCCGTGCTCCCGTACGACGGAGTGCTCTACAGCTCCTCGCACGCGCACGACTGCTCGCTCGAGGGACAGTTCCCCGACGGCAAGCGCAACTTCTTCAACGCGCAGCTGACCAACTACGAAGGCGCGTCCCCGGCGCCCGTGGACGGTTTCGTGCGCAGCCCGCGCAAGCTCGGCTGGCACCCCACCGCCAACGACGGCCTCGGCGAGGGCATCGGCCCGCGCGCCATGACGATCGCCGAGAAGGGCGACGTCAAGTACATGTGGGCCGGCGGTGAGTTCACCGCCATCAACGGCAAGCCGCAGCAGGCGCTCACCCGTTTCGCCTCCACCGGCGACGTCGGCGCCCCGACGACCCCGGTCGCGAGCGCCGGCAGCGTCAAGCCCGGTGAGGTCCAGGTCCGCTGGCGCACCAGCTACGACGCGGACGACAGCAAGCTGACCTACCGCATCTATCGCAACGGCTCCGCCAGCCCGATCGCCACGGTCGCCGCCGAGTCCCTGGAGTGGGAGCGTCCCCAGGCCTCCTGGAACGACACCACGGTCAAGGCCGGCCAGTCGTACACCTACCGCGTGACGGCCACCGACGCGGCGGGCAACACCAGCGCCCTGTCGGCCACGGCCTCGGTCACGGTCCCGAGCTCGGTGCAGGCGTACCCGAACCAGGTCCGCGCCGACGGCGCCAACCTGTACTGGCGCTACGACGACACCATCAGCCCGTACGTCGCCGACTCCTCGGAGAGCGGCAACACCAGCGGCATCCAGCTCAACGCCCCGGCCCTGCGCCAGACGCCCGGCGCGATCAGCGGCGCCAGCACGGCGATGGGCTTCAACGGCACCAGCCAGCAGGTGTACAGCGACCACCGCCAGACCGTGGGCAGTGCCTTCTCGGTCGAGACCTGGTTCAAGACGAACACCACGCGCGGCGGCAAGCTGATCGGCTTCGGCAACAACACCGCGCGCAACAGCGGCACGTACGACAAGCAGATCTACATGACCAACACCGGTCGTCTGGTCTTCGGCGTCTACAACGGCTCGACGCGCACCGTCTCCACCGGTCTGTTCGACACGTACAACGACAACAAGTGGCACCACGTCGTCGGCACCCTGGGTGCGGGCGGCATGGAGCTGATCGTCGACGGCCAGAGCAAGGGCACGCTGAACGTCACCAGCGCCATCTCGTACGAGGGCTACTGGCACGTCGGCGGCGACAACCTCGGCAGCTGGCCGACCAAGCCGACGAGCAACTTCTTCGCCGGCCAGATCGACGAGACGGCCGTGTACCCGAAGGCGCTCACCGCGGCCCAGGCCAAGAACCACTACGACCTGGCCAAGGCGCCCTCCGACACGGTCTCCAAGGTCTCCGCGACCGAGGACACCTACATCAACCAGGGCGCCCCGAGCGCGGCCAACGGCGCGAGCACCTCGCTGGCCGTCCGCGGCACCTCGGCGTACGAGACGTACCTGCGCTTCAACCTGCCGGCCGCGCCGGCCGGGCAGGTCCTGAAGTCCGCCGCGCTCCAGATCAAGACGTCGACCCAGGCGAGCGCCGGTACGGCCGACAAGGTGTCCGTGGTCCCGGTCACCGGCGCCTGGAGCGGTGCGAGCACGACGTTCAACAACAAGCCGACCCTGGGCACCACCCCGCTCGGCGCGTTCGCGAGCGTGCCGGACGGCTCGGCGATCCAGAGCACCCCGCTGGACACCGCCGCGCTCTCCCCGGTGCTGGGCAGCAGCTACAGCCTGGCCCTGACGAGCACGGGCACCGACCCGCTGTGGATCTGGTCCATGGAGTCGACGGCAGCGGACGCCGCTCCGCAGCTCGTCCTCACCTTCGGCCCGAAGTAACCGTCTGACGGATGCGGGGCCCGGCGCGAAACTCGGCCGGGCCCCGCACCCCTATCCCAACCGGCACGTAATACAGGAGCCCTAGAGATGTACCGACGCTCCGCCGCGGCTGCTGTTCTGCTGGCCGCAGCTCTGACCCTGACCGCCTGCAGCTCGGGCGGCGACGGCAAGGCCGACGCCGCGGCGGCGAAGCCGAAGCCGCCGGCCTCGTCGGCGGCCCCGGACCCGGCGGACGCCACGGCTGCGCCGGCCTCGCCCGACGCGAAGCCGACGGGCCCGGTCCTGCCGGACGCGAAGCTCACCCCGAAGACGGGCAGCTTCAAGCCCAACGAGAAGCAGTACCTGAGCGGGCGGGTCCCGGAGAAGATGGACCCGGCGGCGGTGCTGCAGACCGGCCAGGAGTCCTGCCAGCGGGTGGAGCGCACCGCCAAGCGCGACAAGGACGCGGCGACCGGGTCCATCATCGCGGGTGAGATCCCGGGCGCGAAGGACGCGATCACGTACCTGTGCCCGGAGCAGAAGCCGATCCTGGACGCGGCGTCCAAGGGCTTCGCCGACGGCACCCGCGAGTCGCCCGCGGCGGGCACGTACCGGGCGCTGACCCAGAGCACGACGTGCACCTGGGAGGCCAAGGGCAAGGACGGCGCCGTCCTGGCCTCGGGCCCGGAAACCACCCCGAAGGCCGGCGACAAGATCACGGCCACGATCCCGTCGGGCACGGCGACGTTCACGTCGACGGGCTGCTACGCCTGGATCCCGGCGTAGCCTCCCGGCACGTACGAGAACGCCGCTCCCGCCCGGACTCCGGGCCGGGGGCGGCGTTTTCGTATGCGCTTCCCGGGTAACCGCGGGGTCTGACGACCACGACTGTGGAGGCGAATCACATGGGAGGCATCGGCGGCTGCATCGCGCTGATCGTGGTGGGGGCCATCCTCACCTTCGCGACGGACTGGAAGATGGAGAGCGTCAACCTGGACGTCGTCGGCCTGATCATGATGGCGGCCGGCGCCATCGGACTCGCCGTCTACGCGAGCGTCTTCAAACGCCGCCGCACGGCGGCCCTCCCGGTGGTGGACGAAACCCACCGCGAGGTGTAGCGCGCCGGCGCGTCAGCGCTGGGCCGCCTCGTAGACCGGGATCAGGGTGTCCAGGACCGCGTCCATCGAGAAGGACTCCGTGGCCAGTTCGCGGGCCGCGGCCGAGGCCTTGGCGTTCTCGGCGGGGTCCAGGAGGGCGAGGACCGCCTCCGCGACGCCGGCGGGGCCCGGGGTGACCGCGTGGCCGGCGCTCGCGGTCGCGATGTCGCGGGCCAGCCCGTTGGAGTGGGTGACCACCGTCGGCACGCCCACCGACAGCGCCTCCAGCACCGACATCGGGAACGGCTCGTCCACCGAGGGGAGGACATAGACGTGCGCCCGGCGCAGCTCCGTCAGGACCTCGGCAGTGGACAGGGCCCCCGGGACCGTGAAGCGGGACGTCAGGCCCAGCTCCCCTATGCGCGCCTTCACCGCCGGCAGTTCGCCCTCGTCCGGGCCGGCCACCACGAACTCCGCGTCCGGGTGCGCCGCCAGGATCGCCGGGGCCGCGTCCACGAAGTCCACCGGGCGCTTACGGGCCTGCAGGCGCGCCGAGTACAGGATGCGCGGGGGACCGGCGAGCGCCGGGCGCTCCTTCTGTGCCGTGGTGCCGTTCACGAGCCGGACCGCCCCCGGCAGCGGGGCGCCCACCACCGCGTCGAGGCCCTCCCGTTCGTGCGGGGTCAGGTACAGCACCGCGTCCGCGCCGCGCAGCAGCCGGCGCACGGCCACCGCGTCCAGCACCTTGGCCAGCAGCTTCTCGCTCGGGTCCACCATCCCGTGGGTCTGCAGCACCAGGGGCTTGCCGGCCCGCAGCGCCGCCAGGGCCACCGGCAGCGTGACCAGGTCCCGCGCCAGGTGGACGTGGACCACGTCCGCGTCCCGGACCAGCCGGCCCGCCGAGGCCAGCAGGGCCGGCGAGGTCATCCCGCTGAAGCCCAGGGGCAGGATGCGCCGGGCCGGGAACAGCTTCGCCGGCACCCCCTCCACGGAGGTGGGCCACGGATCCGGGAAGCCCTCGCCGAGCGCCAGCAGGCCGGCCTCGTGGCCGCGCGCACGCAGCCCCCCGGCCAGGTTCAGCGCGACCCGGACCGGCCCGCCGAAGGCGTGCGAGGGGGAGTGGAGCGTGACGGCGTGCAGGACTCTCACTTGGGCTCCTCGACCGGGCGGCGCTGCCCGTCCATCGTCTGCAGGGTCAGTGCAGGAAGGTTTCTGTGGACCACCGAACCGGCGCCCGCCACCGCGCAGCGGCCCATCGTGACCCCGGCCAGCACGGTCGCCCGTACGGCCACCCACGCACCGTCCTCGACCACGATCGGCGCGTTGCGGTAGCGGAAGTCGGCGGCCCGGTGGTCGTGCGAACCGGTGCACAGCATGGCTTCCTGCGAGATGCACACGTTCGCCCCGATGGTCACCGGCTCCAGGTTCAGCAGCCAGGCGCCCTCGCCGATCCACGTGTGGTCCCCGACGGTGAGCTTCCACGGCCACAGCACCCGCACCCGGTGCCGGATCAGCACGCCCTCGCCGATCTGCGCGCCGAACGCCCGCAGCAGCGCCACCCGCAGCCGGGCCGGACAGAACCACGCCATGAACAGCGTGTTCATCACCGCGAACCAGAGCGCCTGCGTCAGCAGCCCGCGCCCCTTGTCGTACCCGGCCAGCGTGAAGGCAGGAAGATCACGCAACTGTCGCCCCTCATCGTGCTCTCCCCCGGACTGCGTCCGGGGGTCCCCCCACAGGCGCGCCTCCCCGGGCGCCGCCCGCTCAGACTAGACTGCGCGCGGACCAGGCACATGGGGTGGGGGCAGCAGTGGCAACGGACATACGCAAGCCCCCCGTGACCCCGCCGGTTCCCGAGCTCGAGGACGAGCACAAGTGGGGCCGCGTCACCACCCCGCGCACCCTGCTCTCGCGCGCCCTGTCCGTCCCGCTCATCCTCGGCTTCACCGTCTTCCTGCCGCTCGTCGTGGCCGTCCAGCGCGGCGACGGCCAGCGCGACGCGGCCTTCTGGCTCCAGCTCCTGCTCACGATGTACGCGGGCGCCCGGCTCTCCGCGATGGTCCTGACCAGCCGCCGCAAGCTGCTCCAGGGTTCCTTCTGGCTGTTCGTCTACATGGCGATGGGCGTCGCCCCGCTCGCGCAGGCCGTCCTCGGCCGGGTCCCGACCCCCGTGGTCGGCCCCCGCTCCGACCTCACCATCGCCATCGGCCTGGTCCTGCTCGGCTGCACGGCGTTCGACGTCGGCGTCCTGCTCGCCCGGCACCGGCCGGCCGGCCGCGCCGGCGGCTCCCAGAAGGAGCCGCGCCCGGTCATGGCCCACCGGCGCCGCCTCCAACTGCTCACCGCCATCGCTTTCCTGTGCAGCGCGGCCTTCATCATGAAGCTCGGCGGCCCTGCGGTCTTCTTCTCCAGCCGGCAGGAAATCATCGCGGGCATCGAGGAGGCCGGCGTCTCCAACGGCGACGGCCAGGCCGGCCAGGCCCTGCTGCGCGGCTTCGGCACCGTCCCGGCGCTGCTCGCCCTGCTGCTGTACACGCGCTGGCTGATCACCTCGACGTACGCCCGCCGCAAGGTCTCGATCATCGTCACCTGGGGGGCGCTCGCCCTGCTGAACCTGGTGGTCAACAACCCCATCTCGAACCCGCGGTACTGGTTCCTCACGGTCATGTTCGCGCTGCTCTTCACCGTTTTCCCGGTGAGCGCCGCGATGTACCGGGTCGCGCTGTCGATGGCGGTCGTGATCGCCCTGCTCGTGTTCCCGTTCGCGGACCGCTTCCGGTACGACGAGAAGAACTACAAGCCGGTCGAGACGACGTCGTTCCTGGAGCCGATGGCGCTGAAGGACTACGACCAGATCGGCATGTTCGCGAACACCATCACCTTCTCGAACTCCGGGCCCGGGCACTCCTACGGGCGCCAGCTCGCGGGGTCGGTCTTCTTCGCGGTGCCGCGCTCGGTGTGGCCGGGCAAGCCCCGGGACACGGGCGTGATGGTCGGCCAGTGGATGGGGACGGTCAACACGAACCTGTCGTCGCCGATCTGGGCCGAGCTGTGGCTCGACTTCGGGTCGCTCGGGATGGGGGCCGGGCTGCTGGGTCTGGGCTACGCCTCGGCGCGCGTGGACCGCCGCTACGCGAAGCGCGCCACGCGCAGGTCCCCGCCGGGGAGCCTGATCTCGGTGGTGGTCCCGCTGGTGGCGGGCTACTCGTTCATCCTGCTGCGGGGGCCGCTGCTGCAGGCGTCCGGGCGCGTGGCGATAGCCGGCCTCTGCCTGGCGCTGGTCGCGACGTACCGCCAGGACCGGTCCACCACCCTCCGCTGACCCCCCCTGCCCGCGCAGCGGCGCGGCCGGGGGCCGGGGCGCGGCCCCCGGGGTCAGGCGGCGGTCGTGACCGGGACCGGGGCCGGGATGCGGGAGACGCGGAGCCAGGCCGCCGCGGCCTTGAGGGCCGAGCCCGCCGCCAGGCCCCACGCGGCGCCGGTCACGCCCCCCAGCGCGTATCCGCCCAGCAGCAGCGCCACCGAGAGGGCCGAGAAGACCACCTGCAGGGACAGCGTGGCCTTGGGGGCCAGCACCCGCAGGGTCAGCAGGGCGCACGTGCCCAGCCCCATCACCGCGTACTGGGCACCCGTCGCCGGGAGCAGAGCGGAAGCCGACCCCCACGTGTCGCCCAGCAGCTGTCGGCCCACCCCCGCCGGAAGCGCGTACAGGACCGCCCCCCACCCGGCACCGAGCACCGCCAGCACACCGCCCATCAGCAGCGTCAGCCGGACCACGCCCCGCTTGCCCGAAGCCCGCCCCACCACCGGCGGCCCGAACGCGTTCGCCGAGTTGAACAGCACGTTCAGCGGACCGAAAAGCGTGGTCGCACCCCGCAGCGCGCCCACCGCCAGCGGCGTGGCGAACAGCCCGAGGCCGAGCACCGCCAGCTGGCTCGAGCCGTTGCCCACCGCGAACTCGACGACGAACCGCTGCCCCAGGTGCCCGCGCCGCAGGTACGGCCGCAGGTCCGCGGCAGCGCCGCGCACGTACGGGCGCAGCAGCCACAGGCCCAGCGCCAGCGCCGGAAGCGCCGAGACGCCCCACACCAGCACCAGCCGTCCCGGCGAGGCCCCTTCGGGCTGCAGCAGCAGCGCGGCGACGACGCACGCGAGCCGCAGCGCGTCCGCGGCCAGCGCCCGCTCGGGTGTGCGCAGCGCGGAGAAGCAGTACCGCAGCCCGTCCTGGACGAGCACCAGCGGCAGTACGAGGCCCAGCGCGAGGAAGGCCCGGCCGCCGGCCCCGGGCAGGGCGAGGCCGACGACGACCAGCGCCGCGCCCACCGCCGCCGAGGCGGCCGCGGTGAACGCGAGGCCCGAGCGGCACACCGCGCCCAGCCGGTCCTCGTCCTTCTCCAGCACCACCGTCTGGCCGACGTACGCCATGTTCAGCCCGAGGAGCACGCTGAACGTCACGTACACCATCGAGAAGTCGGCGAAGCCGGACGCCGAAGACAGCCGGGCGGCCAGCACCAGTACCAGGATGTTGGTGGCGCTGGATGCGGCCTGGTCCAGGACCGAGGAGACGGCGGCGAGGCCGCGCCGGCTCATCTGCGGCCCATGCGCACCGTGCGCAGGGCCACCGTGTCCGTGCCGTCGCCCGGGATGTGCTGCTCCGGCTCGGCCTGCCGGTTCGCCTGGTGCGGCTGGTTCGGCTGCCGCGTGAGCGGCTGCGGCTGCGGCTGCGGCGCGGACGGCCGGGCCGCAGCGGCCGGGGCGCCCGCAGCCTTCGACTTGCCGCCGCGGCCCCCGCGGCTGCGCTTCTCGCCGGGCAGCGGGGCGTGCAGCACCGCGCCGAGCACCGTGCCGCCGGCGCCGCTGATCAGCTCGCGGATCCGGGACAGGTCGCTGCGGTGGACGGCGCGCGGGTCGCAGACGACCAGGACCCCGTCGACGCGGTCGACGAGCGCGAGGGCGTCGGCGTACGAGAGCACGGGCGGCGCGAGCACGACGACGGTGGAGTTGGGGGAGTCGGCCTCGGAGATCAGCCGGGTGGCGCGCGGGGAGGTCAGCGCACGGGCCACGTTGCGGACCGGCTCGCCCGGGATCAGGTCGAAGGCGCCGGACTCCCCGGCGTCGACGACGAGCTGGCGTCCGTCGGGCCAGTCGGAGTCGCCGTGCGCGGCGGCCTGCCCGCCGGCGGCCGGGCTGCCCGGCGTCTGGCTCCAGCGCGGCCGGCCGCCCGCACCGGTCGGCAGCTGGCTGGCCAGCACCGGGGTGCGCAGGTCGGCCTCGATGAGGAGGACGTCCTTGCCGGTCTCCGCGAAGGAGGCGGCCAGGTTCACGGCCGCCGCGGCGGCTGTCTCGCTGCTGCCGCGCGGGGCGACGACGAGCAGCCGGCGCCGGTCGGCGAAGCGGGAGTCGTAGGCGAGCCGGAAGGCCACCGAGCGGAACTCCTCGGCGAGCCGGGGGTCTTCCTCGCCGGCCGCGAGCAGCGGTCCGCCGATGGTCTTGGCCCGCGGCAGGTAGCCGAGCACGGGCGCGCGCAGGGCCCGCGCCACGTCGCCCTCGGAGCGCGGCGCCGGGTCGAAGACGAGCCGCACCCACGCGGCGAGCAGACCGAGCGCGAGGCCCACGGCCGCGCCGAGCGCGAGCGACATCGGGATGCCCGGGCCGTCGGTGTCGGACGGCGGGGTCGCGGCGCTGGTGACCCGGCCCGGGGTCATGTCCAGGGCCTGGAGCTTCGCGATGTTGCTGTTGAGCGTGTTGACCTTGCTCTGGAGGTCCGTCTTCGAGGAGTACGCGGCGTCGCGCCCCGGACCGGCCGGCATGGCGTTGATCTGCTTGACGAGCTCGTCGAGGTTCTTGGCGACCGGATCGCGCTGCTCCTGGTACCCCTTGACCATCTTGTCGCGGGTGACGTCGAGGGACTCCTGCCGCTTGAGCAGGTAGGCCTCGGTCATCGCGTTGGCGCGGGTCGCGGCCTGCTTGGGGGAGGACGCGGTGTACGTGAAGCGCAGCACCATCGTCTGCGGCGGGTTGGTCACCTGGAGGCCGCTGCGCAGGCCGGCGAAGTCCTTCGAGGACACGCCGAGCTTCTTGGCGGCCTCGTTGGCTATGGAGGAGCTGAGCGCGACCTGCCGCTCCGAGCCGATGTTGATCGCCTTGTCGGGCGCGAGGCTCGGGTTGAAGGGGTCGTCGGTGGGTGCGCGCAGCACGATGTCCGCGGTCGCGACGTAGGTGTCGGCCGTGGAGATGCCGAGGTAGACGCCGCCCAGCAGGCCGATGCCGACACCCGCCCCGAGGAGGCGGCGGTAGCGCAGGAGCTGCTTGAACTGGTCCCTGAGGAGATCCGGTTCGTCCTCCGCCGGGACCGCTGCAGGGCGGTTCGTCTCGATCACGGCTGCGGACCCCCAAGTGCTTCGTCTATCAGTGCGTCGATGCGGGCCAGGCCCGCGTCACGGCTCAGGTGGGCCGCCACGTGGCGCGGCCCGGCCGCCCCGAGTGCATCCGCGCCCTCGGGGTCCTCGGCGAGGGCCCGTACGGCCTTCAGCAGGGCGTGGGGGTCCTCCGGTGGTACGAGCACCCCTGCGCCCGAGCGTTCCACTTCCTGGGCGGTACCGCCTTCCGCCGCGACGGAGGCGACGACGGGCCGGCCGGCCTGGAAGTAGGAGGTCAGTTTGGACGGCACGCTCATGTCGAGCACGGCCGCGTGCTGCGTCACGGCGAGCACATCCGCCGCCGCGAGGATATCCGGGAACTCTCCGTCGGCGGCAGGGGGGATGATGTCCAGATTCGGTACGTCGGCCGCGAGGTCGGCGAGGGCCGAGCGCTGGCTGCCGTCGCCCATGAGGACGAAACGGACCCCCGGATCGAGGCGGGCGGCGCCGACGAGCACCTCGAGGCCCTGCTTGAGGCCCATGTTCCCGGAGTGCAGGACGACCGGCTGGCCGGGTGCCCAGCCCAGGTGGCGGCGGGTCTGGCCGCGCGGCCTGGTGGGCTGCGGGACGTGGGACCAGTTGGGGACGAGGCGGATCTTCTTCGGGTCCACGCCCATGCCGACGACCCGGTCCACGAAGGTCTCGTGGATGACGCCGACCAGGGTGGCCCGCTTCAGGGCGTACGCCTCCGCGCGCCCCGCGATCGCGGCCGCCTTGTCGCCGCCGCTGATCCCGCTCTGCGCGGCGGCCGCGCCCATCAGGTCCTGGACGACGGGGATGTACGGGACCTTCCAGCGCGCGGCGAGCCGGGCGGCGACGACGCCGCCGGCCAGGCTTGGCATCTGGGCCATGACCGCGTCCGGGCGCGGCATGCGGGGCGGGGCCACGGTGCCGTGCAGCAGAATCGATCCTTCGAACAGGGCCCGCTTGACGGCGGTCTGGCGGGGCGGCACGGTGTGTGCACGCCGGTGCACAGTGACCCCCGCGCGCCGTTCCGTGCGCCGGAGCGCCCCCTTGTACTCCGGCTCCAACGACCATGACGGATAGTGCGGCATGCCGGCGAGGACGTGGGTGTCATGGCCGAGATCCGCCCAGTGCTCCGCGATCTGGGTGGCGTACGGCCCAATCCCCGCGTGCTCGGGAGCGTAATTGGTGGAAACCAGCAGTAGGCGCCGGTGACCGGATCTCGACACTGAACGTCCCTTCTCCCCTGGATGATGCGCTCGTCACCCTATTCGTTCACCGACAGGCTGTGGAACGTGCACGCTATTGTCTGCTAATCCGCCACACCGGGGGGTGTGGCCGCTGGGGGGTAACACATGACGGAGCACGACATGTCCGAACTTGGCGCACCCGCGCACAGACCGTACCGAGTCGGGTATGCCCCGGGTGCTTACGATCTGTTCCACATCGGACATCTCAACATCCTTCGCCACGCCCGGAGTCAGTGCGACTACCTGGTGGCCGGGGTGGTCTCCGACGAGATGGCGGAACTGGCCAAGGGCAGGCGCCCGATGATCCCGCTCGTCGAGCGGCTCGAAATCGTCCGCAGCGTGAAGTACGTGGACGCGGCGTTCGTCGAAACGGTCCCGGACAAGGTGGAGACCTGGAGACAGGTCCGCTTCGACGTGATCTTCAAGGGCGACGACTGGAGGGGCACCCCCAAGGGCGACAAGCTGGAGAAGGACTTCGCCGCCGTCGGCGTCGACGTCGTCTACTTCCCCTACACGGTGCACACCTCCAGCACCCAGCTGCGCCGGGCGCTGGACGCACTGTCAGAACCGCTCAGCGCCGAGCGCCGCTGAGCGGGTACGGAGCCCGAAGGCCGGGGGAGCGGCTGCGGGTACGGAAACGCTCAGCGCGGAACGGCGCTGAGCTCCCGGAACCACTTCGCGAGGAACGCCAGCAGGAACAGCGCGGCGACCGCGCCGAGCCCCGCGTACGCCCAGCGGAACAGCCCCCCGCCCCCGAGCACCAGGAACACCAGGCAGAACACCCCGTAGTCCACGGGCAGCAGCGCCACCGCACGCACCGTCGACGGTGCGGCGGCCGGGCTCCCGGGCGCCGGCTTGGGCTTGAGCTTCTCGGTCAGCAGCCCGCCGAAGAAGGTGACGACCGAGGCGAACTGGAAGCCCAGCGGCACCAGCAGCCAGCCGTCCCCGCCCGTCCCGTACGCCTCGGGGAAGCGGTGGAACGCGATCAGCACGCAGGTGTGCAGGGCGGTCAGCTTGGCGCAGTCCACGACGTGGTCGAGCCATTCGCCCGCCGCGCTGCCGCCCCCGCGCAGCCGGGCCAGCTGCCCGTCGGCGGAGTCGAACGCGAAGCCGACGGCGAGCGCGGCCCATACGGCGACGCCCAGCCCCCAGGAGGGCGCGACGAGCGCGACGGCGGCCACGGCGGCGAAGCTGAAGGCGGCGCTGACCAGCGTCACCTGGTTCGGGGTCAGCCCGAGCGCGTACGACACGGCGGCCAGGTAGCGCCCCGCGGGCCGGTTGACGAACCGCGAATAGAGCGACACCCCCTTCGCCGACTTCTGCGCCCCGCGCAGCTCCCGCAGCGCGGTCCCCACCTTCGCCATGCGTACCCCTGATTTCCTGCGGCGGCACACGTGTACGGGTGCACGTGTGTACGAGGGCACATCATCGCAGGGCGAGTGAGGGTTCCCGCTCCGGTTCCCTGCGCACGTCCGGGAGCAGCAGTACGGACAGGTTCGCGGCGGCGCTCAGGGCGGCCGCCACCAGCAGCGGCGCCGCGGTCCCGGTGACCCCCGCCAGCGGCGCCGCGACCGCAAGTCCCAGCGGCCGGGCGGCGAAGGAGATCAGGGTGTCGAAGGAGCCGACCCGGCCCAGCGTCTCCAGCGGGATCCGGCGCTGCATCTCCGTCTCCCACAGGGGACTCAGCACGCCCAGGCCGAACATCGCCACGAAGAAGGCCGTGGCCGTCACCGCCACGGGCAGCCGCAGCGCGAGGGCCGTGAGCGGCAGGGCCTGCGCCGAGGCCCCGACGGCCACCCCGTACAGCGGCCGCCGCACGGGCAGCCGGCCGGCGGCCCAGACCCCGACGAGCATGCCGGCCGTGCCCACCTGGGCGATGACCACCCAGGTCGCCGCCCCGCCCAGGCTCTCCACGGCGATCAGCGGCCCCAGGGTGAGCAGCAGACCGGCCGCGAGGTGCCAGACCCCGTGGGCGAGCACGTTGGCCAGGAACCAGGGGTGGCGCCGGGTCTCGGACCACCCGGCCCGCAGTTCGGCGGTGAACCCGGCGCGGGTGCGCACGAGCGGCGCCGAAGCCGTCCGCAGCCCGCCGAGCGTGAGCGCGGAGGCGGCGAACAGTGCGCCGGTCAGCAGGGAGGACCAGCCGGCCCCGAGGGCCAGCATCATCGTGCCCGCGGCGGCGGGGCCCGCCATCTGCGCGAGCCCGGTCGCCACTCCGAGCCGGGAGTTGACCCGCAGCCGGCTCCCGGCGGGGACGGCTGAGGCGACGAGCGTGCGGGCCGAGGGGTTCCCGAAGGCGACGCCGGCGCCGGTGACCGCCGCCAGGGCCGCGAGCTCCGGGATCCGCACCGGACCGGCCAGCAGCAGCGCCCCGGTCGCGCCCTGCGCGGCGGCGCGCACCAGGTCGGCGGCCAGGACGACCCGCCGGGCGGGGAAGCGGTCGGCGGCCACCCCCGCGACGGGCAGCAGGAGCAGCATCGGGAGCAGTTCGCTCGCGAGCACGAGGCCGAGGTCTGCGGCCGAACCGGTGCGCACGACGGCCAGGGTGAGGGTGGTGGGGATGAGGGCGCTGGCGAAGGCCGCGAAGGTGCGCCCGGCGAGAAGCCGCCAGATCGACGAGGTCATGACAGCAGACAATATTTCGCCAGCGAATCATTCGTCAACGAACTATCGAGCCCGAGGTGCGATACTTCCGACCATGGACACGGAGTACGCCGAGGATTCGGTCGACCGGCACATCGCCCGCTGGAGCGGCAAGGTCCCCTTCGACGTGCCCACCGAGGCGGTCATCACGCGGATCCAGCTCCTGGCCAAGCACGTGAAGTACGGCAAGGAACGGGCCCTCGCCGAGACCGGACTGCAGGAGTTCGAGTTCGAGACCATGCACCGGCTCGCCTCCCGCGGCACGCCCTGGCGGGCCCCCTCCGCCGAACTCGCCGCCGAACTGCTGCTCTCCCCGGCCGGCATGACCGGCCGCCTCGACACACTCGAGAAGTCCGGGCTGGTCCGCCGGGTACGCGCCTTGGGGGACCGGCGCCGGGTCGACGTGGAGCTGACCGACGACGGCCACCGGCGCTGGACCGAGGCCATGCGCTGGCGCGGCATCGCCGAGGCCGAGATGGTCGACCCCCTCGACGACGGGGAGCGGGCCGCACTCTCCGCCCTCCTCAAGCGGATGCTGCGGCACGTCGAGGAGAAGCAGGAGAAATAGCGGCCGTTACGCCCGTCCCCTCGGCCCGCCCCGCGCCCCTTCAGTCCACCACCCGCAGCAGCAGTACCGACCGGGCCGGCACCGTCAGCGTCTCCCCGCCCCGGAACCGGGTGCCGGGAGGCGCCGCCTGGTCCTCCCGCGCGGTGTCCAGCACCAGTTCGTACCCCGCCGCCCAGGGCGCGCCCGGCAGCACCCACGCCACCGGCCGGTCCCCGGCGTGCAGCAGCGCCAGGAAGCTGTCGTCGGTCACCTGCCGCCCCTGCTCGTCGCGCCCCGGGATGTCCCGCCCCGACAGGTACATCCCGAGCGCGGCGGCCGGCGCGTACCAGTCCCGCTCGGTCATCTCCGCGCCCGCCGGCGTGAACCAGGCCAGGTCCCGCAGCCCGTCCGCGCCCTGCGGCCGCCCCGAGAAGAACGCCCGCCGGCGCAGCACCGGATGCTCCTGGCGCAGCGCCACCAGCCGCGCGGCCAGCGCGCACAGCTCCCGCCAGGCCGGGTCCTCCAGCAGCGACCAGTCCACCCATCCCGTCTCGTTGTCCTGGCAGTACGCGTTGTTGTTGCCGCCCTGCGTCCGCCCGAACTCGTCCCCGGCCACCAGCATCGGTACCCCGGTGGACAGCAGCAGCGTGGTCAGCAGGTTGCGCAGCTGCCGCCGCCGCAGCACCCCGATCCGGGCGTCGTCCGTCTCCCCTTCGGCCCCGCAGTTCCACGAGCGGTTGTCGTTGGTCCCGTCGCGGCCCGCCTCCCCGTTGGCCTCGTTGTGCTTGCGCTCGTACGACACCAGGTCGCGCAGGGTGAACCCGTCGTGGGCCGTCACGAAGTTCACCGAGGCGTACGGCCGCCGCCCGCCCCACGCGTACAGGTCGCTCGAGCCCGACAGCCGGTACCCGAGATCCCGTACGTCCGGCAGCGCACCCCGCCAGAAGTCCCGTACGGCATCCCGGTACCGGTCGTTCCACTCCGTCCACAGCGGCGGGAACGCCCCCACCTGGTAGCCGCCCGAGCCCACGTCCCACGGCTCGGCGATCAGCTTGACCCGCCGCAGCACCGGGTCCTGGGCGATGACCGCGAGGAACGGCGAGAGCATGTCCACGTCGTGCATCGAGCGGGCCAGCGCCGCCGCCAGGTCGAAGCGGAAGCCGTCCACCCCCATCTCCGTGACCCAGTAGCGCAAGGAGTCCGTGATGAGGCGCAGCACGTGCGGCCGCCCGGCGTGCAGGGTGTTCCCGCAGCCCGTGTAGTCGGCGTACCGACGCTGGTCGGACTGGAGCCGGTAGTAGCCCCGGTTGTCGATGCCGCGCAGCGAGAGCGTCGGGCCCAGCTCGCCCGCCTCCGCCGTGTGGTTGTAGACCACGTCGAGGATGACCTCGATCCCGGCCGCGTGCAGGGCCTTCACCATCCGCTTGAACTCGCCGACCTGCTGCCCGGCCGTACCGGACGAGGAGTAGCCGGCGTGCGGAGCGAAGTACCCGATCGAGTTGTAGCCCCAGTAGTTGCGCAGGCCCCGGCGCAGCAGGTGGTCCTCGTGCGCGAACTGGTGCACCGGCAGCAGTTCGACCGCCGTCACCCCGAGCCTGGTCAGGTGTTCGACCGCCGCCGGATGGGCGAGGCCCGCGTAGGTGCCGCGCAGCTCCTCGGGAACACCCGGATGGCCCATCGTGAACCCGCGCACGTGGAGCTCGTAGATCACGGAATCGGCCCAAGGGGTCTTCGGCCGGACGTCGTCCGCCCAGTCGTCGTCATCGTGGACCACGACCCCCTTGGGGACGTACGGCGCCGAGTCGCGGTCGTCGCGCACGGTGTCCGCGATGTACTGCTGCGGCCAGTCGCGGACGTGCCCGTACACCTCCGGCGGCAGCGTGAAGTCCCCGTCGACGGCCCGCGCGTACGGGTCCAGCAGCAGCTTCGCCGGATTGAACCGGGCCCCCGTCCACGGGTCCCAGCGGCCGTGCACCCGGAACCCGTAGCGCTGCCCGGGGCGCACGCCGGGCAGGAAGCCGTGCCAGATCTCGTGCGTCAGCTCGGTCAGCGCACAGCGGGTCTCGGCGCCCTCCGCGTCGAAGAGGCACAGCTCCACCGCCTCCGCGCCCTGGGCCCACAGCGCGAAGTTCGTGCCGGCCGTCCCGTCGGGGCCGGTGCGAAAACGAGCCCCGAGCGGGTGCGATGACCCCGGCCACACCGGGGGCCCCGGCCGTGTGACGGCCCGTAAGGCCGGCTCGCGGCCCAGGACCACCTGTCCGCTCTTGTGCCCGTTGACGTGCGGGGCGGGCGACTCCACTGAGGTCACTGACTCCATGACGGCGGCATCCACCGCCTCTTGCTCGGCTGCGCTCGACACTGCCCGCCTCCACGGCTCCTGGGTACCGGCGGGGGTAGGGGAGAGTGCGGCCCCGGCGTCCCGGCCTGGGCCCGCCCCCGTCTGGTCCTTCCCACTGTTCTGCCCGGAGAGATCTGCGCGGAACGTGGCCCGCGCTCACGTTTCCCCCGGAGGGGGCCGGTCGTTGGAGGGATCGTGACACTTCTGACGAGGCGGGCAGGGGCGGGCTTGGCCGCCGTGGCGGCATGGGCGGCCCTGCTGGGCGGTCTGGCCGGATGCACCGACAGCGGCGGTTCCCCGGTCGAGATCCAGCTCCCCGGCAAACCCCGGTCGCCCGACGAGGCCATCCGGATCACCCCCGAGGACAACGCCAAGGGGGTCCCGGCCGAAGGCCCGCTGACGGTCAGAGTGCCCGAGGGCCGCCTCGAGCGGGTCGTGGTCACCAAGGTCGAGGACGCCCAGGAGGAGCGCGTCCCCGGCTCCATCGCCCCCGACGGCCTCAGCTGGAGCCCCGACCCGGCGGGCGGCAAACTCGCCCTCGCCGCCAAGTACACCGTGGACGCGGTCGCCCTCGACGGGCACGACCGCCGCCAGGCCCGGCACACCACCTTCACCACCTACGTCCCCGAGGAACGGTTCATCGGCTACTTCAAGCCCGAGAACCGCTCCACCGTCGGCACCGGCATGATCGTCTCCTTCAACTTCAACCGGTCGATCGAGAACCGCGCCGACGTCGAACGGGCCATCAGCGTCACCTCCAAGCCCCCGGTGGAGGTCGTCGGCCACTGGTTCGGCCACGAGCGCCTCGACTTCCGGCCCAGGGAGTACTGGAAGCCCGGCACCGAGGTCACCGTCACGATGAACCTGCGGGACGTGCAGGGCGCGCCCGGCTCGTACGGCATCCAGGACAAGGCCATCACCTTCACCGTCGGCCGCTCCCAGGTCTCCACCGTGGACGCCGAGGCGCACACGATGGAGGTCCGCCGCGACGGGAAGCTGATCTCCACCCTCCCGATCAGCGCCGGAGCGCCCAAGAACACCACCTACAACGGGAAGATGGTGGTGCTGGAGATGTTCGACGTGACCCGGATGAACGGCCAGACCGTCGGCTTCGGCGGCGAGTACGACATCCCCGACGTCCCGCACGCCATGCGGCTCACCACCTCCGGGACCTTCCTGCACGGGAACTACTGGGCCAGCCCCGACACCTTCGGCTCCACCAACACCAGCCACGGCTGCGTGGGGCTGCGCGACGACAGGGGCGGGGGTTCGGACACCCCGGCCGGCTGGTTCTTCGACCGGACCCTGGTCGGGGACGTGGTGCAGGTCGTCAACTCGCAGGACAAGACGGTGGCCCCGAACAACGGGCTGGGCGGCTGGAACATGGACTGGGCGCACTGGGTCGCGGGCTCCGCCCTCGGCTGAGGCACCCGGAACCGGAGGCTCCGCGCGACACGCCGGTCCTTCCCCGTTCTTGGGACGGAACGGTGACAAGACCGTTTCTCTTCGTGATCCCCCCATGTGATTTCCTGTCGGCAAGCGCGCGACTGTCCGCGCGCGGGGGACATGGGGAGAACAAGAGTGAACGTGCAGCCGATACGCGGCCGCGCCCGCCGCACCGGCCTGCCGGCCCTCCTGCTCGGAGCGGCACTGCTGCTCACGAGCGCGTGCAGCGGAGGCGGCAACACCGGCGGCGGAGGCGGCGACAACGGTGGGGGCGGCGGGGGCGGCAAGACCGGTACCGAGGCGTCCAAGGCCGTCGTCAGCGTCAAGCCGGACGACGGTGCCAAGGAGGTCGCCACCAGCGGCATCCTGAAGATAACCAGCACCGGCGGCAAGCTGACCACTGTGACCGTCGCCGACAGCAAGGGCAACGCCGTCGACGGCAAGCTCGCCGCGGACGGCGCGAGCTGGGAGCCCGCCCGCAACCTGGCCGCCGCCACCGAGTACAAGGTGCACGCCGTGGCCAAGGACGAGGCCGGCCGGGAGTCCGCCAAGGACACCACGTTCACCACCCTGACCCCCACCAACACGTTCGTCGGCCACTACACGCCCGAGGACGGCGAGACCGTCGGCGTGGGCATGCCGGTGTCGTTCAACTTCACCCGCGGCATCACCAATCCCGAGGCCGTCGAGAAGGCCATCACGGTGACTGCCGAGCCGTCCGTGCCGGTCGAGGGCCACTGGTTCGGCAACGACCGCCTCGACTTCCGCCCCGAGAAGTACTGGGCCGCGGGCACCAAGGTCACCGTGAAGATCGCCCTGGACGGAGTCGAAGGCCGTCCCGGCGTCTACGGCAAGCAGACCCGTACGGTCACCTTCACCATCGGCCGCTCGCAGGTCTCCACGGTCGACGCGAGCGAGCACACGATGCAGGTCGTCCGCGACGGCCAGGTGCTCAAGAACGTCCCGATCACCGCGGGCGCCCCGTCGACGACCACCTACAACGGGCAGATGGTCATCAGCGAGAAGTACAAGGTGACCCGGATGAACGGCGCGACCGTCGGCTTCGGCGGCGAGTACGACATCTCGGACGTCCCGCACGCCATGCGCCTGTCGCAGTCGGGCACCTTCGTCCACGGCAACTACTGGGCCTCCTCGGGCACGTTCGGCTCCGAGAACGTCAGCCACGGCTGCGTGGGCCTCAAGGACGTCCGCGGTGCGGGAGACGGCAACCAGCCCGCCGCGTGGTTCTTCAACGAGTCGCTGATCGGTGACGTCGTCATCGTGAAGAACTCCAAGGACAAGCAGATCGCCCCGGACAACGGCCTCAACGGCTGGAACATGGACTGGGCGGAGTGGATCAAGTAGTCCCCTCCCGTAGGTAGTCGAGTGGCCCGGTGCTGTGACCCACAGCACCGGGCCACTTCCCGTTAACCGCCGCTAACCTTTCGCGTATGACCCTCTCTCTCGAAGTCTCCGAAGGCGTCGGCACCCTCCGCCTGGACCGGCCGCCCATGAACGCCCTGGACATCGCCACCCAGGACCGGCTGCGCGAGCTCGCCGTGGAGGCCACCGACCGGGCCGACGTCCGTGCGGTGATCATCTACGGCGGCGAGAAGGTGTTCGCGGCCGGCGCGGACATCAAGGAGATGCAGACGATGGACCACGCGGCGATGGTCGCCCGGTCCCGCGCGCTCCAGGACGCCTTCACGGCCGTGGCGCGCATCCCCAAGCCCGTCGTCGCCGCCGTCACCGGCTACGCCCTGGGCGGCGGCTGCGAGCTCGCACTGTGCGCCGACTACCGGATCGCCGCCGACAACGCGAAGCTCGGCCAGCCCGAGATCCTGCTCGGCCTGATCCCCGGTGCCGGCGGCACCCAGCGGCTGTCCCGGCTGATCGGCCCGTCCAGGGCCAAGGACCTGATCTTCACCGGCCGCATGGTCAAGGCCGACGAGGCGCTCACGCTCGGGCTCGTGGACCGGGTCGTACCCGCCGCGGAGGTGTACGAGCAGGCGCACGCCTGGGCCGCCAAGCTCGCCCAGGGTCCGGCGATCGCGCTGCGCGCCGCCAAGGAGTGCGTGGACGCGGGTCTGGAGGCGGACATCGACACCGGCCTGACCATCGAACGCAACTGGTTCGCGGGCCTGTTCGCCACCGAGGACCGGGAGCGCGGCATGCGCAGCTTCGTCGAGGAGGGCCCCGGCAAGGCGAAGTTCCTCTAGTCCTCCCTGGGAGTGGATTAGCCAGGCCTTAAAGAAACCTTAAGGAGCTGTGGAGATCCACTCGGGGTGATCGTCCGGGAGCGGTGTGTCACCGCAGATCAGGGTGGTTCCGCGGGCTTCCGGTTGCCCAACGCATATGACGGGACGCCCCCTTGGAAGCGACCATTCCGGGGGGTGTTTTCCTGCGGAACGGCCCGGACGGGCGTATCGGCCGTCCATGATGGGTTCATGGCGGGCCTGGAGGGTGTGGAACAGCCGCGGCAGCGCAGCAGCGCTTCCGCCGTACGGCTGACGGCGGCTCTTGAGGACGAACAGGGTCTCAAGGCACTGGAGTTGTACGGGAATCCGGCCGAGGCGGAAGTGACGCTCCCGTCCATGCCCGAGTCGGCGAGCACGGCCCGCCGGCTCACCCAGTACGTGGTGATCCGCTTCTGGGGCTTCTCCCCGCAGGTGTCCGAGCACACCGTCCTGCTGGTCTCGGAGCTCGTCGGCAACGCGGTCCGCCACACCGGCGCCCGCTCCTTCGGCTTACGGATGCTGCGGCGGCGCGGCTGGATCCGGGTCGAGGTGCGCGACCCCTCGCGCGGGCTGCCCTGTCTGATGCCGGTCCACGAGATGGACACGACGGGCCGGGGGCTCTTCCTCGTCGACAAGCTCTCCGACCGCTGGGGCGCCGACCTGCTGCCCCGCGGCAAGTTCACCTGGTTCGAGATGCGGGTGGCCGACCGCTGACTCCCCGGAACGCCTGAAGCCCCCGGTCGCCGTGATGGGGCGTCGTGGGGGCTTCATGGGTGCGCCGAGGATCGAAGGGGGTGTGATCCTCGGCGTGGTGACTTCGCTCGGGTCAATGGGGAAGCCGTGATTCCGACTATGGCAGACGGGCGACCAAACGCCAAAAGCCCCAACTTGGACATAAGTGTGCAAATACTAAGAGTTTCCAGCTAAATCCTAGGTGAGGTGGGCCACTCGCCTCGCAATCAATGAATAACTATCCGCCGCTGTGTGTGATTCGTTGATCGCATACCGGACACTCCCTCGTGCGGGTGCACTGCAGGGAAGGTCCCGAATTGGGTCAATCGTTATCTTCAGGGTCATTCCCCACTTAAATGGGCGGGTGCTCTGCTACCCGGACCGCCGATCCGCCCTCCGCGCCGGCGCGGCGGTCGCCGCCGGCGCCCTCACCGCCGCCTGCGGCCCCGGCGGCGCGGCCCCCTCCGCGCCCCCGGCCAAGGCCGCCCCGGCCACCGGGCCGGCCGCACGCCCCGGCCGGGCGGTCGCCTCCGCCCCGCGCCGGTTCCCCGGACAGCCGGACGAGATCGGGCACGGTCCGCGCGACCGCCCCCGGGTCGCCCTCACCTTCCACGGCAACGGGGACCCCGCCATCGCCCGGGCCGTCCTGGCCGAAGCCGAAAGAGCGGGCGCGCGGGTCACCGTACTGGCGATCGGCAGCTGGCTCGACGCCCACCCGGACATGGCCCGCCGGGTCCTGGACGGCGGCCATGAGCTCGGCAACCACACCCAGCGCCACCTCGCGATCAACGACCTGCCCGAGGCGGAGGCCCATGCCGAGATCACCGGCTGCGCCCAGCGGCTCAAGCGGCTCACCGGCTCCATCGGCACCTGGTTCCGGCCCTCCCAGACCCAGTACGCCACCCCCCTCGTCACGAAGCTGGCCCGGCGGGCGGGCTATCCGCACGTCCTGTCGTACGACGTGGACTCCCTCGAC
Source organism: Streptomyces sp. R33 (assembly GCF_041200175.1). Lineage (NCBI taxonomy): Bacteria > Bacillati > Actinomycetota > Actinomycetes > Kitasatosporales > Streptomycetaceae > Streptomyces > Streptomyces sp. R33. The sequence continues at coordinate 3,092,046 of NZ_CP165727.1, read as the reverse complement.
TTCACCTCGCCCGGCGCCGCGGCCGTCATCCGCACCGTCACCGGGACGATCCGCAGCGGATCGGTGGTGAGCCTGCACTTCGGCTACGCGGACACGGTCGACGCGATGCCGCCCCTGCTCGAAGAACTCGCGCGCCGCAAGCTGCGCGCGGTGACCACCACGGAGCTGCTGACCTCATGACGACCACCCGCCTTCCCCGGAGGGCCACCGTGCTGCTGGCCGGTCTGGTCCTCGCCGCCCTGGCCGGCTGCGGATCGGCCGACAAGGAGCCCGCCGAGGCGCTCGGCTCCGCAGCCCCGGCACGGCAGCCCGTCAAGGCCGTCCCGGCCGTCCCGCCGGGCCTGGCCGGGATGCCGCCGCTCCTCGACCCGCACGACGTGTACGCGGCCGACCGGCCGAACAATCTCGCCCCGGCGGTGAGGGACTTCCCGTCCCGCGTCTACGTGCCGAACACCACCTCCAACACGGTGTCCGTCATCGACCCGAAGACGTACAAGGTCGTCGACACCATCCCGGTCGGCGTCCAGCCCCAGCACGTGGTGCCGTCCTGGGACATGAAGACCCTGTGGGTCAACAACAACCGGGGCCACACGCTCACGCCGATCAACCCGGCCACGGGCAAGGCCGGCGAACCCGTCGAGGTGCACGACCCGTACAACCTGTACTTCACGCCGAACGGCAAGTACGCGGTCGTGATGGCCTCCATGGACCGCGAGCTGGTCTTCCGCGACCCGCACACGATGAACCGCGTCAAGACCGTCCCGGTGACCTGCTTCGGCGTCAATCACGCGGACTTCTCCGCCGACGGCCGCTACTTCATCGTGAGCTGCGAGTTCTCCGGCGAGCTGCTCAAGGTCGACACCGAGAAGATGGAGGTCATCGCCCAGCAGAAGCTCCCCTTCGAGGGCGCGATGCCGCAGGACGTGAAGGTCTCCCCGGACGGGAAGACCTTCTACGTCGCCGACATGATGGCGCACGGCATGTGGGTGCTCAGCGGCGACAAGTTCGAGATCCCCAAGCTGCTGCCCACCGGGAAGGGAACCCACGGCCTGTACGTCAGCCGCGACTCCAAGGAGATGTACATCTCCAACCGCGGCGAGGGCAGCATCTCCGTCTTCGACTTCAAGCAGAACAAGCTCACGAAGAAGTGGGAGCTCCCCGACGGCGGCAGCCCCGACATGGGCGGCGTCTCCGCCGACGGCAAGGTGCTGTGGCTTTCGGGCCGCTACAACTCCGAGGTTTACGCGATCGACACGGCGACCGGCGAGCAGCTCGCCAAGATCCGGGTCGGCGGCGGCCCGCACGGCCTGGCCGTCTACCCGCAGCCGGGCCGCTACTCGCTCGGCCACACGGGGATCTTCCGCTAGGGAGCGGGGAGCGGGGAGCGGGGAGCGGAGAGCGGGGAGCGCGGGACGCGGTGGCGCGGCGGCGCCCCGGGAGCCCGCACGGCTCCCGGGACACCCTCCTGCCCTTCGCCCGCGGACGGCGCAGGCGGCGTACGCCCGGTTCCGGGACCTGCGGGAGGGGCGGTGCCCGGCTGCCGCTACCCTTGGCCGGTCAACAAGCACCGAGAAGGGGTGGATCCCAGTGGCTGACATCGAGAGCGCGCGGGCGACGTTCGGCAAGTTCGACGCGGACGGTGACGGCTTCGTCACGGCCGACGAGTACAGCGCGGCCATGAAGGCGATGGGCGACGCGTACGTGACCGGCGCCGTCGCGGACGCCGTGGTCGCGGCCAAGGACAGCAACGGCGACGGCCTGCTGAGCTTCGACGAGTTCTGGGCCTCCCTGAACAAGTAAGCCCTGCGAGCCCCCGCCACGCCCTCCTGCCGGGCGGGCGGGGGCATTGCGCTGCCCGGCGGGCTTCCCGGGGTCAGGAGTGGGGTCCGCCGGGCGGCGGCGCCATGTCCTCGACCTCGCCCAGGGCCTCCTCCAGCCAGCGCAGCCAGAACGTCTCCAGGCCGATGCCGCCGTGCAGCACCAGCCGGCGCAGCCGGTCCTCGTCGGAGTCCCGCTCCGGCGGGAAGTCCTTCTCCTCGATCGCCTCGTAGACCGCCAACTGCCGCCGGTGCAGATCGAGATGGCGCCGCAGCTCCCCGGCCAGCCCGTGCGGCCCCACCACGGCGGCCGCCCGGATCCGCAGCAGCAGCGGATCCCGGATGGCCTTCGGGTCCTGGCTCTCGCCGACCCACCGCGCGAGCTCCGCGCTCCCGCCGGCCAACACCTCGTACTGCTTCTTCTGCCCCCGTACGGGCACCTCGCTGGGCAGCGCCCGGATCAGCCCGGCCTCCTCCAGCCGGCCGAGCTCGCGGTAGATCTGCTGGTGCGTCGCGGACCAGAAGTACCCGATCGACCTGTCGAACCGCCGGGTCAGCTCCAGCCCCGACGAGGGCTTCTCCAACAGGGCGGTCAGGATGGCGTGCGGCAGGGACATGCGGCCATCCTAGGGAGGGGAGGGACGGACGCTACTGCCAGGCGGCCAGGGCCTCCGGGGTCTTCGGGCCCGGGGTGTGCGGGGGCAGGAGGCCGTGGGCGCGGAGGAACGACGTCACCGCAGGGGACCAGGCCTGGCGCAGGCCCGCCGAGACCAGGAGCTCCGGGTCCGAGAGGAGGGCCTGCGCGGGGCCGACGCGGATGCCCGACGGGGTCAGCACCGCCGCGTCGTCGGCCCAGCGGACCGCCAGGTCGACGTCGTGCGTGGCCATGACCACCGTCGTACCGGCCGCCCGCAGCCCCGCCAGGACGTCCAGCAGCCGCTCCTGACCGTCCGGGTCCAGGCCCGCCGTCGGCTCGTCCAGGATCAGCACCCGCGGAGCCATCGCCACCGCGCCCGCGATCGCCGCGCGCTTGCGCTGCCCGTACGAGAGCAGGTGCGTCGGGCGGTCCCGCAGCGCCGTGATGTCCAGCGCGGCGAGTGCGGACTCCACCCGGGCCCGGACCTCGTCCACCGCCAGCCCCATGTTCATCGGGCCGAAGGACACGTCCTGCTCCACCGAAGCGGCGAACAGCTGGTCGTCCGGGTCCTGGACCACCAGCTGCACGGACGTACGCAGCCGGACCAGACCCGCCCGGTCGTACGACACCGCCGTTCCGTCCAGGCGCAGCGACCCCGAGCCTGGCCGCAGGCCCCCGCTCAGCAGCCGCATCAGCGTGGTCTTGCCGCTGCCGTTGCGGCCCAGCAGGACCAGCGCCCGGCCCTCCGCGATGGCGAAGTCCACGCCGGACAGCACCGCCGGGCCGTCCTCGTACGCGTAGCCCGCACCGGCCAGTTCCACCAACGGGTTCACAGGGACAATCCCTTCAGGGTGAGAGTCAGGGTGATCAAGGCCGCCAGCAGGGCCCCCGAGGCCGCCAGGAACCGCCACGACAGGGCCGCCTCCGGTACGAGGACCCGCAGCGCGCCGTTGTAGCCGCGCCCGGCCAGGCCCACCTGGAGCCGCGCCGCGCGGTCGAAGGCCCGTACGAACGAGGTCGCGGCGAGCCCGGCCAGCGAACGCCACACCGCGGCCCGGCCCGACTGCCCCAGGCGGGCCGCCTGGGCGCGCCGGACCTGGGCCATCGAGTCCAGCAGCAGGAAGCCGATGCGGTACATGACCAGGGCCACGTCCACCACCGGCGCCGGCACCCCCGCCCGGACCAGCCGGGGCAGGACGTCCGAGACGGGCGTCGTGAAGGCGAACAGCAGCACCCCGAGGGACGCCGCCGAGGTCCGCAGCAGCAGCTCCGCGGCATGCCGGGGGCCGTCCGGGGCGAGCGAGACGAGCCCGGCCGGCCCGCCGACGGCGACCAGCAGCGGCAGCGCGCCGGTGACGCAGAAGCCCAGTGGGATCCGGAAGGCCCGCCACAGCTGCCGCCCGGCCACACCGGCCGGGCCCAGCAGCACGGCCAGCGTCGCCGCGCCGACCAGCGGTCCGCCGGGCCAGGGCGGCAGGCACACGGCGGTGATCGTCAGCCCCAGCCCCAGCAGGGCCTTCTCGAGCGGATGGCGGGCGCGCCAGCGACTGCTGTGCGCGGCCACGTCGATCGGCAGCACCGCCTACGACTCCGTGGCGGGGGTGCCCGGCGCAGCCACAGCGGCGTCCGGCGCCGGCGCAGCGGCGGCCGCCGCAGCCGCGCCCTGCCGCCGGCCCTTGCGGACGCCGAAGTAGTACGCGAGCACGCCCGCGCCGAGCGCCGCCTGGAGGGCGAACAGCGCCGACTCCACCTCCCCGGAGGGGGGTTCGTACAGCGGCGAGAACCACGGCTCGTAGTCCGGCTTCAGCTCGCTGATCGCCGCCTCCGCCTGCGCGTCGGCGCCCGTGAACGGCTCCTCCTTGCCCTCGCCCAGCCCCAGCGCGAGCGGCAGTACGGCCAGCGCCGCCACCAGGAGCAGCAGCAGGCCGTTGATCTTCGCGTTCCGGCTCATGGTCATCACACCGCCGTCTTCTGCTCGCTGTGACCGGTCAGCTTCGCGACGCCCAGCCGGACCAGGTCCGACTTGCTCGACTGCATGAGCAGCCGCATCACGAGCACCGTCAGCAGGCCCTCGCTCACCGCGAGCGGGACCTGGGTGACGGCGAAGATGCCCCCGAACTTCGCCAGTGCGCCCAGGAACCCGCTGCCCGGGTCCGGGAAGGCCAGCGCCAGCTGCACGGAGGTCACGCAGTACGTGACCAGGTCGGCGAAGAAGGCGCCGAAGAAGACGGTCACCATCAGCGGGACGCCGAAGCGCTTCAGCAGCAGGTAGACCCCGTACCCCGCCCACGGCCCGGCGATCGCCATCGAGAAGACGTTCGCGCCGAGGGTGGTCAGGCCGCCGTGCGCCAGCAGCAGCGCCTGGAAGAGGAGGGTGATCGTGCCGAGCACCGCCATGATCGGCGGCCGGAACAGGATCGCGCCGAGCCCGGTCCCCGTGGGGTGCGAGCAACTGCCCGTCACCGACGGGATCTTCAATGCGGACAGGACGAACGTGAACGCTCCGGACGCCCCGAGCAGCAGTGTGCTCTCCGGGTTGGCCTTCACCTCGCGGGTGAGGGCGCGGACACCGTGGACGACGAAGGGAGCGGATGCGGCGCCCCAGGCGACCGCGTGCAAAGGGGGCAGGAACCCCTCGGCTATATGCATGGGTAGGGAGACCTCTCCAGCACCTCGTGGATGGACAACGCGCCCCGGCCGGTCTCCTGGCTCACGGGTGCTGATGCCCTGGCTCCGCCTTCCCGGGCGGTGCGGGTCCTCCCGCGCCGCCCAGTGGCTTCCCGAAGGAGTGGAGCCGGACTTCCCGTTCACAGTGGCGAGGGCCGCACCGGTTTCCCACCGGTTTCCCGTACACCAAGGCCAGCTGACCCTAGTCGGACGGACGGACCGGTACCAACCCGGCCCGAACGGCGCGGGCCGAACGGGCCCGGACCGGCGCCCCGAACGGCTGCGGCCCGGTGGCGGCGCCGCCGGCCGGCCCCCAGGCTGGCGGCGTGGCCGCCGACTACGACTACTCCGACCTGACCGCCGTCTACGTCAACTGCACCCTCAAACGGTCGCCCGAGACCAGCAACACCGAGGGCCTGATCGACCGGAGCCGCGCCGTCATGGCGGCGGCCGGCGCCCGGACCTCGCTGATCCGCGCCGTCGACCACGACATCGCCACCGGCGTCTGGCCCGACATGACCGACCACGGCTGGGAAACCGACCAGTGGCCCGTCCTGTACAGCCAGATCATGGACGCCGACATCCTCGTGCTGTGCGGCCCCATCTGGCTCGGCGACAACAGCTCCGTCATGAAGCAGGTCATCGAGCGGCTCTACGCCTGCTCCTCGATCCTGAACGCCCAGGGCCAGTACGCCTATTACGGCCGTGTCGGCGGCGCCCTGATCACCGGCAACGAGGACGGTGTGAAGCACTGCGCCATGAACGTCCTCTACAGCCTCCAGCACCTCGGCTACGCCATCCCGCCGCAGGCCGACGCGGGCTGGATCGGCGAGGCGGGGCCCGGGCCCTCGTACCTCGACCCCGGCTCGGGCGGCCCCGAGAACGACTTCACCAACCGGAACACGACCTTCATGTCGTGGAACCTCATGCACCTGGCGGCCCTGCTGAAGCGCTCCGGCGGGATCCCGGCGCACGGCAACCAGCGCTCGGAGTGGGACGCCGGCTGCCGCTTCGACTTCCCGAACCCCGAGCACCGGTAGGCGCTGCCTCTCACGCCGGTACGTCGGCCGGCGCCGACTCCGGCTGCGCCGGCAGCGGCCGGGCGTTCATCCGGTGACCTGACCCCGTACGCGGGGGTGGGCGGGCGCCCCGGGCACCCGCCCACCCCCCGGCTTCACCGGCACACGTTGCGGTGCGCGACGTCCAGCACGAACCGCTCGGGCCCGTGCAGCTTGAAGGAGGTGAAGGAGGGCTTGCTGTGGAAGGCGGCGCCGAAGGTGACGTACCCCTCGAAGTCGCCGGTCATCGCGAGCCCCTTGAGCTGGGGCAGGTAGATCTTGACGAGCTTCGGCCCGTGGTACGTGCTGTCGCCCGCGCGGTTGTGCGCGGCGGCGGGATGCAGGCGGATCTGCAGGAAGTGCTTCCCGGCCAGCGGGACGGACTTGCCGGACCCGTCCTGGACCAGCTTCGGCACGCGGGTGACGGTGACCCCGGGGACGTGTCCCCGCAGGTCGATGACGATCCGGTCGTACGTGCAGTGCCCGCCCCAGCGGGCATTGACGACGAGCGGCGTGGGCCGGACGACGGCCGAGGCCGGCGCGGCGAGGGTGATCCCGGCGGTGAGCAGCGCACCTGTGGCAAGGGCCACGAGCTGCCGGCGGCGGAGGTGGTTCATGACGTCCCCCTGATTCTTCGGAGGCGGGGACCGGTGTCACTGCTGAGGACACTCCCGGCGGGCTCATGGTTGCACCCAAACCACCCGAAACCAAAAGAAACGGGACGGGTCACTATTTACCGGGGCAGAAGCGTGCTCAGCTCGGCGTCGAGGTCGTAGTACCGCTGCTCCTCGCCCCGCGGCACCAGCGCGACCAGCCGTCGGCACAGCGCGCGCACGTCCTTCGCCCGGGCGGACACCACGCAGCTGCGCTCGCCGTTGGTGAAGGCGAGGAACACGCGCGGCTCCCTGCCCTGCCACCGCGGCCACACCTGGACGTCCCCCTCGCCCCTCGCGCAGGTCTCCCCGTCGAGCAGCAGGTCCCGGGAGAACACCCAGCGCGCCACGTGCATCCCGGCGCCCCGGAAGTCGAGGGCCAGCTCGGTAGGGCCGGTCGCAGCGGTAGGTGAAGGCCCCGAGCAGCGGCAGGGGCGCGGGCGAGGCCTCCAGCCGGAGCGGGAGGACGTGGTGCTCGATACCGTCCGCGCCGTGCATGCGCTCCACCTCTCTGTCGGCTTACGGGGGGAATCCGCCCTCCCGGGCAAGCTAGCCCACCTCCAGGCCGCCCCCGCGGGCCGAAGGTCCCGACCCGGAGGGCCGCTGGGCCCGTCTTCGCACAGGAACGTGCAGCGGCCCGCCCTCCAGGGAAGGGCGGGCCGCTGCGTCACCGGTCCGTTACGGGACGGGGTTGAAGACGAACGAGTCGTTGGACTGCCCGATGGCGGTGAAGCCGGCGCCGTTGGCCTGGGCGCCGTTGCTCTGGTTGGACGCCCCGGAACCGGTGGCGACCTGCTGGATCATCGAGAAACCAGCCTGCGGTCGAGGGTTCGCCCTCAAGCGTGATCAACTCCCCGCAAACCTCAAATGACCTGCGAGTCCTGCCCGTTGTGGGGGCGACGCGGAGGGGCCCGGCGCATGGCGCCGGGCCCCTCACTCGTCATGCCTGCCGGATCAGCACTCGATGACGTTGACCGCCAGACCGCCGCGGGAGGTCTCCTTGTACTTGATCTTCATGTCGGCGCCCGTCTCCTTCATGGTCTTGATGACCTTGTCGAGGGAGACCTTGTGGGTGCCGTCGCCGCGCATCGCCATCTTCGCCGCCGTGACCGCCTTGACCGCCGCCATGCCGTTGCGCTCGATGCACGGGATCTGGACCAGGCCGCCGACCGGGTCGCAGGTCAGGCCCAGGTTGTGCTCCATGCCGATCTCGGCCGCGTTCTCGACCTGCTCCGGGGTGCCGCCCAGGACCTCGGCGAGGGCGCCGGCCGCCATCGAGCAGGCCGAGCCGACCTCGCCCTGGCAGCCGACCTCGGCGCCGGAGATCGAGGCGTTCTCCTTGAAGAGCAGGCCTATCGCACCGGCCGCCAGCAGGAAGCGGACCACGCCCTCCTCGTCGGCGCCGGGCACGAAGTTCACGTAGTAGTGCAGGACCGCCGGGATGATGCCCGCGGCGCCGTTCGTCGGAGCGGTGACCACCCGGCCGCCCGCGGCGTTCTCCTCGTTCACGGCCATCGCGTAGAGGGTGATCCACTCCATCGACAGCGCCAGCGGGTCGCCCTCGGAGCGGAGCTTGCGGGCCGTGTTCGCCGCCCGGCGCCGGACCTTCAGGCCGCCCGGCAGGATGCCCTCGCGCGACATGCCGCGCGCGACGCAGGCCTGCATGACGCGCCAGATCTCGAGCAGACCCTCGCGGATCTCCTCCTCCGTGCGCCAGGCCTTCTCGTTCTCCAGCATCATCGCGGAGATCGACAGGCCGCTGTCCCGGGCCATGCGCAGCATCTCGTCACCGCTGCGGAACGGGTACTTCAGCTCGGTGTCGTCGAGCTTGATCCGGTCCTCGCCGACCGCGTCCTCGTCCACCACGAAGCCGCCGCCGACCGAGTAGTACGTCTTCTCCAGCAGCGGGGCGCCCGAGGCGTCGTACGCGAAGAGCGTCATGCCGTTCGCGTGGTACGGCAGGGACCGGCGGCGGTGCAGGATCAGCTGGTTCGGCTCGTCGAACGCGATCTCGTGCGCGCTCCCGATCTCGGTGCCGAGCAGGCGCAGGCGCCCGCTCCGGCGGATGCGCTCCACCTCGTCGTCGGCCGTCTCCACGTTCACCGAGCGGGGGGAGTGGCCCTCCAGGCCCAGGAGCACCGCCTTGGGCGTGCCATGGCCGTGGCCGGTCGCGCCGAGGGAGCCGAACAGCTCGGCACGCACCGAGGCGGTCTCGGCGAGCACGCCGTCCTTCTTCAGCCGCGTCACGAACATGCGGGCGGCCCGCATCGGGCCGACCGTGTGGGAGGAGGAGGGGCCGATGCCGATGGAGAAGAGGTCGAAGACGGAGATGGCCACGGTGGCGGACTCCCTTGTCTGCTCGTGGGTGGAGGGGCAGGCGGGGTGGAACGTACGAGGGGGGATTGTTCGGATTTTGTCCGACAGTCGAGCTTAACGTGGCGAGGTGAACGTTTCGTCTGCCCGAGATGGTGGCCGGACGGCGCTCGGGTATGGCTCGTGTCACACAGGAAGGGCCCGGCCCTGTGACACCAGGCCGGGCCCTCCCAAGCCGTCACCTAGAGCGACGGGTACAGCGGGAACTTCGCGGCGAGCGCGGAGACGCGGGCCTTGAGGGCCTCGCTGTCGTAGGCCGGCTTCAGCGCCTGCGCGATGATCTCGGCGACCTCGGTGAAGGCCTCGGCGTCGAAACCGCGGGTCGCGAGGGCCGGCGTACCGATCCGCAGACCCGAGGTGACCATCGGCGGCCGCGGGTCGTTCGGGATCGCGTTGCGGTTGACCGTGATGCCGACCTCGTGGAGGCGGTCCTCGGCCTGCTGCCCGTCGAGCTCGGAGTTGCGCAGGTCGACCAGGACCAGGTGCACGTCGGTGCCGCCGGTGAGGACGTCCACGCCCACGGCCTTGACGTCGTCCTGGACCAGGCGCTCGGCGAGGATCTTCGCGCCCTCGAGGGTGCGCTCCTGGCGCTCCTTGAACTCGGGCGAGGCCGCCACCTTGAAGGAGACCGCCTTGGCCGCGATCACGTGCTCCAGCGGGCCGCCCTGCTGACCCGGGAAGACCGCGGAGTTGATCTTCTTGGCCAGCTCCTGCGTCGACAGGATGACGCCGCCGCGCGGACCGCCGAGGGTCTTGTGCGTGGTGGTGGTGACGACGTGGGCGTGCGGCACCGGGTTCGGGTGCAGGCCCGCGGCCACCAGGCCGGCGAAGTGCGCCATGTCGACCATCAGGTACGCGCCGACCTCGTCCGCGATGCGGCGGAAGGCGGCGAAGTCCAGCTGGCGCGGGTAGGCGGACCAGCCGGCGACGATCAGCTGCGGCTTGGACTCCTTGGCGAGGCGCTCGACCTCGGCCATGTCGACCTCGCCGGTCTCGTCGACGTGGTACGGGACCACGTTGTAGAGCTTGCCGGAGAAGTTGATCTTCATGCCGTGGGTCAGGTGACCGCCGTGGGCCAGGTTCAGGCCCATGATCGTGTCGCCCGGCTTCAGCAGCGCGAACATCGCGGCCGCGTTCGCCTGCGCACCCGAGTGCGGCTGGACGTTCGCGGCCTCGGCGCCGAACAGCGCCTTGATGCGGTCGATCGCGATCTGCTCGACGACGTCGACGTGCTCGCAGCCGCCGTAGTAGCGGCGGCCCGGGTAGCCCTCGGCGTACTTGTTGGTCAGGACCGAGCCCTGGGCCTCCATGACGGCGACCGGAGCGAAGTTCTCCGACGCGATCATTTCCAGGGTGGACTGCTGGCGGGCGAGCTCGGCGTCGACGGCGGCGGCGACGTCGGGGTCGAGCTCGTGGAGGGGGGTGTTCAGTACGGACATCAGGATCCCCTGGGGTCAGTTACCGGCGGTGAGCTTGGCGTACTCGTCGGCGGAGAGCAGGTCGGCCGGCTCCTCCGCGACGCGCACCTTGAACAGCCAGCCGCCCTCGAACGGGGCGCTGTTCACGAGCGCCGGGTCGTCCACGACGTCCTGGTTGGCCTCGACGACCTCACCGGTGACGGGGGAGTACAGGTCGCTGACGGACTTGGTCGACTCCAGCTCGCCGCAGGTCTCGCCCGCGGTCACCGTGTCGCCGACCTCGGGGAGCTGGGCGTAGACGACGTCACCGAGCGCGTTGGCCGCGAACTCCGTGATGCCGACCGTCGCGACGCCGTCCTCGGCGGTCGACAGCCACTCGTGCTCCTTGCTGTAACGCAGCTGCTGGGGGTTGCTCATGACCTGATTCTCCTGGATGCGGGGGAGTGGATACGAACAGTGGTCTTGCGTGCTGAGACGGCCGGTACGGCGCCCGTACGACGCGCTCACGGCGTCGACGGGGAGCCGGTACGGGTACGGGCGCTACTTCTGCCGCTTGTAGAACGGCAGGGCCACGACCTCGTACGGCTCATGCGTACCGCGAATGTCCACGCCGACGCCGGAGGTGCCGGGCGCGGCGTGCGCCGCGTCCACGTACGCCATCGCGATCGGCTTGCCCAGCGTCGGGGACGGGGCACCCGACGTGACCTCGCCGATGACCTGCCCGCCGGCCACGACGGGGAAGCCGGCGCGCGGGACGCGGCGGCCCTCGGCGATCAGGCCGACCAGCTTGCGCGGCGGGTTCGTGGCGGCGCGCTCGGCGGCGGCCTCCAGGGCGGCGCGGCCCACGAACTCGCCCTCCTTCTCGAACTTCACGACCCGGCCCAGCCCCGCGTCGAACGGGGTGAGGGAGGTGGTCAGCTCGTGCCCGTACAGCGGCATGCCCGCCTCCAGGCGCAGGGTGTCCCGGCAGGACAGGCCCGCCGGGACCAGGCCGACGCCCTCGCCGGCCTTGGTCAGCGCCTGCCACAGCTCGACGGCGTGCTCGGGGGCGACGAACAGCTCGAAGCCGTCCTCGCCCGTGTAGCCCGTACGCGCGATCAGCGCGGGCACGCCCGCGACGGTGCCCGGCAGGCCGGCGTAGTACTTCAGGCCGTCCAGGTCGGCGTCCGTGAGGGAGGCGAGGATGCCGGGGGACTCCGGGCCCTGGACGGCGATCAGCGCGTACGCGTCGCGGTCGTCGCGGACCTCGGTGTCGAACCCGGCGGCGCGCTCGGTCAGGGCGTCCAGGACGACCTGGGCGTTGGAGGCGTTCGCGACGACCATGTACTCGGTCTCGCCCAGGCGGTAGACGATCAGGTCGTCGACGATCCCGCCGTCCTCCTGGCAGATGTGCGTGTAGCGGGCGCGGCCGACGCCGACGGTGGAGATGTTGCCGACCAGCGCGTAGTCCAGGGCCTTGACGGCCTCCGGGCCGGTCAGCGTGATCTCGCCCATGTGGGACAGGTCGAACAGACCGGCCTTGGTGCGGACGGCGTTGTGCTCGTCGCGCTCACTGGCGTACCGCAGGGGCATGTCCCAGCCCGCGAAATCGGTCATGGTCGCACCGAGCGAACGGTGCAGCGCATCGAGGGCGGTCAGGCGGGGGGCAGTGCTCATGGGTGTGGCTCCCGGGTCCCAGGGCATGACATGACGAGGACGATCCTCCCCATCTGTCATCGGAACCTGAGAGGTTCGCCGAGAGTTCCCGGTCGGACCCGGGGAACCTCGACTTGCACCTTGGGTGGAGCGCACGCGGATGCCGTCGTGAGGGACGGCGGCGCGGCTCGCTTTTCAGATCTGCCTCATCCACGCGGTACGGGGCCTGAGAGATTCAAGGGAGGAACTTGCTCCTTCGGCGCCCGGGCACGGCCTCACGGCCTGCCGGGACTCTCCCGCGCGGATTCAAGCGGCCGGTATGCAGTTGGTCCAGATGGCGCACATCATTGCACGCCGTCCGGGTGATCGGGCGGTCGGGCCCGAAAGAACGTACGGACCGGTCAGGTGCCCGGAAGCTCAGGCCGGAACCGGGCGGTGCCGGATTACCGTCTCTTTACACTCAGTGGGCATGAGGGGCCCTGCGGGCCCGATGGGGGAAGGCGATCACTGTGCGGAGATTCGGAGTGCTGGCGGCGACCGGGACGGGAGCCGTGGAGGGAGTGCCGGCGGCGCGGCGGGCGCGCTCCGCCGGCGGTCCCGTACGCGACCTGCGCGGCCGGGGGCCGCACGGACCGCAGTGGCTCGGCTTCGCCGAAGGGGACATCGTCGTGGTGTCCGGCCTGCCCGGCGGCGGCAAGAGCACGCTGATCAAGCGGGCGGTGCAGGGTGGCGGCATCGACTCCCAGGACGTGCGCGAGCGCTGGGAGCGGCGGATGCCGCGGGCGCTGCCGTACGCGGTCTACCGGCCGCTGGTCCGCTTCGCGCACTACTGGGGGCTGTGGCGGACGCTGCGTTCCGGGGCCTCCGCGGTGGTGCACGACTGCGGGACGCAGAGCTGGGTGCGGAGCCTGCTGGCCGCGGCCGCACGGCGGCGGGGCCGGGCGCTGCACCTGCTGCTGCTGGACACCACCCCCGAGGAGGCCCTGTCCGGGCAGGCGGCGCGGGGGCGGGGGGTGTCGGCGTACGCCTTCGCCCGCCATCGGGGCGCGGTGGCCCGGCTGCTGCGCGAAGCGGAATCGGGCCGCCTCCCCGCGGGCTGCACGTCGGCGGTCCTCCTGGACCGCGGCTCGGCCGCGTCCGTGACCCGCATAGCGTTCCGGCAGGACTCGGCATAGCCCCCGGAAGAGGGCGGGGCGCGAGCCGTTAACCTCGGGCCGACAGCGTGGGGCGAAATCAACGGAGGCGTACATGCAGGGCGGCGGCTGGCCGGACAACGAGCTGGAGCAGGTGCTCGGGGCGGCGCTCGGGCAGGCGGACGCCGGGGCCCGGATCGTCGAGGTGCTCGGCCGGAGCCTGCTCTGGGTGCCCCTGCCCGGCGGTGGCGGCCCGGACGCGGCCGGCCTCGTGCTCCCCACCATGGAGATCGCCGGGGCCGCGTACGTCCCCGTCTACAGCTCCGAGGCCCAGTTCCGCGCCTGCGCCGGACCCGCCATGGACTTCGCCGTCGCCCCGGCCGTCGAGTTCGCCCGGGGGCTGCCCCCGCAGCTCGGCATCGCCGTGAACCCCGAGGGCGCCGTCGGCGTCCCGCTGCCCCCGCCCGCCGTTGCGGAGCTCTGCCGCATCGGCCGGACCCCGCTCGACGGCCCCGCCACCGGCGGCCGCGTCCGGCTCTACGAGCCCGACTGGCAGGAAGACCCGGTGGACTTCCTGACCGCCGCCGCCGAGGAGTTCCGCGCGACCGGCGTGGTCGCCGCCGCCCACCGCTGCCTCGCCAGCGTCGAGGGCGGGGACCCGGAGCTCTACATCGGCGTCCGGCTGCTGGGATGGGAGCCCGAGATGCGGAACGCCCCGATGGACGCCCTCGGCCGGGCCCTGACCCGGGTACCGCCGCCCTGGCCCGTGCAGTTGATCCTCCTGGACGCCGCGCAGGACCCGGTGGTCGACTTCATCGTTACGCGCGTACGCCCCTTCTACCTGCCGTAGGGCCGCTTAAGCTGGGTGCGGATACGGGTGGGACGACGGGCAGACGAAGAAGGAGTACCGGGTGAGTGCGTCAGGCACGGCCGCGGCCGGGCAGCTCGAGCACATGTTGCGCCAGGTGACTCCCGGGCGCTACGAGAGCTACGAGTCGCTTCTGCACGCCCTCGCCGAGGGCCGCCTGTGGATGCTGCTCTGGCAGGGGCAGCCGGGCTCCCCGGACGCCCAGTACGGCGGCATGGAGGTCGAGGGCCTCGGGTACGCGCCGTGCGTGACCTCCCCCCAGGAACTGGCCGCCAGCGGCTGGAGCCGGGGCTACGAGGTGGTCACCGGCCGGGACATCGCCCGCGCCCTCTACCCGGACCGCTGGGGCCTGTGGCTCAACCCGCACGCCCAGGGCGGCGGCCTCGGCATCCCCTGGGCCGACCTGCGCCGGATCGCCACCGGTCTCGACCGGATGCCGGCCGGCCCGCTGCGGCTGTCCGAGCCCGCCCTGGAGCTCCCGCAGTTCTACGGGCTGCTGACCCAGCACGCGCACCGCACCCCCGCCGTCCGCTCGCTGCGCCGCGCCTGGGTGCAGCCCTCGCTGGGCTCGCCCTACCTCGCGGTCGGGCTCGACCTGTACGACGCCTCCGGGCCCGCGCTGGAATCCGTACGGGAGATGATGCGCCAGTCGGTCGGCGCGGTCCCCGAGGGCGTGCCGGTGTGCACGGTGGCGCTGGCGGACGAGCACGATCCCGTCGCGATGTGGCTGCGCGCCCAGAGCCGCCCTTTCTACGACCGCGAGGGCCAGGCCCCCGCGTACTGACCCGGGGCTGCCCGCCGGGGTCTGCCCGGCCACTGAGACAGCCGTGTCCGGAAGACCTGAGGCCGCAGGGAACCACCGTTCCCTGCGGCCTTCGGCTTGTCCGGATTTCATCGCTGTTGTGGAGCCAAAACGCATGCTCCTACCGCGAGTTGGGCGCCATGTCCGATTGCGTACCGAACGGACGGTCTTGATCCGCTCAGGCGAGAGCGAAGTCCGGATAACGGGAACTCGACCCTCACATCACGGTTGCGCATCCATTCATCTGCGGGTCTGGCGGCTGATCGCAGCGCCGATGAAGACTCCCCACCCAAGAGCCGGTCAGTCCTTCGAAGACCGGTTCCGTACATGAATTTTGCTTGTGGCTTTGCACAGCACTTCCTGCAGTTCTTGCACCTCAGCACGCGTCCTGCGTGTCACCACGCACTCCGAGCGCCACTCCGCACCAACGCCGCCACAGCGGCGGGCATGGGCCGGCAACCCGTCGGCCGAGAGGGGTCCCCACCACGATGACGGCACCACTGCATGACACGAGCGCGGAATCACCCGCACCCGTGTCCGTAGCCGACGTCCCTGCCAAGGCCATCGAAGGCCGCTCGCCCGGCCGCATCGCCTGGATGCGGCTCAAGCGCGACAAGGTCGCGCTGACCGGCGGCGTGGTCGTGATCTTCCTGATCCTGGTGGCGGTCTTCGCACCGCAGATCGTGAGCCTGCTGGGCCACCCGCCCAACGAGTTCCACGAGGACTTGATCGACCCGGACCTGGGCACACCGCTCGGATCCTTCGGCGGGATGAGCTCCGACTTCCTGCTCGGCGTCGAACCCACCAACGGCCGCGACGTGTTCAGCCGGATCGTCTACGGCGCCCGCATCTCCCTGGTCGTCGCCTTCCTGTCGGCCTTCGTGTCGGTCACCATAGGCAGCCTGCTCGGCGCCCTCGCCGGGTTCCTCGGCGGCTGGGTCGACGGCATCATCAGCCGTCTGATGGACCTGCTGCTGGCCTTCCCGCAGCTGCTGTTCACCATCGCCCTGGTCTCCGTCGTCCCCAACTCCCTCTGGGGGTTCGAGGGTTCGGGCGTACGGATGGGCGTACTGATCGTCGTCATCGGCTTCTTCGGCTGGCCGTACATCGGCCGTATCGTCCGGGGCCAGACGATCTCCCTGCGGGAGCGCGAGTACGTCGAGGCCGCCCGCAGCCTCGGGGCGGGCCGCGGCTACATCCTGATCAAGGAGCTGCTGCCCAATCTGGTCGCGCCGATCCTCGTCTACTCGACGCTGCTCATCCCGACCAACATCCTGACGGAGGCGGCCCTCAGCTTCCTCGGTGCCGGCGTCAAGCCGCCCACCGCCTCCTGGGGAAAGATGCTCTCCGACGCCATCCCCATCTACCAGGACGACCCCGCGTACATGGTGGTCCCGGGTATCACGATCTTCATCACCGTCCTGGCGTTCAACCTCTTCGGGGACGGGCTGCGTGACGCACTCGACCCCAAGGGCAGCTGAACCGCTTCATCGATTCACCCACCTATGGAGGTTGGACCAACGTGATCCGCAGAAAGCAGGCATTCGCGATCACCGCCGTGATCGCCGCCCTGTCCCTGACCGCCGCGTGCGGTGGCAGTGACGGCGACAAGAAGTCCGAGGGCAAGGGCGGCGGTGGCGCTGCCTTCAACGCCGCGACCACCGGCATGGTGAACCCCTCGGACGCCAAGGGCGGCGAGCTCAAGCTCTGGTCGCCGCAGGACGTCGACTACCTCGACCCGGCGCGTGCCTACTACGGCTTCGTGTGGGACATCCAGCGCCTCTACGTGCGCCAGCTGCTCGCGTACGACAGCAAGCCGGGCAAGGACGGCAGCAAGATCGTCCCGGACCTCGCCGAGGCCCTGCCGGTCCTGAGCAACGAGGGCAAGACGTACACCCTCAAGATCAAGGACGGCGTGAAGTTCGAGGACGGTACGCCGATCACCTCGAAGGACTTCAAGTACGGCATCGAGCGCGTCTTCGCGCAGGACGTGCTGTCCGGCGGTCCCACCTACCTGATCGACCTGCTCGACCAGGGCCAGAAGTACCCCGGTCCGTACAAGGACACCGACCCCAACAAGATGGGTCTGAAGTCCGTCGAGACGCCGGACGACAAGACGATCGTCTTCAACCTGGCGAGCGCCAACTCCGACTTCAGCTACCTGCTGGCCATGCCGTCCTCCTCGCCGGTCCCGGCGGCCAAGGACACGGGCGCCACGTACACCAACAAGCCGGTCTCCACCGGCCCGTACAAGGTCGAGAGCTTCACCGCGAGCAAGGGCGCGACCTTCGTCCGCAACGAGAACTGGGACCCGAAGACCGACACGATCCGCAAGGGTCTGCCGGACAAGGTCTCGTTCACGGTGACCACCAACCCGGACGACATGGACGCGCGTCTGCTGTCGGGCGACATCGACCTCGCCATCGACGGCACGGGCATGCAGCAGGCCGGCAAGAACAAGGTCCTCAAGGACGAGAACCTGAAGAAGAACGCGGACAACCCGTTCACGGGCTACATCCGCTACTTCGCCTTCCCGACCACGGTCGCGCCGTTCGACAACATCGAGTGCCGCAAGGCCGTCATCTACGCGGCCGACCCGAAGTCCCTGCAGACCGCCCGCGGCGGCCCGACCAGCGGTGACCTGGGCGCGAACATGCTGCCGCCCGGCATCCCCGGTTCGGACAAGAGCTACGACCCGTACAACCTGACCAAGGGCGAGCCGCAGGAGGCCAAGGCCAAGGAGGCCCTCAAGGCCTGTGGCAAGCCGGACGGGTTCGAGACCACCATCGCGGTGCGCAACAACCGCGCCCCCGAGGTGAAGACCGCCGAGTCCCTGCAGGCGTCGCTCGCCAAGGTCGGCATCAAGGTCACCATCGACCAGTACGACGGCAAGCTCTCCTCCTCCACGATCGGTTCGCCCGAGAACGTGAAGAAGAAGAACTACGGCATCATCGTGATGGGCTGGGGCGCCGACTACAACTCCGGCTCGGGCTTCCTGCAGCCGCTCGTCGACGGCAAGTTCATCCAGCCGAACGCCAACAACAACTACACGATGATCAACGACCCGGAGATCAACGAGCTCTTCAAGACGGCTGCGGCCGCCGCGACTCCGGAAGCCGCTGCTCCGTTCTACACGGACATCAACAAGAAGGTCATGGAGAAGGCCCTCTACCTTCCCATCAACTTCGACAAGGCCTTCGTCTACCACAACCCGCGTCTGACGAACGTCTACTTCAACGACTCCATGGGCAAGATCGACCTGGCCACCGTCGGCATCGCCGCCAAGTAGTCGAGTCGTCGAGTCGTCACGTAACAACAGGCAAGTGCCTTCACCGCACATGCGCTAGTCCGAAGGGCAGGTGAAGGCCGCAGGCGGCGGCTGCCGTCCCCACGAGGGACGGCAGCCGCCCGCCCCGGGCGGCCGACTGCAGTGCTCGTCTACCTCATACGGCGGCTGTTCAACGTCGTCGCCACGCTGCTGGTGGTCTCCGTGGTCACCTTCGGCATCTTCTTCGCGGTCCCCAAGCTCACAGGCAGCGATCCGGCCCTGATGTACGCCGGCCGCGAGACCAACGAGACCGCCCTGGCGGGCATCCGCGTGAAGATGGGCTTCGACAAGCCCATCTCCGAGCAGTACCTGACCTTCGTCAAGGGCATCTTCGTCGGCCGTGACTACGACGGCGGCACGGATGTCACCCACTGCGCCGCCCCGTGCTTCGGCTACTCCTTCAAGACCGAGGCTCCCGTCTGGGAGACCATGGTCGACCGCATGCCGGTCACCCTCTCGCTCGCCCTCGGCGCGGCGGTCATCTGGGTGATCGCCGGTGTGGCGACCGGTGTCATCTCGGCGCTCAAACGCCGGACGGCCATCGACCGCACCGTGATGGTCGGCGCGCTCGCCGGTGTCTCCCTGCCGATCTTCTTCACCGGCATGGTGGCTCCCGCGATCTTCGTCTACAGCCTCGGCTGGCTGGACGTGTCCAACTACAAACCGTTCACCGAAGACCCGGTGGCCTGGCTCAACTCCCTGATCCTGCCCTGGATCACCCTGGCCTTCCTCTTCGCCGCCACCTACGCCCGCATCACCCGCGCCACGATGCTCGAGGTCCTCGGCGAGGACTACATCCGCACCGCCCGCGCCAAGGGGCTCAAGGAGGGCGTGGTCATCCGCAAGCACGCCCTGCGCTCCACCCTCACCCCGATCGTCACGATGTTCGGCCTGGACCTCGGCGGACTCCTCGGCGGCGCGGTGCTCACCGAGACGACCTTCAACTTCCAGGGTCTGGGGACGGCGGCCGTGGCCGCCATCGGCCAGGGCGACCTGCCCGTGATCATGGGCGTCACCCTGCTCGCCGCGCTCTTCGTGGTGATGGCCAACCTGATCGTGGACCTGCTGTACGCCGTCATCGACCCGCGCGTGAGGCTGACGTGACCGAGAACCCCACCACCGCCTCCGGCGAGAGCACCTCCGGCGGGCCCGCGTTCGTCCCCGAGCAGGCCGGGCCCCCCAAGGAGGGCGCGTTCCTCTCCGTACGCGACCTCAAGGTGCACTTCCCGACCGACGACGGCCTGGTCAAGTCCGTCGACGGGCTCTCCTTCGACCTCGAGCGCGGCAAGACGCTCGGCATCGTCGGCGAGTCCGGCTCCGGCAAGTCGGTGACCTCGCTGGCCATCATGGGCCTGCACCGCACCGGCAACGCCCGCAGCCGCCCGGACATCTCGGGCCAGGTCGTGCTCGACGGCGAGGACCTCGTACGCGCCGACGCGGACCACGTGCGCAAGCTGCGCGGCCGCAAGATGGCGATGGTCTTCCAGGACCCGCTGTCCGCGATGCACCCGTACTACTCGGTCGGCAAGCAGATCATCGAGGCGTACCGGACCCACCAGGACGTCGACAAGAAGACCGCCCGCACCCGTGCGGTCGAGATGCTCGACCGGGTCGGCATCCCGGAGCCCCACCGGCGCGTGGACGCGTACCCGCACGAGTTCTCCGGTGGTATGCGCCAGCGCGCGATGATCGCGATGGCGCTGGTCAACAACCCCGAACTGCTCATCGCGGACGAGCCGACCACCGCCCTGGACGTCACCGTCCAGGCGCAGATCCTCGACCTGATCCGCGACCTGCAGAAGGAGTTCGGCTCCGCGGTCATCATGATCACGCACGACCTGGGCGTGGTCGCCGAGATGGCCGACGAGATCCTCGTGATGTACGGCGGCCGGTGCGTCGAGCGCGGTACCGCCGAGAAGGTCTTCTACGAACCCCGCCACCCGTACACCTGGGGCCTGCTCGGCTCCATGCCGCGCATCGACCGCGAGCAGACCGAGCGCCTGATCCCGGTCAAGGGCTCGCCGCCCAGCCTCATCAACATCCCGAGCGGCTGTGCCTTCAACCCGCGCTGCCCGTACGCCGACGTCCCCAAGGGCGGCATCACCCGCACCCAGCGGCCCGAGCTCACCGAGGACGACAGCCGGCACTGGTCCGCCTGCCACATGTCGCAGGAGGAGCGGACCCGGATCTGGACCGAAGAGATTGCGCCGAAGCTGTGACCGACATGAAGAAGACGGCGGACGCCTCCGAGGAACCGCTGCTGAAGGTGACCGGCCTGGTCAAGCACTTCCCCATCAACAAGGGGCTGCTGCGCCGGCAGGTCGGGGCCGTCAAGGCCGTGGACGGCATCGACTTCGACGTCCGGCGCGGTGAGACGCTCGGCGTCGTCGGCGAGTCCGGCTGCGGCAAGTCGACGATGGGCCGGCTGATCACGCGCCTGCTGGAGCCGACGGGCGGCACGGTCGAGTTCGAGGGGCGCGACATCACGCACCTCGGAGTCTCCGCGATGCGTCCGATGCGCCGCGACGTACAGATGATCTTCCAGGACCCGTACGGCTCGCTGAACCCGCGGCACACGGTCGGCACGATCGTCAGCGCGCCGTTCAAGCTGCAGGGCGTGCAGCCGGAGGGCGGCCTGAAGGCGGAGGTGCAGCGCCTGCTGTCCCTGGTGGGCCTCAACCCGGAGCACTACAACCGCTACCCGCACGAGTTCTCGGGCGGTCAGCGCCAGCGCATCGGCATCGCCCGCGCGCTGGCCCTGAAGCCGAAGCTGGTCGTCGCCGACGAGCCGGTCTCGGCGCTGGACGTGTCGATCCAGGCCCAGGTGGTCAACCTGCTGGACGACCTCCAGGAGGAGCTCGGCCTCACGTACGTGATCATCGCGCACGACCTGTCGGTCATCCGGCACGTGTCGGACCGCATCGCGGTGATGTACCTCGGCAAGATCGTGGAGCTGACCGACCGCAAGTCGCTGTACGAGAACCCGATGCACCCGTACACCAAGGCGCTGCTGTCGGCCGTGCCGGTGCCGGACCCGCGCCGGCGCGGTGCGAAGAGCGGGCGCATCCTGCTCAAGGGCGACGTGCCCTCGCCGATCTCGCCGCCCTCCGGCTGCCGCTTCCACACGCGGTGCTGGAAGGCCACGCAGATCTGCACGACGCAGGAACCGCCGATGCTGACGCTGGCCACGGGCCACCAGGTGGCCTGCCACCACCCGGAGAACGCCGCCGACCAGGCGCCGGGCGACCCGGTCCTGCCGGGTGCGGCGGAGGCGGTGGTGACGGTCTCGGAGTAACCGGGCCCACGTCGTCCGGTGTCCCGGGCTCCGCGTAGCGGTCGGAGCCCGGGACACCGGCTTGTCCGGCGCCGGTGCGGCGGGGCGGTACGGCGGGGGCGGCAGCCCCGGGCCGTGGTGGCGGACCCGCCCCGTCGATCCGCCGGCCGGGCGAGCTGCACAATGGGGCAGTGCTCCACGATCTCTTCCCGCCCGGGATCCAGCATGCCCTGGACCTCGCCGGCATCTTCGTCTTCGCCACCGCAGGCGCCCTGCTCGCCGTACGCAAGAACTTCGACGTCTTCGGCATCTGCGTCCTCGCGCTGGTCACCGCCCTCGGCGGCGGCCTCTTCCGCGACCTCGTCATCGGCGCCGTCCCGCCGGCCGCCTTCGGCGAGCTCAGCTTCTTCGTCACCCCGCTGATCGCCGCCGCGCTCGTCTTCTTCCTTCACCCCGAGGTCCAGCGGATCAACGCCGCCATCAACGTCTTCGACGCAGCCGGCCTCGGCCTGTTCTGCGTGACCGGCACCACCAAGGCCTACGAGTTCGGGCTCGGACTCACCGCGTCCGCGGCGCTCGGCCTGGCCACGGCCGTCGGCGGCGGCGTCCTGCGCGACGTCCTCGCGGGCGAGGTGCCCCGGCTGCTGCGCGACCGCGAGATGTACGCCGTGCCGGCCACCGTCGGCGCCACGATGGTGGCGGTCTTCATCGCCTTCGACGTCCTGAACGCCGTGACGACCGCCCTCGCGATCGTCACCACCTTCGTGCTCCGGCTCCTCGCCATGCGCTACCACTGGCGGGCCCCGCTGGCCTGGAACCGACGCTCCTCGGTGGCCGAAGAGCCGTAACCAGCATGTAGCAAATGGAAAGCTACCGCTTAGTAGCTTGGCGTTGTAGGGTCGTATTCATGGCATACGCAGCGGCCCAGGCAACCATCGGCGACAGCGAGTTCGACCGCGACACCACCGTCACCGCCCGCGCGGGCGAGCCCGGTGTGTACGACGCGGAGCTCTCCGCCGGATGGACGATCATCACCGCCGTCAACGGCGGCTATCTGCTGGCCCTGGTCGGCCGGGCGCTGTCGGCGGCCCTGCCGCACCCGGACCCCTTCACCGTCTCCGCCCACTACCTGACCTCGTCGGTTCCCGGCCCCGCGGTGATCCGCACCGAGGTCGTGCGGGTGGGGCGCACCCTCTCCACCGGCCAGGCCTCCCTCTTCCAGTACGACGAGAACGGCGCCGAGATCGAGCGGATCCGGGTCGTCGCCTCGTACGGCGACCTCGCCTCCCTCCCGGACGACGTCCGCACCACGGCCGTGCCGCCGGTGATCCCGCCCTACGCGGACTGCCTCGGCCCCGAGGCCGGCCCGGCCCCGATCCCCGGCAGCAACGCGATCGTGGACCGGCTCCGGCTGCGGCTGGACCCGGCGACGGCGGGCTGGGCGCTCGGCGCGCCGTCGGGGAAGGGCGAGATGCGGGCCTGGTTCGAGCTGGCCGACGGCCGCGACGCGGACCCGCTCTCGATGCTGCTCGCGGTGGACGCGCTGCCGCCGACCTGCTTCGACCTGGGCCTGATGGGCTGGAGCCCGACCATCGAGCTCACCACCCACATCCGCCACCGCCCGGCCCCGGGCCCGCTGCGGATCTCCATCACGACCCGGAACCTGGCCGGGGGCTTCCTGGAGGAGGACGCCGAGGTCTGGGACTCCGAGGACCGCCTCGTCGCGCAGTCGCGCCAGCTGGCCCGCGCCCCCCGCTGACCCTTCGGGGCGCGGGCAGTTCCGGCCGGGACGGGCCGGGTTCGGCCGCGGCGGGTTTGAGGGGTGGCCGTTCGGGGGCAGAGGCCCGAGCGGGGTCCGGGCCGAGCGCCGCGTGAGCCCGCCCGGGCCGGCCGGCGGCTGCCGGGTGGGGCCTGGCGGCAGGGCGGGGGCCCCGCGGGGTCCGGCCCCGTGGAGCGGACTCGTAGAATCGGGGGATCATGGCCTACCTCGACCACGCCGCCACCACTCCGATGCTCCCGGAGGCCGCTGCGGCGATGACCGCGCAGTTCGCCGCCACGGGTAACGCGTCCTCCCTCCACGCCGCCGGCCGCCGCGCCCGCCGTACCGTCGAGGAGGCCCGCGAGGCCCTCGCCGAGGCACTCGGCGCCCGCCCGAGCGAGGTGGTCTTCACCGCGGGCGGCACGGAGGCCGACAACCTCGCCGTCAAGGGCCTCTACTGGGCCCGGCGCGACCAGGACCCCGCCCGGACACGGGTGCTCGCCAGCCCCGTCGAGCACCACGCCGTCCTCGACGCCGTCCACTGGCTCGGCGAGCACGAGGGCGCCCAGGTCGAGTACCTCCCCGTCGACCGCTACGGCCGCGTGCACCCCGAGGCCCTCCGGGAAGCCATCGCGCGCAACCCCGACGACGTGGCCCTGGCCACCGTCATGTGGGCCAACAACGAGATCGGCACCGTCATGCCGGTCCGCGAACTGGCCGCCGTCGCCCGCGAGTTCGCGATCCCCCTGCACTCCGACGCCGTCCAGGCCTTCGGTCAGCTCGACGTCCGCTTCGGCGACAGCGGCCTCGCCGCGATGACCGTCAGCGGACACAAGGTCGGCGGTCCGTACGGCATCGGCGCGCTGCTGCTCGGCCGCGACCAGAGCCCCGTACCCGTCCTGCACGGCGGCGGCCAGGAGCGGCACGTGCGCTCCGGGACCCTCGACGTGCCCGCCGTCGCCGCCTTCGCGGTGGCCGCCGTGATCGCCGCCGAGCGGCGGGAGCGGTTCGCCGCCGAGATCGGCGCACTGCGCGACGAACTGGTCGCCGCCGTGCTCCGGGAGGTGCCCGACGCCGTCCTCGGCGGGGACCCGGACGACCGGCTCCCGGCCAACGCGCACTTCAGCTTCCCCGGCTGTGAGGGCGACTCCCTGCTGCTCCTGCTGGACGCCCAGGGCATCGAGTGCTCCACCGGCTCCGCCTGCACCGCAGGCGTGGCCCAGCCCAGCCACGTCCTGCTGGCCACCGGCACGGATCCGCAGCTGGCCCGCGGGACCTTGCGCTTCTCCCTCGGCCACACCTCCACCAAGGAGGACGTCGCGGCCGTCGCCGCCGCCATCGGCCCGGCGGTCGAGCGCGCCCGTACGGCAGGCCTCAGCTAGACCGCAGCCCGTCAGCCCGAGGCCTGGGCGGGGGCCGCCGCCAGCTCCGAGCGGACCAGGCCCAGGTACCGGTCCCAGTCCCAGTGGCGGCCCGGGTCCGTGTGGTCGGTGCCCTGGACCTCGGAGTGGGCCACCATGTGCGTACGGTCCACCGGTATGCGGTATCTGCGGCATATGTCGGCGGCCAGCCGGGCCGAGGCCGCGTACATCGCCTCCGTGAAGTCCTGCGGCCGGTCCACGAAGCCCTCGTGCTCGATGCCCACGCTGCGCTCGTTCATCGCGCGGTTGCCCGAGTGGAAGGCGACGTCCATCTCGCGCACCATCTGCTCGATGCGGCCGTCCTGGCCGACTATGTAGTGCGCCGACGCCTGGTGGAACGGGTTCTTGAAGGCGTCCACCGAGGACGCGAAGCTGCCCTGCGTGACATGCACGACGATCCGGTCCACCCGGTAGTCCTCGGGCCGGTCCGCCATCCGCCAGTTCGCCGGGGAGGCCGACGTCCAGCCCACGCCCGCGTGGTCCACCTCGCCCTCCTTGCGGGGCTTGCCCACCCCCGGCAGCAGCCACCAGGCGCGCCGCAGCTCGTCCTGCCCGGCGATCGCCGCCACCGTGAAGACCCCGAGCCCCCCGAACAGCACCGCCCGGCGGGTCCTGCGCGGCGCCTTCGGTGCGGCTTCGACCTTGCTCCCCATGTGATCCACCCCCTGCACCTGATAACGCGCTGTGACCCCGGGCGGTTCCCCCGTACTCTGGACGGTGCTATGACTGAGAACCTGCCGCGCACCGCCCGCCCCCTCCGCGTCCTGGCCGCCATGTCCGGCGGCGTGGACTCCGCCGTCGCCGCCGCCCGCGCGGTCGAAGCCGGGCACGACGTGACCGGCGTCCACCTCGCGCTCTCCGCGAACCCGCAGTCCTTCCGGACCGGAGCCCGCGGCTGCTGCACCATCGAGGACTCCCGCGACGCCCGCCGCGCCGCCGACGTCATCGGCATCCCGTTCTACGTCTGGGACCTGGCCGAGCGTTTCCGCGAGGACGTGGTCGAGGACTTCATCTCCGAGTACGAGGCCGGGCGCACCCCGAACCCCTGCCTGCGCTGCAACGAGAAGATCAAGTTCGCGGCGCTGCTCGACAAGGCCCTCGCCCTCGGCTTCGACGCCGTCTGCACCGGCCACTACGCCACCGTCGTGGTGCACGAGGACGGCTCCCGCGAGCTGCACCGCGCCTCCGACATGGCCAAGGACCAGTCGTACGTCCTCGGCGTCCTCGACGAGAAGCAGCTCGCCCACGCGCTCTTCCCGCTCGGCGACACCGTCACGACGAAGGACGAGATCCGGGCGGAGGCGGAGGAGCGCGGCCTGGCCGTCGCGAAGAAGCCCGACAGCCACGACATCTGCTTCATCGCCGACGGCGACACCCAGGGCTTCCTCGCGAACCGCCTCGGCAAGGCCGAGGGCGACATCGTCGACGAGGCGACGGGCGAGAAGGTCGGCACCCACGACGGCGCCTTCGGCTTCACCATCGGCCAGCGCAAGGGCCTGCGGATCGGCCATCCCGCCCCCGACGGCAAGCCGCGCTACGTCCTCGACATCTCGCCGGTGAACAACACCGTCACCGTCGGCCCCGCCGAGGCCCTCGACGTCAGCGCCCTGACCGCGATCCGCCCCCGCTGGTGCGGCTCCACGGCCGCGGCCCCGGGGACGTACACCGCGCAGCTGCGCGCCCACGGCGGCGAGACCGAGGTCTTCGCGGAGATGGTGGACGGCGAGCTGCAGGTCCGCTTCACGGAGCCGGTCCGCGGCGTGGCCCCCGGCCAGGCGATCGTGCTCTACGACGGCACCCGCGTGGTCGGTTCCGCCACCATCGCGACGACCACCCGGGCCACGGCCGCGTCCGTGTGAGGCCCCGCCCCGTGGGCGGGGCCACCGGACTCGCAATGCCGTCTAGCCGACCGTGAGGACGATCTTCCCGGTGGTCCGGCCCAGCTCGCCGATCTCGTGGGCCTTCGCGGCCTGCTCCAGCGGCAGGACCGTGTCGACCAGCGGCTTCAGCAGGCCCTGGTCGGCGAGGGCCGCGATCTCCTGCAGGCCCTTGAGGTCCGGCTCGACGAGGACCCAGGCGGCGTGCACGCCCTGCGGGTCGGCCGGGAGCCCGTCCGGGCCGGGCAGGGTCACCAGGTGGCCGCCGGGCTTCAGGACCTTCAGCGAGCGCCGGCCGTAGTCGCCGCCCACCGCGTCGATCACGACGTCCACGTCCGAGACGGCGTCCTCGAAGTCCGTGGTGCGGTAGTCGAGCACCTCGTCGGCGCCCAGCTCGCGCAGCAGGTCGTGCTTGGCCGCGCTGGCCGTGCCGATCACGTACGCGCCGCGCGCCTTGGCGATCTGCACCGCCAGGTGGCCGACTCCGCCGGCCGCCGCGTGGACCAGCACCCGCTGCCCGGCCGTGACACCGGCCGTGTCCACCAGGGCCTGCCAGGCGGTCAGCGCCGCCAGCGGCAGGGCCGCCGCCTGCACGTGGTCCAGGGAGGCCGGCTTGCGGGCGAAGTGCCGCGCCGGGGCGACCACGTACTCGGCGTAGCCGCCCGCCTGGCGCGGGAAGTTCGGCATGCCGTACACCTCGTCGCCCGCGCGGTACAGCGTCACGCCCGGACCGACCGCCTCGACGGTGCCCGAGACGTCCCAGCCGACCATCGGGACCTCGCCCCAGGCGATGAGGCCGCCGCTGGCCCGGGTCTTCCAGTCCACCGGGTTCACGCCGGCCGCGTGGACCCGTACGAGGATCTCGTTCAGGCCCGGCTCGGGCCGGTCCATCTCGACCTCGGTGAGAACCTCGGGTCCGCCCCACTGGCTGACGACGACGGCACGCATGACTGTCTCCTCGGTAGATCTTGGTGTTGCTCGGGGTGCTCCGTGCCGGTTTTCCCGGCCGTGACATCAGCTTGGCCGCACCCGGCCCCGTGTGGTGTTGGCCGTACGGCCACCATGTGACAGGATCTGGCCATGACCGGTTTGCATCGAATCGCCGTACTCGCCCTCGAAGGCGTCGCCCCTTTCGAGCTCGGAATGCCGTCGCGGGTGTTCGGCAACGCCCACGCGGAGGACGGCGGCGCGCTGTACGAGGTCACCGTCTGCACCGCCGACGGCCTGCCCGTGACCAGCGACGCGGGCTTCACCATCGGCGTCACCGCCGGCCCCGAGGCGCTCGCCGCGGCCGACACCGTGATCGTCCCGCCCACCCACGCCATGCCCGGCCTCCTGCGCGCCGAGCCCCTGCCGCCGGCCCTGGTCGACGCTCTCGCCGGCATCCGGCCCGGCACCCGCATCGTGTCCATCTGCACCGGCTCCGAGGTGCTCGCCGCCGCCGGGCTGCTCGACGGCCGGCGCGCCACCACGCACTGGGCTCACGCGCCGGAGTTCCAGCGGGCCTTCCCGCGCGTCCTGCTCGACGAGGACGTGCTCTTCGTCGACGACGGCGACATCCTGACCTCGGCCGGAGTGGCCGCCGGCATCGACCTCTGCCTCTACCTGATCCGCGCCGACCACGGCACCGCCGCCGCCAACCGCGCCGCGCGGCTGTGCGTCGTACCGCCGTGGCGCGACGGCGGGCAGGCCCAGTACATCGACCGGCCCGTCCCCGAACCCACCGTGGCCACCACCACCGCCACCCGCGCCTGGGCCCTCGAGCGGCTCGCCGAGCCGGTCACGCTGGCCGAGCTGGCCGCCCACGCCCGGATGAGCCTGCGGACGTTCACCCGGCGGTTCCGCGACGAGGTCGGCATGACCCCGGTGCAGTGGCTCACCGTCCAACGCCTCGAAGTCGCCCGCCAGTTGCTGGAGTCCAGCGACCTGCCGGTCGACCTGGTCGCGCACCGGGCGGGCTTCGGCTCCGCCAACTCGCTGCGCCAGCACATGCGGACGGCCCTCGGCATCTCGCCGATCGCCTACCGCCGGACGTACCGGCCCGGCAGCCCGGCGGCCGCGGCGGCATGACCCCGGAGGTCATGGCCTTCGGCTCCGCGGCTTGACAGGATCGGATCAACAATCCGATCCGGTAAGCCACTTGAGAGTGCGGAGGCCACGACCATGACCGCTTACGCCATCGCCCACATCCGGCCCGGGACGATGAACGAGGAGATCCTCCACTACATCGAGGAGATCCAGTCGACGATGGACCCCTTCGAGGGCCGCTTCCTCGTCCACGGCAGGGAGGTCGAGGTCCTGGAGGGCCCCTTCCCCGGCACGGTCGTCGTGGTCGCCTTCCCCGACATGGAGCGCGCCCGCGCCTGGTATGCCTCCGCCGCCTACCAGGCCATCCTCCCCCTCCGCACGGACCACATCCCGGGCGAGGTCATCCTGGTCGACGGCGTCCCGCCCGGCTACGACGCCACGAAGACGGCGGCCCGCCTGCGCTCCGAAGCCGGTCTCTGAGGGGCAACCGGCGGTGTGCGTGCTCTGGGGCTCCCGGGGAGCGTCGGACCGGGCCGCGGGCCGACGCACGGGCCCGGCCCGTCGCGGCGCACCCGCACGTGATCGTCGGCCCGGGCCTCGCCCCGCCGTCACCCGCGGCGGCCTGCGACCGGGGCCCGGATCAGCGCGCCGGGGGTGCGAGCATGGGGCGTATGGCTACTCACCTGATCACCGGTGCCGGTGCGGGCATCGGCGCCGCCGTCGCCGCCCGGCTGCACGCACGCGGCGACGACCTCGTCCTGCTCGCCCGCGACGCCGCACGCGGCAAGCAGCTCGTCGAGCGCTACCCCGGCTCCCGCGCCCTCGTCGGGGACCTCGCCGACCCCGACCGGCTGTCGTGGGCCTTCTCCAAGCAGGCGATCCCGGAGCGGATCGATTCCCTCCTGCACATCGCCGGGATCGTCGACCTCGGTCCCGTCGGCGAGCTGCGCCCCAAGACCTGGCACCAGCAGCTCAACGTGAACCTGATCGCCCCCGCCGAGGTCACCCGGCTGCTGCTGCCCACCCTGCGGGCCTCCCGCGCCACCGTGGTCTTCGTGAACTCCGGCGCCGGACTGACCGCCCACGCCGACTGGAGCGCGTACGCCGCCTCCAAGCACGGGCTGAAGGCGCTCGCCGACTCGCTGCGCGCCGAGGAGAAGCCGAACGGCATCCGGGTCACCTCCGTCTACCCCGGCCGCACCGCGACCGCGATGCAGGCCAAGGTGCACTCCCAGGAGGGCAAGGAGTACGACCCCGCCGACTGGATCGACCCCGAGTCCGTGGCCACCACGATCCTGATGGCCGTCGACCTGCCCCGCGACGCCGAGGTCAACGACCTGAGCGTCAGGCCCGGCCGATGACCGCCGGCGCCACCGGCGTCGGTTCCCTCCCCGGCGGCGACGCCCGCGAGGCCGCCAGGACCGCCACCGGATCCTTCGAGGACTTCCCGTACCTCCCCGAGCTGCCCGCCCGCGGGCCCGGCGCGGACATGATCGGCCGCTCCCTCGGGCTCCTCGTCGACATGTACGCCCACGTCGAGCCCAGCGGCTGGCGGATCAGCGACCGCCCGGGACGGGACTCGAAGCGGGCCCGCTCCTGGCTGGGGGAGGACCTGGACGCGCTCGAGGAGTTCACCCAGGGGTACACGGGCAAGCTCAAGGTCCAGGCCGTCGGGCCGTGGACCCTCGCCACCGCCCTGGAACTGCACGGCGGCGAGGCCGTGCTCCAGGACGCCGGCGCCTGCCGCGACCTGGCCGGATCCCTCACCGAAGGCCTGCGCGACCACCTGGCGGACGTACGCAAGCGCATCCCCGGCGCCGAGATCGTGCTCCAGCTCGACGAGCCGTCCCTGACCGCGGTGCTGCTGGGACGCGTGCGGTCCGCCAGCAAGTACCGCACGTACCGGGCCGTGGACCGCCAGGTCGTCGAGGGCACCCTGCGCGAGCTGTTCGCCGTCCACGACGGAGAGGTCGTCGTCCACTCCTGCGCACCCGAGGTGCCCTTCGGGCTGCTCCGGCGGGCCGGCGCCACGGGCGTGTCGTTCGATTTCTCCTTGCTCACCGAGCGCGAGGACGACGCCATCGGCGAGGCCGTCGAAGCCGGCACGAAACTCTTCGCCGGAGTGGTGCCGGGCACCGACGCCCCGTTGTCGGACCCTGCCGGTAGCGTCATGGGTGTCAGGAAGCTTTGGCGCAGGCTGGGGCTGGCCCCGGGGACTCTGGCGGAGTCCGTCGTGGTCACCCCGTCGTGCGGTCTGGCGGGCGCCTCGCCCGCCTACGCCCGCGCGGTGCAGGCGCACTGCGTCAGGGCGGCGAGGTCGCTCGCCGACAACCCTGAGTGACGTAAAGAGACGGGCCACGGGAGGACACGGCATGGCAGCCGAACAGAAGCAGGCCGGCGACGGCACGGCCGCACCTGCGGCGGTGCGCGAGCAGCACGCGCTGCTGGCCGAGCAGGTCGAGGAGCACCGCTTCCGGTACTACGTGAACGACCAGCCGGTCGTCAGCGACGCCGAGTTCGACAAGCTGCTGCGCTCGCTGGAGGCGCTGGAGGAGCAGTACCCGGAGCTGCGCACCCCCGATTCGCCCACCCAGAAGGTGGCCGGGGCGTACCAGACGGACTTCGCGTCCGTCGAGCACCGCGAGCGCATGCTCTCCCTCGACAACGCCTTCGACGACGAGGAGTTGGCGGCCTGGGCCGAGCGGGTGGCCCGGGACGTCAACACCCCCGATTTCCACTACCTGTGCGAGCTCAAGGTGGACGGCCTCGCCGTCAACCTCACCTACGAGAAGGGCCGCCTCACCCGGGCCGCCACCCGCGGCGACGGCCGCACCGGCGAGGACGTCACGCCCAACGTCCGCACCATCGCCGACATCCCGGACCGCCTCAAGGGCGACCGGATCCCGGAGCTCGTCGAGATCCGCGGCGAGGTCTTCTTCCCGATGGAGAAGTTCGAGGAGCTCAACGCCCGGCTCGTCGAGGCCGGCGACAAGCCCTTCGCCAACCCGCGCAACGCGGCGGCCGGTTCGCTGCGCCAGAAGGACCCGAAGGTCACCGCCACCCGGCCGCTGCACATGGTGGTGCACGGCATCGGCGCGCGCGCCGGCTTCGAGATCGACAAGCTCAGCCACGCGTACGAGCTGCTCAGCGAGTGGGGCCTGCCCACGGCCCGGCACAACAAGGCGGTGACCTCGCTCGCGGAGGTCCGCGATTTCATCGCGTACTTCGGCGAGAACCGGCACTCGGTGGAGCACGAGATCGACGGCGTCGTCGTCAAGCTCGACGAGATCCCGCTCCAGGGCCGCCTCGGCTCCACGGCCCGCGCCCCGCGCTGGGCGATCGCCTGGAAGTACGCCCCCGAAGAGGTCAACACCAAGCTGATCGACATCAAGGTCGGCGTCGGCCGCACCGGCCGGGTGACCCCGTACGCGCAGGTGGAGCCGGTGACGGTGGCCGGCTCGGAGGTCGAGTTCGCGACGCTGCACAACCAGGAGGTCGTCAAGGCCAAGGGCGTGCTCATCGGGGACACGGTGGTGCTGCGCAAGGCCGGCGACGTCATCCCCGAGATCCTCGGCCCCGTGGTGGACCTGCGTGACGGCACCGAGCGGGAGTTCGTCATGCCGGCCGAGTGCCCCGAGTGCGGTACGGCGCTGCGGCCGATGAAGGAGGGCGACATCGACCTCCGTTGCCCCAACGGGCAGACGTGCCCCGCCCAGTTGCGCGAGCGGCTGTTCTACCTGGCGGGCCGCCAGTGCCTGGACATCGAGAACTTCGGCGCGGTGGCCGCGGCCGCGCTCACCAACCCGCTGGAGCCGGCCGAGCCGCCGCTGCTCGACGAGGGCGATCTGTTCGGCCTCACCATCGAGCAGCTGCTCCCCATCAAGGCGTACGTCCTGGACGCCGACAGCGGGCTGCCCAAGCGTGACCCGAAGACCGGTGAAGAGAAGATCGTCACGGTCTTCGCCAACCAGAAGGGCGAGCCGAAGAAGAACGCCCTGGCCATGCTGGAGAACATCGCGGCCGCCAAGGACCGCCCACTGGCCCGCTTCATCAACGGCCTCTCCATCCGGCACGTGGGCCCCGTCGCGGCGGAGACCCTCGCCCGCGAGTTCCGGTCCGTCGAGCGGATCGAGCAGGCCACCGAGGAGGAGCTCGCCGCCACCGAGGGCGTCGGGCCGATCATCGCGGCGGCGGTCAAGGAGTGGTTCGCCGTCGACTGGCACCAGGAGATCCTGCGCAAGTGGCGGGAGGCCGGGGTCCGGATGGAGGAGGAAGGTTCCGGCGAGGAGGAGGGCCCGCGGCCGCTGGAGGGCCTGACCGTCGTCGTCACCGGCACCTTGCAGAGCCACACGCGGGACGGGGCGAAGGAGGCCCTGCAGCGCCGCGGCGCCAAGGTGACCGGCTCCGTCTCGAAGAAGACCTCCTTCGTCGTGGTCGGTGAGAACCCGGGCTCCAAGTACGACAAGGCGATGCAGCTGAAGCTGGCCGTCCTCGACGACGCGGGCTTCGCGGTGCTCCTCGAACAGGGCCCCGACGCGGCACGCGAGGCGGCGCTCCCGGTGGAGGACGCCGCCGGAGCGGAGTAACACCCCCTGAACGACACGGCGGGACGCGTACCCGGGAACGGGTGCCGGCGAACGGATGCGTGGTGTGCGGCCGTACGGGCGGGCGCACGCCGGGCGCAACGCCCGGCGGGAAAAGGCTGGTACAGGGCTGTTCGCGGGGCGGTGACCTGTCGGATCATCGGATGGGTGACCCGAGGGTCCTGGTCCAAACTCACCCGTTCGGCGGATACCGTACTGATGAGGATGGCTGGGTCGCATTCGGGCAACCGCCGCCGACCGCTGCCCCTGGGAGCCTCTCGCGTCCTACTGTTGAGGGGTGCGCCTGTCGTGCACGGCTGCGGGATGCGATTCCAGCCGTGATGGCATGACATGGGGGCCATCGCGTGGCATCGGCATTGCCGGCTGTGAGAGGGACGGGCATGAAACCCACCGAAAGCGCCGACCCGTCACCTGATGTCGGCGGGGAGATCCCGTCCATGCGGACGGGCCGGCTCGGTGTCCTGGGTTCCAGGACGCCGGACACCCACCCGCTCGACACCGGCGCGGGACCGGGCGGAGCGGGGCAGCGCACCGTGCTGCCCTTCGTCATCGTGGGCCTGTCCGCCGTGGTCCTGGCGGTCGGCATCGTCTCCGCGCTGAGTGACCGTCATGCCCTGTTCCCCGGCGGCCCGGTCGGCTGGGCGCTCGCCCTGCTGACCGGCATCATCGTGGGCCACCTGGTCGCGCTGGGCCGCGACCGCTGGTGGGGCGGCACCGGGTCGGGCGCGGCCCTCACCCTCGGCGTGCTCCTCCTGTACGGGTGGGTGCCCGCGGGACTCGTCTCGCTCGCGGTGGTCTCCCTGGTCGGGGCCGCCCGCCGGCACCGCTGGCGCCAGGGGCTGCTGCACGGCGCCACCGACATCCTCGGCATCGGCGCGGGGGCCCTCTTACTCGCCGCGTTCGGCGAGGCGCCGACCGTCGAGACGCCGTGGCGGCCCACCGCCTGGGGGCTGGAGGCGGCACCCGAAGTCATCCTGGTGGCCCTGGCCTACCTGCTGGTCACCAAGGTGCTGCTGTGGCTCGCGCTGACCCCGCGCGGCAGCGCCCTGCCCACCGTCGCCCGCACGGCCCTGCTCCGGCAGGCCTTGGTGGCCGTCGCCCTGCTCGGCATCGCCCCGCTGATCTGCGTGGTCGCCGTGACGCAGCCGGTGCTGCTGCCGCTGTTCGCCGTACCGCTGATCGCCCTCGACTCCACCCTGTGGATCGCCCGGGCGCGCGCCGAGGAACAGCTGCGCGATCCGCTGACCGGGCTGCCGAACCGCCAGTGGCTCCTGGAGCGGGCGTGGTCCGCTCTGGACGAGGCTGAACGTTTGGGCACCCGGTCAGCTCTTGTGTTGATCGACCTGGACCGGTTCCGCGCGGTCAACGACACGCTGGGCCACCTCGCCGGCGACCGGCTGCTCCTCCAGATCGCCGACCGGCTCCGCCAGGCCCTGCCCGAGGACGCCGAGGCCGCCCGCCTCGGCGGCGACGAGTTCGCCGTGCTCCTGCCCCTCGCCGACTCCACCACCAGCGCCCAGCGGGTCGCCCGCCACCTCGTCGCCGAGCTCAGCTCGCCCCTCGATCTGGACGGCCTGACCCTCGTCCTGGAGGCCAGCGCCGGCCTCGCCGTCTTCCCCGACCACGCGCTGGACGCGGAGGGGCTGCTGCGCCGCGCCGACGTCGCGATGTACCAGGCGAAGCGGGACCGTACGGGCGTGGAGGTGTACGAGTCCAAGCGGGACAGCAACACTCCCGACCGCCTCGGCCTCCTCGGCGATCTGCGGCGGGCCCTCGACGCCGGTGAAGTGGAACTCCACTACCAGCCCAAGGTCCGCTTCGACGGCCAGGTGGCCGGGCTCGAAGCCCTGGTGCGCTGGGTGCATCCGGAGCGGGGCCGGGTCTCGCCCGACGAGTTCATCGCGATCGCCGAGACCTCGGGGCTCATGCCCCACCTCACCGAGTACGTCCTCGAGACGGCCCTCGCCCAGGTGGCGCGGTGGCGGGCGCAGGGACTGAAGGTCCCGGTCGCCGTCAACGTCTCGCCGCGCGACGTCCACACCCCCGGCTTCGCCGGCGCGGTCGCGGCCCGGCTGGCCCGGCACGGGGTCCCGGCCAGCGGGCTCCAGCTGGAGATAACGGAACACGTCCTGCTGGAGGACCCGCAGCGGGCGGCCGACACCATGGCGGGCCTGACCGGCCACGGCGTCAAGATGTCGCTCGACGACTTCGGCACGGGCTACTCCTCCCTGGTGCACCTGCGGCGGCTGCCGGTCAGCGAGCTGAAGATCGACCGCTCGTTCGTGGCGCGGCTCGCGGTGGACGCGCAGGACGCGGAGATCGTGCGCTGCACGGTGGACCTGGCGCACTCGCTGGGGCTGCTCGTCGTCGCCGAGGGCGTCGAGGACGACGAGACCTGGGAGCGCCTGCGCGACCTGGGCTGCGACGCCGTCCAGGGCTGGCTGGTCGCGGCCGCCATGCCCCCGCAGGAGGCCACGGCCTGGCTCCTGGCCCGCGGCGAACGCGGCTGGCGCCGTCCGGCGGACATCACGGCGGAACTCTCGGCCTCCCCGACCCGCGCGGAAACCCCGGCCCAGTAGCCGGCGCGGCAGCCGGGGCCGGGCCCGCAGGGACCTCTGGTGGGAAACGGTTTCGTGGGTCCGGCGCCCGGCCCCATAGGATTGGGCACGAAACTACACACTCACCACCCCCAGAGGATCGCTGCATGCCTGGCATCACGCGCGAGGAGGTTGCCCACCTCGCTCGGCTGGCACGTCTGGAGCTCAAGGCCGAAGAGCTGGACCACTTCGCCGGACAGCTCGACGACATCATCGGCGCGGTCGCCCGCGTTTCCGAGGTCGCCGACCAAGACGTCCCGCCGACCTCCCACCCGCTGCCGCTGACGAACGTCATGCGCGCGGACGAGGTCCGACCGTCGCTCACCCCCGAGCAGGCGCTTTCCGGCGCTCCCGCCCAGGAGCAGCAGCGTTTCAAGGTGCCGCAGATCCTGGGGGAGGACTAACAACCATGACTGACCAGATCATCAAGCTCACGGCCGCCGAGACCGCCGAGAAGATCGCCTCCGGCGAGCTCACGGCCGTCGAGGTCACCGAGGCCCACCTGGCCCGCATCGACGCGACCGACGAGAAGGTCCACGCCTTCCTGCACGTCGACCGCGAGGGCGCCCTCGCCCAGGCGCGCGCCGTCGACGCCAAGCGCGAGCGCGGCGAGAAGCTCGGCCCGCTGGCCGGCGTCCCGCTCGCCCTCAAGGACATCTTCACCACCGTCGGGGTCCCGACCACCGTCGGTTCGAAGATCCTCGAAGGCTGGATCCCGCCGTACGACGCCACCCTGACGCGCAAGCTCAAGGAAGCCGACGTCGTCATCCTCGGCAAGACCAACATGGACGAGTTCGCCATGGGGTCCTCCACCGAGAACAGCGCCTACGGCCCCACCGGCAACCCCTGGGACCTCACCCGCATCCCCGGCGGCTCCGGCGGCGGCTCCGCGGCCGCGCTGGCCGCCTTCCAGGCCCCCCTCGCGATCGGCACGGACACCGGCGGCTCCATCCGCCAGCCCGCGTCCGTCACGGGCACGGTCGGCGTGAAGCCCACCTACGGCGGCGTCTCCCGCTACGGCATGGTCGCCTTCTCCTCCTCCCTCGACCAGGGCGGGCCCTGCGCCCGTACGGTCCTGGACGCGGCGCTCCTCCACGAGGTCATCGCCGGCCACGACCCGATGGACTCCACCTCCATCGACGCCCCGGTCCCGCCGGTCGTCGAGGCGGCCCGCAACGGCTCGGTCGCCGGCATGCGCATCGGTGTCGTCAAGCAGTTCGCCGGCGAGGGCTACCAGGCCGGCGTCGTCCAGCGCTTCAACGAGTCCGTCGAGCTCCTCAAGGAGCTGGGCGCCGAGATCGTCGAGCTGGACTGCCCCTCCTTCGACCTCGCGATGGCCGCGTACTACCTGATCGCGCCGTCCGAGTGCTCCTCGAACCTGGCCCGCTTCGACGCGATGCGCTACGGCCTGCGCGTCGGCGACGACGGCACCAAGTCCGCCGAGGACGTCACCGCGCTCACCCGCGAAGCCGGCTTCGGCGACGAGGTCAAGCGCCGCATCATCCTCGGTACGTACGCGCTGAGCTCCGGCTACTACGACGCGTACTACGGCTCCGCCCAGAAGGTCCGCACGCTCATCACCAAGGACTTCGAGAAGTCCTTCGAGCAGGTCGACGTGATCGTCTCCCCGACGACCCCGACCACCGCCTTCGCGATCGGTGAGCGCACCGACGACCCGCTGGCGATGTACCTCGCGGACCTGTGCACCATCCCGACCAACCTGGCCGGCAACGCCGCCATGTCGCTCCCGTGCGGCCTGGCGCCGGAGGACGGCCTGCCGGTCGGGCTGCAGATCATCGCCCCGGCGATGAAGGACGACCGGCTGTACAAGGTCGGCGCCGCCGTGGAGGCAGCCTTCGTCGAGCGCTGGGGTCACCCGCTGCTTGAGGAGGCTCCGTCGCTGTGAGTTCGAGTGCGCTGTCCAAGGCCAAGGGCTTCAAGAAGTCCAAGTCCGGTACGTACCTGTCGATCGGCACCACCGCGTTCGGTGCCATCAGCGTGATCAAGCAGGCCCGCAAGGCCCGCACCGAGAACGACATGCTGAAGCTGGTCGACGCCGTTGTGTCCGCCGCCGCCATCGTCACCGGCCTCGCGATCCTGTACCGCGAGCTGAAGCGCCTCGGCGACGACGACGTTCTGCTGGGCTGAGAGGGAAGTTTCACTGTGACCGTCACCGAACTGCTGTCGTACGAGGACGCCCTCGCGTCGTACGACCCCGTCATGGGCCTCGAGGTCCATGTCGAGCTCGGCACCAAGACCAAGATGTTCTGCGGCTGCTCGACCGAGCTGGGTGCCGAGCCCAACTCGCAGACCTGCCCCACCTGCCTCGGTCTGCCCGGCTCGCTGCCCGTCGTCAACGCGATCGGCGTCGAGTCGGCCATCAAGATCGGCCTCGCGCTGAACTGCGAGATCGCCGAATGGTGCCGCTTCGCCCGGAAGAACTACTTCTATCCGGACATGCCGAAGAACTTCCAGACCTCCCAGTACGACGAGCCGATCGCCTTCAACGGCTACCTCGACGTGCAGCTGGAGGACGGCGAGATCTTCCGCGTGGAGATCGAGCGCGCCCACATGGAGGAGGACACCGGCAAGTCGCTGCACGTCGGCGGTGCCACCGGCCGTATCCACGGCGCGTCCCACTCCCTGCTGGACTACAACCGCGCCGGCATCCCGCTCATCGAGATCGTCACCAAGCCGATCGAGGGCGCGGGCGAGCGGGCCCCCGAGGTCGCCAAGGCGTACGTGGCCGAGCTGCGCGAGGTCATCAAGGCGCTCGGCGTCTCCGAGGCCCGGATGGACAAGGGCCAGATGCGCTGCGACGTGAACCTGTCGCTGCGCCCGACCCCCGAGTCCGAGTTCGGCACCCGCAGCGAGACGAAGAACGTCAACTCGCTGCGCTCCGTCGAGCGCGCGGCCCGCTTCGAGATCCAGCGCCACGCGGCGGTGCTCTCGTCCGGCGGCACGATCGTGCAGGAGACCCGGCACTTCCACGAGGAGGACGGCTCCACCACGGCCGGCCGCATCAAGGACAACGCCGAGGACTACCGGTACTTCCCGGAGCCCGACCTGGTCCCCGTCGCCCCGGCCCGCGACTGGGTCGAGGAGCTGCGCGCCGGTCTGCCCGAGATGCCGCGCGTGCGCCGCAACCGGCTCCGCGAGGAGTGGGGCGTGAACGAGCACGACATGCAGTCGATCCTCAACGCGGGCGCGGTGGACTCCATCGTCGCCACCATCGAGGCCGGCGCCGACTCGACGGCGGCCCGCAAGTGGTGGATGGGCGAGCTGGCCCGCAACGCCAACGAGCAGGGCGTCGTCGTCGACGAGCTGCCGATCACCCCGGCCCAGGTCGCGCGCGTCGCGGCCCTGGTCGCGGCCGGCGAGCTGAACGACAAGCTGGCCCGCCAGGTCCTCGAGGGCGTCCTCGCCGGCGAGGGCACCCCGGACGAGGTCGTCGAGAAGCGCGGCCTGAAGGTCGTCTCGGACGAGGGCGCGCTCGGCGCGGCCGTGGACGAGGCCATCGCGGGCAACGCGGCCATCGCCGACAAGATCCGCGGCGGCAAGATCGCCGCCGTCGGCGCGCTGGTCGGCGCGGTCATGAAGACGACCCGCGGCCAGGCCGACGCGGCCCGCGTCAAGGAGCTCATCCTGGAGCGCCTGGGCGTCTCCGAGTAGCAGCACCCTGCGTACGGCGGCGGCCCCGCACCGGTCTCCGGTGCGGGGCCGCCGTGCGTCCCGAGCCGTTCGGCTCAGCGGGTGAGCTGCGGGGCGGCGATGACGACGGTGCCGTTGTCGCAGCCCATGTCCACCTTGACGCGCAGCCGCAGGGCATCGGTCACGTCCACCGACTTCGTCGCCGGCTTGCCGAGTTCGACGAGCTCGGAGAAGGCCGCGGGCTTCCCGTCGAGGGAGATGCTGACGCGTCCCTTCGCGTGCGTGGAGCCGTCGTCGATCCCGGCGGTGAACTCCAGGTGCTTCCACTCGCGGTTGAGGTCGAACTCGGTGATCGCCTCGTCGTTGCAGTCGGGGTTCGCGATGAAGGCCGCCCCGTACTGCTTGGTGTTGATCTTCGCGGCTCCGACGGTGAAGTTGCCCAGTCCCGCGATGGGCGTCAGCTGCGTCAGGTCGGCGGCCTTGATGTCCGCCGCGACGCCGCCCGGCTGGGTACCACTGGCGGTGGGGTCGGGTGTCGCCGCCGTGTCCGGACTGCCGCTCTCGCTCTCGCTCGGTGAGGGAGTGGGTGTCGGGGATTCCTCCTCCGGTACGGCCGCTTCGGAGGCGGAGCTGCCGCCCTTGCCGTCCGAGGCCTGGGCACCGCCCTTGTCCTTGTCCAGCAGCCGTACGCCGAGCACGCAGAGCGCCGCGATGACCAGGACGGCGGCCACCGAGCCCAGGACGAGCCCGGCCCGCCGCCGCTTCGGCGCGGCGGACCCCGGAGGCGGGGACTCGTGCAGCGGGTACGTCGGTCCGTACCCGGCGGGCACGTGCTCCGGCCGGGGCTGCAACGGGGGTTGTGGCTGCGGCTGCGGCCGGGCGTCCTGGGCCGGCGGGGGCGGTGAAGGGACGGGAGCGGCGACCGGCGTCTGGACCGGCGGCGGGCCCACCGGCTGCGGAGGCACCACCGGCTTCGACGGAACCGGCGCCGGGACCGCGTCCTGCACCGCCCGCTGCGAGGTCGAGGAGGTCGTGGACACGACCGCGTGCCGTACGTCCTTCATCCAGCCGGCCAGACTGGCGGGCCGCTGCACCGGATCGCCCGCGTAGACGGCGGTGATCCGGGCGCGCCGCTCGGCGTCCAGCGCCGCGATCTGCGGCAGCGCCGCCATCGCCCGGGCCAGCTGCTCCGGGGAGTTGGGCGGGGACTCGCCGCTCAGCAGGAAGTACGCGATCGCCCCGAAGGCGTAGCGGTCCGCCGCCGGGGTGCGCTTGCCGTCGAAGACCTCGGGAGCCGCGTACCCCGGCGTGAACCACACCTCCGCCGTCTGGTGGTCCGCGGTCAGCTTGCTGAGCCCGAAGTCCACCAGGGTGGCCTGTCCATGACCGTCCACCATCACATTGCCCGGTGACAGGTCACCGTGGATCACCTGGCGCCCGGACGGGGTGGCCTTCCCGGAGTGCAGCCAGTCCAGGACGTCGGCCAGCTGCTCCAGCGTCCGCATCACCTCGCGCCGCTCGGCGGAGGTGGCGAGGTTCCGTTCGGCGCGCCAGTCGCGCAGGTCGAGCCCGTCGACGTGGTTCATCACGAGGACGAGGGCCCGGCCGGTCAGCGTCCCGGACTCCCCCGACCGGTGGATCGGCGGCCCCTCGAAGTGCTCCCGGACGCCGACGACGCCCGGGCGGTGCACGAAGCGCAGGAGCTCGGCCTGCTCGTTCCACTTGCGGCTGATCCGGTCGAACTCGTCGGGAGTGATGGTCGTCTTGGAGTCGAGCACCTTGACGACCACCGGTTCGCTGCCGCCCGCGAGCTCGATCTCCGCGAGATAGAGGACGGCCTCCCCGCCGCGCCCGATCGACCGGAGCAGCCGGTACCGGTCTGCTGCCGCATCCGGCCCGATGTGCAAATCCTGGCTGGTCAATTTCCCCCCAGCGCCGATGCTTTGAGTGGGCATCAGTCTGGCGTGGCCGGAATCACACGGTCAATCGGAACGGTCAGTTTGCCTCGGGGCGGAGGAAGGCGAGGCGGGCCCGCTTGGCCGGCAGGTGGACCTCGGGCAGATCGATCTCCGGGAGCTCGACCTCCGGGCCGATCACGAAGCCGGTGCGCTCGAGGCGGGCGATGGCCTTCTCGTTGCGGGCGTCCGGCTCGGCGACCACGCGGCGGGTGCGGCCGTCGGACCAGACGAACCCCATGAAGGCCGTCATCAGGGCCGAGCTGAAGCCCTGCTGGGCCGTCCCCCGGGCGGGACCGATCAGCAGGTGCACGCCGGTGTCGCCCGGCTGGACCTCGTAGCACTCGCTGACGCGGTCCTCGGCGCAGTCGTACGTCTGGAAGAGCCCGACCGGCTCGCCGTCGCGGCTGACGATGAACGCGTGGTGCGTGGTCCGTCTGTCGACGTCCTCGTAGATCTCCTGGACCAGCTCGCGGCTGGCCTCGCGCATGCCCCAGAAAGCGGCGCGCTCTTCGGTGACCCAGCCGTGGATCAGGGCCGAGTCCCCGGCGGGGTCGACGGGGGTGATGGTGACGGTGCCGAAGCCCTCGACGAGCTGGGTGTGCACCGGCCGGCGGGTGGAGGTGGTCATCTGGAGGTTTCCTTCGTGAGGCGGGTCCAGTCGGTGACGACGGGGACGAGTTCGCACTGCGCCCAGAGCGGCAGCTGGTCGCGGTGGTGGGGTGAGCCGGTGACGCCGTCCGCGCCGAGCGGGACCACCCAGAGGCTGTCCTCGCGGCGGGCCAGGTCCCAGACGTAACGGGCCGAGGATGCACGGGCGGTGAGATCGGTGAACCCGGGAACGGTGGAGGTGGCGTTGACGCAGTCGTGGTCGC
Organism: Streptomyces sp. R33; assembly: GCF_041200175.1. Lineage (NCBI taxonomy): Bacteria > Bacillati > Actinomycetota > Actinomycetes > Kitasatosporales > Streptomycetaceae > Streptomyces > Streptomyces sp. R33. The sequence continues at coordinate 3,049,616 of NZ_CP165727.1, read as the reverse complement.
CGCCGAGGCCGGGCCACTCGGCCTCCGGGTCGGGCAGCGCCGACCAGGGGGCCAGCCGGTGGACCTGCGACCAGGGGGCGTCGGGGCGGGCGGCGGCGGCCGTCTCCTCCAGGGCGGCGCGGACGTGGGCCGCGCGGTCGAGGCCGGGGAGGAGGGTGGTGGTCAGCAGGCCTTCGAGGGCGTAGCCGATCTTCGGGAGCAGGTACAGCCAGGGGTGGAACACCTCTGGGCCGCAGGGGGCGTCGGCCAGTGCGGCGAAGACGGGGTCGGCGGCGAAGCTGCGTACGGTCGCGGTCCGGAAGGCCGAGAAGACGGTCGCGTCGGTGCTCCCGGCCGCCATGTGGCGGTCCCAGGCGAGCAGCCGGGTGCGCAGCGCGGCGGCCTCGGGGGAGAGGCCGTCGAGGCCGGGCAGCAGGGCCAGCAGCGGCTCGGCGGAGGCCAGGCGGGTGTCCCGGTGTACGTCGGCCATCGCCCCCGGGGTCCAGTCCGTGGAGCCGGAGAGCAGCTCGCGGATCCGGTTGGCGCGGTGCGGGGGCGCGAACTCCACGCCGAGCGGCGAGGCGATCCCGCGCGCGTTGGCCATGACCGCGAAGCCCTGCACGGGCTCGGCGGGGGTCTCGGCCCAGCCCTGCCAGGCGTACTGCGGGTCCCAGGCGGGCACCGGGCGCAGCCGGTTGGCCCGGTGGCGCAGCGGGACCGCGCCGGCGACGCGGTGCAGCAGGCCGCCCTCGGTGTCGGCGGCGTGGACGACGTTGACGGGCTCGGCCCAGCCGTCGAAGGCGCGGTCGATGTCGGCGACGGTACGGGCGCGCAGCAGGGCGGGGAGGACGGCGAAGCCGAGGTCGCGGCGGACGCGGGGCGGGTAGCGCAGGGCGAGGGTCTGGCCGCCGCCGTCCGTCTCGTCCCGGATGATGACGGGGCCGCGGGCGGTCTCCAGGACCTCGACCTCCACCGGGTCGGCGCCGGCGACGGTGATGGTCTCGATGTGCCGGGCGACGGGCTCCCATGCGCCGTCGGGGCCGAGGGCCTCGATCGCGTCGGGGTCGCCGGGGGCGGTGCGGAGCTGCTCGGCGTACAGGTCCTGGTAGTCGGACATGGCGTTGGTGATCGCCCAGGCGGCGCTGCCGGTGTGCCCGAAGTGGCCGAGGCCGGGGATGCCGGGGACGGCCAGGCCGAGGACGTCGTACTCGGGGCAGGAGAGCCGTATCTGCTGGTACACGCCCGGGTCCTCGATGAACCGGTGCGGGTCGCCCGCGATGATCGCCGAGCCGGTGGCGGTCCGGTCTCCGGGGACCAGCCAGCCGTTGCTGCCGGCGGTGCCGGGGCCGTCGGTGGCGAAGAGGGTGACGGCCTCGTCGCCGAGGACGCGGGCCACGCGCTCGCGCCACAGCTTGGTGGCGAAGCCGGCGAACAGGATGTGGGTGGCGATCCAGATGGCGAGGGGGACCCAGGGCTCCCAGGGGGTGGGGGTGTGGCCGGTGCGGGCGAACCGCTCGTCGCGGGCGGCGCCTTCGGCGAGGCCGTCGTTGACGCCGTCCACGTACGCCCGGACCCAGGCGGCGGTGTCGGGGTCGAGCGCCTCGTGGCAGCGGCGGGCGGTGTCGGCGAGCCGGGACCGGCGGGCGAAGCCGTCCCAGGCGACGGACTCCGGGCCGAGGAAGGCGGCGCTGGAGCCCTGGGCGCGGTGGCGCTCGACCTCCAGCTGCCAGGCGCGGTCGAGAGCGGTGGTGCGGCCCTGGGCATAGGCGAGGCGGTGGGCGTCGGCGGCGCGGAGATGGGGGATGCCCCAGTCGTCGCGGTAGAGCTCGAAGGCGTCGGCTCCGGAGGCTTGGGCTACGGAGGCGTCCGCTCCGGTGGTTTCCGAGCCGGTGGCGTTGGCGTCGGCGTCGTCCGCGTTGGTCACAAGGCTCACACTCATCCCCCATTGCGTTAGGTTAGGCTGCCCTAACTATAGGGCTCAAGGGAGGGGTGGTCGCACATGGCAGGCGTCGGCAAGGGCTGGGAGGGCGTGGTCCTTCGGCTGCTGCGGGGCAAGGACTTCACGTTCACGGTCACGGGCGCGGAGGACGTCACGGAGCACTACCGTCGTGTGCACGTGACGGACGGCGGACTGCTCGCGGCGGCCGGCGAGTCGCTCCACCCGACGATGTGGGTGCGGCTGTGGTTCGAGAGCGCGGGCAAGCCGCACACGCGGGCGTTCACCCTGGTCGACCCGGACCAGGCGGCGGGAACGTTCAGCCTGGAGTTCGCGCTCCACGAAGGCGCCGCGAGTGCGTGGGCGCGGGACGCGAAGCCGGGCGACACCATCGAGGCCACCGTCCAGGGGACCGGTTTCACCGCCCCGGCGCCCGAACCCGAGCGCCTGCTGGTGATCGGCGACCCTGCCTCGGTCCCGGCGATCAACTCCCTGCTGGACGCCTACCCGCAGACCCCCGCGACGATCTGGCTGGAGACGCAGCACGCCTCCGACGCCGACCTGCCGGTACGGCTGGACCCGGCCCGCCACGAGATCAGGCGGGTCGGGCGTGCGGGCTCGGCGCTGGTGGACCTGGTGAAGGCGCAGCTCCCGGAGCTCGTCGCGGACCCGGCGTCGGCGTACGTCTGGCTCGCCTGCGACACGGAGACGACCCGGACGCTGACGGCGTACCTGCGCAAGGAACTGGCCCTGCCGAAGCAGCGCGTGAACGGTCTGGGCTACTGGCGGGCCGCCTGACGGACGTGGCGGTCCCGCCGGGTGCCTCAGGCTCCGGTGGCGCCGTCGATGGCCTCGCGCAGGAAGTCGGCGTGGCCGTTGTGGCGGGCGTACTCGTGGATCAGGTGGAGCATGACGAGGCGCAGCGAGGCCTCCTCCTTCCAGCTGGGCACGTACGCCGTCACGTCGAGGGACTCGGCGGCCGCCTCGATGCGGCGGGCGTGCGCGACCTCCGTCTCCCAGGCGGCGAAGGCCTCCTCGCGGGTGGCGCCGGAGGCGTCGTAGGCGGCCTGGAAGTCGTGGGTGTCGGACCAGAGGTGGGGAAGCTCCTCGCCGTTCAGGGTGCGGCGGAACCAGTGCCGCTCGACCTCGCCCATGTGCCGGACCAGGCCCAGCAGGGAGAGGGTCGACGGCGGTGACGAGGGGCGCCGCAGCTCCTCGTCGGTGAGGCCCTCGCACTTCCAGGCGAGGGTGGCCCGGTGGTAGTCGAGGTACGCGCGCAGCGTCTCGCGCTCGTCGCCGGTCAGAGGTGGTCCCATGCGTTCCATGGGGTGATCTTGCCGGGAAGGCGCCGGGGCCGGAAGGCCGGGGGCAGGTGGGCGTGCTCGCCGGGACTGGACTGGACTGGACGGGACGAGGCGCGGCGGGGCGGTTACGCGGTTCCGGTCCAGACGTACGGGACCGTCGTGCCCAGGCGAGTGAAGCCGAGGCGTTCCAGGATCGGGCGGCTGTCGTCCGACGCGTCCACCTGGAGGTGGCGGATGCCGCGCTCCGCTGCGATGCGGGCCCGGTGGGCGACCAGGAGGCGGTAGATGCCCCGGCCGCGCCACTCGGGGAGGGTGCCGCCGCCCCAGAGGCCCGCGAAGGAGGAGCCCGGGCGCATCTCCATGCGGGCCGCGCTGACCGGGGTGTCCCCGGCCATCGCCACCACCGCCGCGATGGTCTCCGGCTCTTCCTCCAGCAGGGTGAGCAGCAGGTGCCGGATCCTGGGGCGCTCCGTTCCGAAGGCCTTCGCGTGGACGTCCATCATCAGGTCGACGCCCGCCTCGTCCGTCACCACCCGCAGGGTGATCCCCTCCGGCGGATCCACCGGCAGTGCGGCGAGCTCGTCCACCCGCCCCACCAGCAGGGTCTCGGCCGGCTCCGGGACGAAGCCCGCCGCGCGCAGCCGGTCCCCGAGATCCGCCGGCCGGTCGTGGTCGTACAGCTTCCACTCGAAGTCGCCGGCCCCGCGCCCCGCGAAGTACGCCACCTGCGCCGCGATCTCCGCGTCCGCAGTCTCCTCGTCGAGGTCCGACCAGAGCACGCCGTTCCACCCCTGCCCGGGCGCGGTCTGCCGTACCACCGCCCCCACGCGGTCCACCCTGGCCTCGGCGGCGTCCGGCAGCGCGTCGCGGCGCATCTCCCGGTCGTACCGGTCCCGTACCTTCAGCAGTTCGTCAGGTTCCATCGTCATCGGCCCAGATCACCAGCTGTCCGCCCGCCCGCACAACTGCATTAGCCTCACCCCCGTGAACGACGACTCCATCTACACCGGCAAGGCCACCCCGGACGCCGCCACCGACCGCGGCTGGCTCCTCGGGCACTTCAAGGACCCCGCCGATCCGCGCCACAGCAAGGACGTGGAGATCAAGTGGGGAGTCCACCCGAAGGGCGACGAGCGGGCCCAGTGGGTGCGGGGCGAGGAGCGCACCGCGCTGCAGGTGCTGATCAGCGGGCGTTTCCGGCTGGAGTTCCCGGGCCGCACCGTCGTCCTCGCCGAGCAGGGGGACTACGTCGTCTGGGGCCGCGGGGTCGACCACTCCTGGTACGCGGAGGAGGACGCGGTGGTACTCACCGTCAGGTGGCCCTCCGTCCCGGGCTACCGGGCCGACGAGCCGGACGGCCCGTCGAGCGGATGACCTTGGTCCCGCACCCCGTCGAGCGGATGACCTTGGTCCCGCACCGCTCCACGCCCCTGTGACGATGCACACGAAAGGGGCCAACGATCACGAAACGCTGGGATCGTGGCGGTGTATACCTTCTTGGCCGAATCCCGGGGCGATCCCCCGGGCCGCCGGCCTTCACGAGTTCCAGTGTCTTTGCGTCGGGCAGCTCCCGGTGAAGATCCGAACCACCAGGGAGCACGTCCGTTGGCAGCGATCGCACGGTGGTGCCTGCGGCACCGGCTGGTAGCCGTTCTCCTGTGGCTGCTCGCGCTCGGCGCCGCCGCCGCCTCGGCAGGGACCGCCGGATCGGCGTTCTCCAACGACTACGAGGTCCCCGGCACCGAGTCCAGCCGCGCCCATGCCCTCCTCCGGGCGGGCTTCCACGGCCACGGCGGTGACACCGACACCATCGTGTGGCGGGCCCCGGAGCATCAGAGCGTCCGTACTCCCGACGTCGAGCAGCGCATGACCAAGGCGCTCGACGCCATCGCCGCGCTCCCCGGCGTCGGTTCGGTCGCCGGCCCCTACGGAGCCGGGCCCGAGAGCGCCGCGCAGATCAGCCCCGACGGGCGCACCGCCTTCGCCGTGGTGACGTTCGACCGGCAGGCCGACTCCGTGCCCAAGGCGCAGGCAGAGGCCGTCGTCGACGCCGCGAAGAACCCCACCACCGAGGCGGACGGCCTGCAAGTCGAGCTCGGCGGCCGGGCGATCGCCCTGACCGAGGCGCCCACCGCGCACGTCGCCGAGGTCATCGGCGTGGCCGTCGCGGCCCTCGTCCTCTTCCTGGCCTTCGGCTCGCTCGCCGCGAGCCTCCTGCCCATCGCGACCGCCCTGGTCAGCGTCGGCACCGCCTACTTCGGCATCACGCTGCTCGGGCACGCCATGCCCGTCGCCGACTTCGCGCCGATGCTCGGCACCCTCGTCGGGCTCGGCGTGGGCATCGACTACGCGCTGTTCATCGTGACCCGGCACCGCAAGGGCCTCATGCGCGGCCTGCCCGTCGAGGAGGCGGCCGAGCGGGCCGTCGCCACCACCGGCCGGGCCGTCGTCTTCGCCGGGGCCACCGTCTGCATAGCGCTGCTCGGCATGCTGGTGCTGCGGCTGAACTTCCTGAACGGCGTCGCGATAGCCGCCTCCCTATCGGTGGTGCTGACGGTCGCCGCCTCGGTCACGCTGCTGCCCGCCCTCCTCTCGTACATCGGCATGCGCGCCCTCTCGCGACGCGAGCGCCGCAGGCTCGCGGCCGAGGGCCCGCGACCCGAGACGCCCACCGGGTTCGCCGCCCGCTGGTCCGCCTTCGTGGAGCGGCACCCCAAACTGCTCGGCGCCGTCGCGGCACTGGTCATGGCGGTGCTGGCGCTGCCCACCTTCTCCCTCCACCTGGGCACCTCCGACCAGGGCAACAACCCCGCCGGTTCCACCACCCGGCAGGCCTACGACCTGCTCGCCGACGGTTTCGGGCCCGGCATGAACGGCCCGCTCACCGTCGTCTCCCGCCTCGACGGCGCGGGGGACCGGCTCGCCGTCGACCACCTGGCCGAGGCGCTCCGGACGACCGAGGGCGTCGCCGCCGCCGGCCCGGCCGTCTTCAACCGGAGCGGGGACACGGCCGTCGTGACGGTCGTACCGGACTCCGCCCCGCAGTCCCGGGCCACGAGCGAGCTCGTCACGAAGCTGCGCGAGGAGATCATCCCGGGCGCCGGGCGCGGCAACACCATGGACGTCCACGTCGGCGGTGTGACCGCGGGCTACGACGACTTCGCCGACGTCATCGTCGGGAAACTGCCGCTGTTCGTCGGGGTGGTGATCACCCTCGGCTGCGTCCTCCTGCTGCTGGCTTTCCGCTCCCTGGGCATTCCCCTCAAGGCGGCCGCCATGAACGTCGCGGCCGTCGCCTCCTCCTTCGGCGTCGTCGTCGCGATCTTCCAGTGGGGCTGGGGCAGCGAGCTGCTGGGCCTGGGCAGCGCCGGCCCGATCGAGCCCTTCCTTCCGGTGATCATGGTGTCCGTCCTCTTCGGACTGTCCATGGACTACCAGGTGTTCCTGGTCAGCCGGATGTACGAGGAGTGGCTGGAGACGGGCGACAACCGGCGGGCCGTGCGCGTGGGCCTCGCCGAGACCAGCCGGGTGATCAACTCCGCGGCGGTCATCATGATCTCCGTCTTCCTGGCCTTCGTGCTCAGCGGCGACCGGATCATCGCGATGTTCGGCATCGCGCTCGCCGCGGCCGTCGCCCTCGACGCCTTCGTGCTGCGCACCCTCCTCGTCCCGGCGCTGATGCACATGCTCGGCGGCGCCAACTGGTGGCTGCCCGCCTGGCTGGACCGACGGCTGCCCAAGATCAGCATCGAGCCCCCCGAGCGCCGTCCGCATGCGACACTTCCCGCGCAGCGACCCGGTGCCGGCTCCGCCACGAGCGAGGACGGAGCCGAGCCCGCCACAGCATCCCGGTGACCCGGCAAACCGCCGTATGAGACCCAAGGAAGAAGCCGCATGTTCTCGATAGACCTCGCCGACGACGCCCAGCTGTTTCCGCTGGAGGTGTGGCACGCCGAGGAGTTCCTGGCGCACATGGACCGCGGCCGGGAGTACATCGGCGAGCACATCGTCCTGGCCGACTACGTCACGGACCTCGACTCGGCGCGCGGCTTCCTCTCCACGTACGGGCAGAAGACGGCCGCCGACGGCGGGCGGATCTACGGCATCCGGGTCGGCGGCACCCTCGTCGGCGGGGTCCTCTTCCGGACCTTCGACGCCGAGTCGGGCAACTGCGAGGTCGGCTGCTGGCTGGAGCCGACGGCGGCCGGCCGGGGCCTGGTGACCAAGGCCTGCCGCATCCTGATCGACTGGGCCTTCCACGAGCGCGGCATGCACCGCGCCGAGTGGCACGCCTCCTCCGCCAACAAGAAGAGCCTCGCCGTCGCGGAGCGCCTCGGGATGACCCGCGAAGGCGTCCTGCGCGAGGCCTACCCGTACCGGGGAGTCCGCCAGAACACCGAGATCTGGGCCGTCCTCGCCCACGAGTGGCCGCCGGCCCCCACCGCCTGACACCACCCGCCGCGGCCCCGGTCCTGGGGCCGCGGCCGGCCCGGCCCGACCGCGGCGGCGCATTCTCAGAAACCTCTCAGACAAGCCGCCTACGGTGCCCCGCATGGACACCACGAAGACCGCCGACCCGACCGCTCCCGAAGCGGACACCGCCGAGCCCCAGGCCGCCAAGGCCACCGAAGCCGCCGAGGCCAAGGCCGAGCTCAAGGACGCCCCCGCCGCGGACGCCGCCGGGGCCGCCCTCTCCGACGAGGAGCTCGAGGACGGGTTCCAGGACGAGCTCGACGCCACCGAGAAGGCGTCCGACGGCGTCGGCGCCGGGGCCTCGGCCGTCGTCGCGGCCGGGCTCGGCCTCGTCGCCCTCAGCGGCAGCTGGGTCTCGCGCGTCATAGCCGAGCGCCAGACCCTCGTGGGCCAGATCGAGTCGGTCAACGCCGCCACCACCGAGGCGAAGATCCAGGCCCTGTACGGCGACGCCTGGCACATGACCGCCCTCGTCAACGGCGTCCTGTCCACGCTCGCCCTCCTCCTCGCCGTCTTCGTGCTGGCCCGCCCCGCCTTCGGCGCCCCCGGCCGCACCCTCCCGACCTGGGTCCGCGCCGTCTCCTGGGCCGCCGTCGCGCTCGGCGCCCTGGGCGTCCTGCTCTTCGGCCTCATGTACTTCGACATCCTGGCTCCCCTCCCGAAGGCCGCATAGGACCTCCGTTCCGCCGGCCTAGGACCCCCTCCTAGGCACTCCCGGTCCGACCCGGGGTCCTTCGGCCGCGGCCTAAGGACCCCCGCCCCGCACAGATGCGGCATGCGCCCGATGTGCCGGCACCCCCTGGGACGCGAATCTTGGATCACACCGAACGAGGTGCCGAGAAACGCAGACCAGGGAGTACGAGATGTTCGAGTACGAGATCGCCACCGCCCGCCGCGCCGACCTCATCCGCGAGGCCGACGCGTACCGCCGGGTCCAGGAGGCCAAGAAGGCGCGCCGCGCCTCCTCCCGCAGCCAGGAACCCGAAGGGCCGGTGAGCGGGCAGCGAAGCCGCTTCACCCGCGCCGCGTAGCCCGCGCCGCGAAACGCGTGGACCGGCACGTGATGAGGAGCGCACCGATAACGAGTGCCGTCGGCCCGGGATCCTGTGCGATGCTCGGCGACGTGGAGACCAGATCTGTCAGCCCGGTGTTCGTCGGCCGAGCCGACGAACTGGCCGTACTCACCGACGCATTGGCTCGCGCCGCCGGCCAGGAGCCGCAGGCGATGCTCATCGGGGGCGAGGCCGGGGTCGGAAAGACCCGCCTCACCGAGGAGTTCCTCTGCGAGGCAGCCCGCCGCGGTGCGGTCGTGGCCGTCGGAGGCTGTGTGGAGATCGGGGCGGAGGGACTTCCCTTCGCCCCGTTTTCGACGGCCCTGCGCACCCTGCACCGCCGGCTCCCGGGGGAGTTGGCGGCCGCGGCCGCAGGCCAGGAGGACGAACTCGCCCGGATCCTTCCCGAACTGGGTGACACTCCCCGCGGGCCGCACGACGAGGAGAGCACCGCGCGGCTCTTCGAACTGACGGCCCGGATGCTGGAGCGGCTCGCCGCCGACCGCACCGTCGTCCTCGTCCTGGAAGACCTGCACTGGGCGGACACCTCCACCCGGCACCTGCTCTCCTACCTCTTCCGCACCCTCGCCAGTGGCCGGCTCGTCGTCGTCGCCACCTACCGGGCCGACGACGTCCACCGCCGCCACCCGCTGCGCCCGCTGCTCGCCGAACTGGACCGGCTCCGCACCGTCCAGCGCATCGAACTGCCCCGCTTCAACCGGGCCGAGGTGCGCCGCCAGCTCGCCGGCATCCTCGCCGCACAGCCCGACGAGGCCTTCGTGGACTCCGTCTTCGACCGCTCCGACGGCAACGCCTTCTTCGTCGAGGAACTCGCCGCCTGCCGGGAGAGCGGCTGCCGCACCGGACTCACCGAGTCCCTGCGCGACCTGCTGCTCGTCCGCGTCGAGGTGCTGCCGGACGCCGCCCAGCGCGTGGTGCGCATCGTCGCCGAGGGCGGCTCCACCGTGGAGTACCCGCTGCTGCGCGCCGTCGCCGGACTGACGGAGGACGAGCTGATCGAGGCCCTGCGGGCCGCCGTCGGCGCCAACATCCTCCTCGCCACCTCCGACGGGGACGGCTACCGCTTCCGCCACTCGCTGGTCCGCGAGGCCGTCAGCGACGACCTGCTGCCCGGCGAGCGCGCCCGCGTCAACCGCCGCTACGCCGAGGCCATGGAGGCCGACGGCTCGCTGATCCGCGCCGAGGAGCGGGTCATCCGGCTGGCGAGCTACTGGTACCACGCCAACGACGCAGCCAAGGCGCTGCCCGCCGTCCTCGCCGCCTCGGTCACCGCCCGTCGCCGGCACGCCTACTCCGAACAGCTGCGGCTGCTGGAGCGGGCGTTGGACCTGTGGGAGAGCGCGCCGGAGGAGGTGCGCGAGACGCTGCGCCCGGTGGACTACACCGATGTGTACCCTCCGTGCGGCTGCGACCCGGCCACGACCCCGCTGCAGCGGCTCGACCTGCTGGCCGAGGCGACCGTCGCCGCCCGCTTCGGCGGCGAGCGCGAACACGCCCTGAAGATCACCAAGACGGCGCTGCGGCTGCTGGAGGAGGACCAGGACCCGCTGCGCGCCGCGTGGTTCTGGACCGAGCGTTCCCGGCTCGTCGCCAGCCTGGCCCGCGGCGACGGCTGGGAGGAGCTCGCCAAGGCCCAGCAGCTCGTCAAGGGGCTGCCCCCGTCCCAGGTGCACGCCGAGGTTCTGGTCAGGGCCGCGGGCTGGGGCATGCTCCACAACCCCGGGCCGGGCAACATCGAGGCCGCGGAACGAGCCGTCGACTACGCCCGCATGCTCGGGGCCGAGGAGATCGAGCTCAACGCCCGTATCACCGTGGGCTGCCTGCTGACCGACTCCGGCGAAGCCGACCACGGCCTCGCCGAGATGCAGGCGGTCCGGGAGCGGGCCACGGAACTGGGGCTCGTCATGCTGGCGGGACGTGCACATATCAACCTCACCTCTCAGCTGGAAAGCATGGGCCGGTCCCACGAAGCCGTGGAACTGGCCGAACAAGGGGTCGAACTCGTCAAGAAGTCCCGGCTGCTGGACACCGAGGCGTGGCTCAGCGGGAACATGGCGGAGAGCCTGTACAACCTCGGCCGCTGGGACGAGGCCGCCGAAGCCGCCCGGCGCGCCCTGAGCGTCGGCCAGAGCGCGGCCCCGCGCGGCTCCGCCTCCGCACGGCTGTCCTACCTGGCCCTGGCGCGCGGCGAGATGACCGAGGCGACCGCCCGGCTCGCCGCCGCCCACGCCCACTTCGGCACCCACGACAGCCAGCCCCAGCACCGCATACCGCTCTACCGCCTCGCGGTCGGCGTGGCCGCGGGGGAGGGCCGGATAGCCGACGTCCGCGCGGAGATCGCCGAGGCGGTCGCCCACGGCTTCCCGCTCGGCCACCACCGCTACGCCTGGCCGCTGCTGCTCGCCGCCGCCTCCGCCGAGGCGGACGTCCGGGGACTCCCGGTCGCCGACGCCGGCCGCGAAGCCGCCCTGGACGTGCTCCGCGCCGCCGCCCGCGCCCTGGCCACCCCGGTGCCGGTGTGGACCGCCCACGCCGAGTTCTTCCGCGCCGAGCTGCTGCGCGCCGAAGACCGGGACACCGCCGACGACTGGGCCGCCGTCGAGCAGGCCGTCCGCCCGCTGGAGCGCCCGTACCTGCTGGCCCGCGCCCGCCACCGGCTCGCCGAGGCCCTGCTGGCCTCCGGCGGCTGCCGCGAGACCGCCGCCGCCTTGCTCCGCGGGGCCTACGCCACCGCGGACCGGCTCGGCTCCCGCAGGCTCCGCGAGGACCTGGCCCTGCTCGCCCAGCGCGCCCGGCTCCCGCTCACCGAGGCCGACACACCCGCGGCCCTGCCCGCACCGGACACCGACCCCGTCGAGGCCCTCGGCCTGACCAGCCGCGAGCGCGACGTACTGCGCCTGGTCGCGGCCGGCAACAGCAACCGCCAGATCGCCGAGGAGCTCTTCATCTCCCCGAAGACAGCCAGCGTGCACGTCTCGAACATCCTGGCCAAGCTGGGCGTCGCCGGCCGCGGCGAAGCGGCGGCCCTCGCGCACCGGCTCCGGCTGTTCGCGCCCCTCAGTCCTGCGGGGGCCGCTCGGCCGGGCGTATGAGCACCTTGCCGGAGTCCAGGTCTATCGGACCGCGTCCCGGATCGCCGTCGCTGACATCGGTCCGGGACAGCTCCAGCCGCTTCTTCTCGTCGTCCGTGTGCTTGCGCCCCGGGTTGAACAGCTCCTCGATCATGTTGAACACCGTGCCCACCGTGCCTTCCCCCCCCACCGGGGACCCGTGGTTACCGCACCGTCAGTGTCAGGATCCTGTCGTCGCCCGCCTCCGGCGAGCCGCGCCCGTCCGTCTCGCTCGTGACCAGCAGCAATCTGTCCCCGCCGAGGGCGATCACCGTACGCAGCCGGCCGTACTTCCCCGTCAGGAACGCCTCCGGGCCGGCCACCGGAGCGGCCCCGGCCAGCGGGATCCGCCACAGCCGCTCGCCCTTGAGCCCGGCCATCCACACCGATCCCTGCGCCCAGGCGATCCCGCTCGGCGAGGCCTCGTCGGTCTTCCACACGGCCACCGGATCACGCAGCCCGGGCTTGCCCGCCTTCCCCTCGGCCTCCGGCCAGCCATAGTTGGCGCCGGGCTCGATCAGATTCAGCTCGTCCCAGGTGTTCTGGCCGAACTCGGCCGCCCACAGCCGTTTGTCCTTGTCCCAGGCCAGGCCCTGCACATTGCGGTGCCCGTAGGAATAGACGACGGAGTCGGCCTCCGGATTCCCGTGCACCGGCTGCCCGTCCGGCGTCATCCGCAGGATCTTGCCGCCCAGCGACTTCTTGTCCTGCGCGAGCCCGGTGTCGCCGGTCTCGCCCGTACCCGCGTAGAGCATCTTGTCCGGGCCGAAGGCGATCCGGCCGCCGTTGTGGACCAGGCCCTTGGGGATGCCCCGGAACACCGTGTCCGGCGCGCCCAGTTGCTGACCGGGGTCCCTCTGCTCGTCGTAGCGCATCCGGGCGATGCGGTTGTCGGACTCCGTCGTGAAGTACGCGTACACCATCCGGTCCGAGGCGAACGCGGGCGACAGGGCGAGCCCCAGCAGCCCGCCCTCCCCGCCCGGAGCGACCCCCGGCACCTTGCCGATCGGCGTCACCCGGCCCGTGGCCGCCGCGACCCTGCTGATCGTCCCCTTGTCCCGCGAGGCGACCAGCAGGTCCCCGTCGGGCAGCGGGGCCACCCCCCACGGCGACTCCAGGTCCTTGGCGATCTCGCCCGCCACCGTCACGGAGCCCTTCGCCGGCGGCGGGGCCGCCTCCGAGGAGCCGGACGGGGAGCCTGCCGGGTCGGCCGCCGACGGTGTGGGTGCCGCGCGGGGTGGTGAGGCGCCCGCCTTGCCGCCGGGGGCGCCCGCCGGTGCGCAGCCCGCCGCCAGCAGAGCCCCGCATCCGGCCAGGGCGAATGCCGCCAGCACTCCACGGGTCCGGGGCCGGGGGCCTTCGTACAGCTTGTGCGCCTGTCCGTATCGCATCGTCCTGCTCCCCTCCGGTGCTGCGATCGTGCCCTTCATCTGCCTCAACAGCTGCGGCAGTTCCCGAAGTTCCACCACTCGTACACCCGATCGAGTGGTTGTCGCGGTGTCGGCCCCCCCGGAACCGGCCACGACCCCGGAACCGGCCAAGACCCCGGAACCGGCTACGGCCGGGCACCCGGCCACGGCCCGATCCCGTTCCCCGGCTCAGTCCCAGGCTCCCACCGCCGCCGGCAGCGCCGCGATCTCGGCCAGGTCCCCGGCCGTCAGCCGGACCTGCGCCGCCGCCGCGTTCTCCGCCGCCCAGTGCGCCCGGTCGGCCCCCGGCACCGGCACGACCTGCGGCCCCTGCGCCAGCACCCACGCCAGCGCCACCTGTGCCGCCGTCACCTGCGGCCCGTGCCGCCGCGCCACCCGCCGCAGCCCCGCCACCAGCACCTGGTTCGCCGCCATCGACTCCGCCGTGAACCGCGGATGCCGCGCCCGTACGTCCTCCCACTCGAAGCCCTCGCCCGGCCTGAGCGTCCCCGTCAGGAACCCGCTGCCCAGCGGCATCGCCGCCAGGAACCCCACCCCGCGCGCCGCACACCACGGCAGCAGCTGCCGCGCCGCCTCCGGGGACCACACCGACAGCTCCGCCTGCACCGCGCTCACCGGGAACACCTGCTGGACGCGCTCCAGGTGCCCCAAGGTCACCCGGTACGCCCGGTCCCCGCGCCGCCCCGCCCCCGGCCCGGCACCCGCGCCCAGCGCGCAGAACCCGAGCGCCCGCACCTTCCCGGCCCCCACCAGCTCCGCCATGGCGCCCCAGGTCTCCTCCACCGGGACGTCCGGATCCACCCGGTGCAGCTGGTAGAGGTCTATGACGTCCGTCCGCAGCCGCCGCAGCGAGGCGTCGCAGGCCCGCCGCATGTAACCGGGCCGCCCGTCCGCCACCACGTGCTGCTCGCCCGCCCGCAGCCCCACCTTGGCGGACACGAACGCCTCCGACCGCCGCTCCCGCAGCACCCGCCCCAGCAGCAGCTCATTGGTGAACGGCCCGTACAGGTCGGCGGTGTCCAGCAGGTTCGCCCCCAGGTCCAGCGCGGTGTGCACCGTGGCCAGCGACTCCTCGCCGCTGCGCCGCGAGGGCGCGTACGCCCAGCTCATCGGCATGCACCCGAGCCCGACGGCGCCCACCGTCAGCGCTCCCGCCCCGATCGACCTGCGCTCCACCCGTGCGTCCCCCTCCCGGTCCGGCAAACAAACTAACGGCTTGATCAGGATCCTTCGGCCTTGGCATAGCCTCGTGATCATGACTGCAAAGACAGCGGACGTCTGGCTCCCGTTCCCCGCCGAGGAGATCGAGGGCCTCCCCGACACCTTCCGCTACCGCCACTGGGACGGTGAGGACACCTTCCCGGCCGATCCGGCCGCCTGCGTCTTCTACGTCACCCCGTACATGAAGTCCTCCGAGGTCACCCTGCGCCCGCTGGCCGGCATGCCGGACCTCAAGGTCGTGCAGACGCTGACCGCGGGCATCGACCACGTCCTGGGCGGCCTCGACCTCCTGCACCCCGGCGTACGGCTGTGCAACGCGCGCGGCGTCCACGAGGCGAGCACCGCCGAGCTGGCGCTCACCCTCGCCCTCGCCTCGCTGCGCGGCATCCCCGGCATGGTGCGCGGCCAGGACCGCGAGGAGTGGCGCGGCGGCTTCTACGACGCCCTCGCCGACAAGTCCGTACTGATCGTCGGGTACGGGTCCATCGGCGCGGCCATCGAGGGTCGGCTCGCGCCCTTCGAGTGCGCGCGGGTCACACGGGTCGCACGCTCGGCGCGCACCACCGTGCGCGGGCCGGTGCACGCGCACGCCGAACTGCCCCGGCTCCTCCCGGAGGCCGACGTGGTCATCCTCTCCACGCCGCTGACCGACGCGACGCGAGGGCTGGCGGACGCCGCTTTCCTCGCCCGGATGAAGGACGGCGCCCTGCTGGTGAACGTGGCGCGCGGCCCCGTCGCCGACACCGCCGCGCTGCTGGCGGAGCTGGAGTCGGGCCGGCTGCGCGCGGCACTCGACGTCACCGACCCGGAACCGCTGCCTGCCGGCCATCCGCTCTGGCATGCTCCGAATGTCCTGATCACGCCTCACGTCGGCGGCAGCAGCACGGCGTTCGCGCCGCGGGCCAAGCGCCTGGTGGCCCGCCAGCTGCACCGGTTCGCCGCCGGGGAGCCCGTCGAGAACACGGTCCTGATCACCGGGTGACGCGCTGTGCGCACGCTCCGCATCCGCCCGGACGCGCACAGTGGCCACAACTCCCCGCGTGGTAACGGAGAGTAGACCATCTATGTCCCTGAGTGACGAAAGTGGTGTATCGTCCGGAACAAGGGGCTGCAGCGCGTTCGTCTGGCGCTGGGGAGTGATCGGACACTTTGGGGGGCGACGGGCGATGCACGGCCAATGGACGAAAGATCCGATGCGGCACAGCCGCCGGAGGCGGCGCTGCCGGGACTGGGCTGCGCCGGAACCAGCCGGCGAGGGGGACCGGTGACTGCCTCGGGGGCGGCGCTGCTGACCAGGCAGCCCGTCCCGGGCGGCGGCAGGAGCCTGACGATGCAGCTGCTCCTCGCCGTGATCAGCGGCGGGTACGCCGTCGGTGCCGCCCTCGGCTGGGGCTCCGAGGAACTCGCCGAGATCATGGGCGACTTCGGTCTCAGCGCCGCCGCGCTACTCGCCGCCGTCTCCTGCTACACCTATGCACGGGTGATCGACAGCCGCGAGCGCCCGGCCTGGCTGCTCTTCGCGTTCTCCTCGCTCATGGGGGCCTGCGGCAATGCCGTCTGGGGCTGGTACGAGGTGGTCCTCGGCGAGGCCGTGCCGAAGCCCTCGGTCGCCGACTTCGCCTTCCTCTGCTTCGCGCCGCCCGCCATCGTCGGCCTGCTCGTCCTCGCCAAACGCCCGGTCACCCGGGCCGGCTGGGTCTGCCTCGGGCTCGACTCCTGGCTCATCGGCGGCTCCCTGCTCACCCTGTCCTGGAGCCTGGCCCTCGCGCACGCGGCGCGCACCGCCCAGTCCGGGGCCCCCGGCAGCGTCCCGCGGGCCGCGCTCTCCCTCGCCTACCCGCTGCTGGACATCGCGCTCGTCTCCATGGTGCTGGTCCTGCACTTCCGGCGCTCCGAGGTCAACCGCTCGGCCGTCAACACCGCCATCGCGGCCCTGGCCCTGACCGTGCTCAGCGACGCCCTGTTCACCTCGCCGCTGCTGAGCGCCGAGTACCAGTCCGGGCAGCTGCTCGACGCCGGCTGGTTCGCCGGCTCGCTGCTGCTCGCGTACGCACCCTGGGGCGCCCGGCGCATGCATCCGGACCCGGGGACGCCGGGGCTTGCGCGCATCGCCGACCGCCCGGTCAGCCGCCCCATCACCGGCTCGCTGCCCGCGCTCACGCCGTACCTCGCGGCGGCCGTCTGCACCCTGGGCATCCTGTACAACGTGGTGGACGGCCGGAAGGTCGACCGGGTCGTCGTCTTCACCGGCTGCACGGTCGTGCTCGCCCTCGTCATCCGGCAGGGCATCATGCTGATCGACAACATCGCGCTGACGCAGGAGCTGGCCCAGAAGGAGAACCACTTCCGCTCCCTGGTCCAGGGCTCCAGCGACGTCATCATGATCGCCGCGCCCACCGGGACCCTGCGCTACGTCAGCCCCGCGGCGGCCGGGGTCTACGGGCGCGAGGCCGAGGAGCTCGTCGGCACCGAGCTCGCCACCCTGATCCACCCGCACGACCTGGGCCGGGTGGTCCACGAGGTGCGCCGCTTCCTCGCCGCACCGCCCGCCGAGGAGCCGACCACCCGCATCGAGTGCCGCTTCAGGTCGGGCAGCGGTGAATGGCTCAACGTGGAGTCGACCGTCAACCGCCACCAGGGCGGCCTCATCCTCAACAGCCGGGACGTCACCGAGCGGGTCCGCCTCCAGGCGCAGCTCCAGCACAGCGCCGAGCACGATCCGCTGACGGACCTGCCCAACCGGGCGCTGTTCACCCGCCGGGTCCGCCAGGCCCTGACCGGGCGGCGCGCGGGGGACCACAGCACCGCCGTGCTCTTCATCGACCTCGACGGGTTCAAGGCGGTCAACGACACCATCGGCCACCAGGCCGGCGACGAGCTGCTCATCGAGGCCGCGCGCCGGCTCCAGGACTCGGTGCGCGCCGGGGACACCGCGGCCCGCCTCGGCGGGGACGAGTTCGCGGCGCTCATCCTGGGCGACGGCAGCCGCGACCGCAGTGCCCGCGAGTACCAGGTGCACGAGATCGCGGACCGGCTGCGCACCACCCTGTCCCAGCCGTACCGGATCGCCGGCAGCGACGTCCGGGTCGCCGCCAGCATCGGCGTGGCCTTCGCCGACCCCGGCATCACCCCTTCGGACCTGATGCGCAACGCGGATCTCGCGATGTACCGAGCCAAGGCGGGCGGCAAGGACCGGGTCGAGCTGTACGCCCCCCAGATGCAGGCCGAGGTCGTGCGGAAGGCGGAGCTCGCCGGGCGGCTGCGCACCGCGCTGCACGACGGGGAGTTCGCCCTGCTGCACCAGCCCGTGGTCTCGCTGGCGACCGGCGAGGTCACGGCCGTGGCGGCGCAGGCCCGCTGGCGCTCGGCCCAGGGGATCCTGTTCACCCCGGCGGAATTCCTCCGGGTGGCCGAGTACAGCGAGGGCGCGGCGGCAGGGCCGGACGGTCGCGGCGGGCTCCCCGGGGGCACGCCCACCCGGGCCGCCGAGCTGGGACGCTGGCTGCTGGAGGAGGCCGTGGGGCAGGCGGCCGAGCGGCACCGGATCGGGCACGACGTACCGGTGGCCGTCCGGATGAGCGCGCAGCGGCTGCTGGAAATGGGGCCCGGGGCAGCCGGGGGAGCCGGGCAGCCCGGCTCCGTGGACACCCTGCTGAACCGGCACGGGCTGCCCTCCGGGGCCCTCGTGATCGAACTGGCCGACAGCGACCCCAGGGTCCCCTTCGACGAGCTGGAGCGGCGCCTGGCGGCCCTGCGCAGGCTCGGGGTCCGGATCGCCCTGGACGGGTTCGGCAGCGGCTACGCGGCCATCAGCGCCCTGCGCCGGCTCCCCGTGGACATCTTGAAGCTGGACAGAGGCCTGGTCGAGGGTGTGGTCGAGTCCGCCCGACTCCACAAGATCACCGCTGGTTTGTTGCGCATTGCAAATGATTTGGGCATGCAGTCGGTGGCCGACGGGGTCGACCTCCCCGAGCAGGTCATGGCGCTGCGCGCGATGGGCTGCACGCATGGCCAGGGAGCGGCCTTTTCCGGCCCGCTCGACGAGTACAGGCTGCGCCGCGCGCTCGTGCGCGGTACGTTCCCAGTACCGGGTGGGGCGGCCCAGCCCGCCCTGGCCGGTGGTCCGTCCGGGGGGTCGATGGCCATCCGCAGAGGCTCACATAATGAGACGCCCGTCCCACCCACTTGACATCCCCCTCCCGCCGGAGGGAGGGTCAGTGCCATGCGCACCCGAATTCTCGTACTTGGAAAGCGCGTCGGCTGAAGCTGGGACCTGCATGTCCCCGCTCCACACACCCGACGCGCTCCCCTCGCTTGCCTCCTGGCACGAGGGGTTTTTTGTTGCACTGGCACACCTTCGAATCCTCGTAAAACCCTCAGCCTCGAGAAGAGAATGCCGATGACCGAGCAGGCCACCGGGGCCCACCATCCGCAGCCGCGGCCCCGTTCCGGCGGACACCAGCCCGCCGCAGTTGAGCACGTCACGGGTGCGCAGTCCCTCATCCGCTCTCTCGAAGAGGTGGGGTGCGACACCGTCTTCGGTATCCCGGGCGGGGCCATCCTCCCGGCGTACGACCCGATGATGGACAGCACCAAGGTGCGCCACATCCTGGTCCGCCACGAGCAGGGCGCCGGCCACGCTGCGACCGGCTATGCCCAGGCCACCGGCAAGGTGGGTGTCTGCATGGCCACCTCCGGCCCGGGCGCCACCAACCTGGTCACCCCGATCGCCGACGCGCACATGGACTCCGTGCCGCTCGTCGCGATCACCGGTCAGGTCTCCTCCAAGGCCATCGGCACCGACGCCTTCCAGGAGGCGGACATCGTCGGCATCACGATGCCGATCACCAAGCACAACTTCCTGGTCACCAAGGCCGAGGACATCCCGAGGACGATCGCCGAGGCCTTCCACATCGCCTCCACCGGCCGTCCCGGCCCGGTCCTGGTCGACATCGCCAAGGACGCCCTGCAGGCGAAGACCACCTTCACGTGGCCGCCCTCGCATGACCTCCCGGGCTACCGGCCGGTCACCAAGCCGCACGCCAAGCAGATCCGCGAGGCCGCCAAGCTCATCTGCCAGGCCAAGCGCCCGGTCCTGTACGTCGGCGGCGGCGTCATGAAGTCCGGCGCGACCGCCGAACTGAAGGTCCTGGCCGAGCTGACCGGTGTGCCGGTCACCACCACGCTGATGGCGCTGGGCTCCTTCCCCGACAGCCACCCGCTGCACGTGGGCATGCCGGGCATGCACGGTGCGGTCACCGCCGTCACCGCCCTGCAGAAGTCGGACCTGCTGATCGCGCTCGGCACCCGCTTCGACGACCGCGTCACCGGCAAGCTGGACAGCTTCGCCCCGTTCGCCAAGGTCATCCACGCGGACATCGACCCGGCCGAGATCGGCAAGAACCGCGAGGTCGACGTCCCGATCGTGGGTGACGCCCGCGAGGTCATCGCCGACCTGATCCAGGCGGTCCAGGCCGAGCACACCGAGGGCAACGCCGGGGACTACTCCGCCTGGTGGAGGGACCTCACCCGCTGGCGCGAAACCTACCCGCTGGGCTACGAGACCCCCGCGGACGGCATGCTCTCGCCGCAGCAGGTCATCCAGCGCATCGGTGAACTCGCGCCCGAGCACACCATCTACGCGGCCGGCGTCGGCCAGCACCAGATGTGGGCCTCGCACTTCGTCAACTACGAGGAGCCCCGCACCTGGCTGAACTCGGGCGGCGCCGGAACCATGGGCTACGCGGTCCCGGCCGCGATGGGCGCCAAGGTCGGCATGCCGGACCGCACGGTCTGGGCGATCGACGGTGACGGCTGCTTCCAGATGACCAATCAGGAACTGGTCACCTGTGCGCTGAACAACATCCCGATCAAGGTCGCGATCATCAACAACGGTGCGCTGGGCATGGTCCGCCAGTGGCAGACCCTGTTCTACAACCAGCGGTACTCCAACACCGTTCTGCACGCGGACGAGACCGGCCACGACACCGTCGGCTCCCAGCTCGGCGAGTCCACCGCCCCCCGCAAGGGCACCCGCGTCCCGGACTTCGTCAAGCTGTCCGAGGCCATGGGCTGCGTGGCGCTGCGCTGCGAGGACCCGGCCGACCTGGACAAGGTCATCGCCGAGGCCAACGCGATCAACGACCGTACCGTCGTGATCGACTTCATCGTCCACGAGGACGCCATGGTGTGGCCGATGGTCGCCGCCGGCACCTCCAACGACGAGGTCATGGCAGCCCGGGGCGTCCGTCCCGACTTCGGCGACAACGAAGACGACTGAGCCGAGAGAGCCTGAGAGAGAGAACGACTCACATGTCCAAGCACACGCTCTCCGTCCTGGTCGAGAACACGCCCGGCATCCTCGCCCGGATCGCCGCGCTGTTCTCCCGCCGCGGGTTCAACATCGACTCCCTCGCGGTCGGCGTCACCGAGCACCCCGACATCTCGCGCATCACCATCGTCGTGAACGTCGAGGACCTCCCGCTGGAGCAGGTGACCAAACAGCTGAACAAGCTGGTCAACGTGCTCAAGATCGTCGAGCTGGAGCCGCACAACGCCATCGAACGCGAACTCGTTCTGGTGAAGGTCCGGGCCGACAACGAGACCCGGTCCCAGATCATCGAGATCGTCCAGCTGTTCCGCGCCAAGACGGTCGACGTCTCCCCGGAGGCCGTCACCATCGAGGCCACCGGCGGTACCGACAAGCTCGGCGCCATGCTCAAGATGCTGGAGCCGTTCGGCATCAAGGAGCTCGTGCAGTCCGGCACGATCGCCATAGGGCGCGGCGGCCGGTCCATCACGGACCGCAGCCTGCGCGCGCTCGACCGCAGCGCCTGAGCAACACCCTGACGTCGCGTTGCCTCTCGCATCGCGAGACCAGGAAACTTCCTCCCCGTTCCCCGCCGTACGGTGGGAGCAACACCAGCGCACCAAGGAGATATCCCAGTGGCCGAGCTGTTCTACGAGAACGACGCCGACCTGTCCATCATCCAGGGCCGCAAGGTCGCGGTCATCGGCTACGGCAGCCAGGGCCACGCCCACGCGCTGTCGCTGCGTGACTCCGGCGTCGACGTCGTCGTCGGCCTGAAGGAGGGCTCGAAGTCCAAGGCCAAGGCCGAGGAGCAGGGTCTGAAGGTCGTCTCCGTGTCGGAGGCCGCCGCGTGGGCCAACGTCATCATGATCCTGACCCCGGACCCGCTGCAGGCCGAGATCTACGAGGAGTCCATCAAGGAGCACCTCGAGGAGGGCGACGCGCTCTTCTTCGGCCACGGCTTCAACGTCCGCTACGGCTTCATCAAGCCCCCGGCCAACGTGGACGTCGCCCTGGTCGCCCCGAAGGGCCCGGGCCACCTGGTCCGCCGCCAGTACGAGGAAGGCCGCGGCGTGCCCTGCATCGCCGCCGTCGAGCAGGACTTCTCCGGCAGTGCCTTCGCCCTCGCGCTCTCCTACGCGGCCGGCATCGGCGGCACCCGCGCCGGCGTCATCAAGACCACCTTCACCGAGGAGACCGAGACCGACCTGTTCGGTGAGCAGGCCGTCCTCTGCGGTGGCGCCTCCGCCCTGGTCAAGGCCGGTTTCGAGACCCTGACCGAGGCCGGCTACCAGCCGGAGATCGCGTACTTCGAGTGCCTGCACGAGCTGAAGCTCATCGTGGACCTCATGTACGAGGGCGGCCTGGAGAAGATGCGCTGGTCGGTCTCCGAGACCGCCGAGTGGGGCGACTACATCACCGGCCCCCGCATCATCACCGACGCCACCAAGGCCGAGATGAAGAAGGTCCTCGCCGAGATCCAGAGCGGCGAGTTCGCCAACACCTGGATGGCCGAGTACAAGGCCGGCCTGCCCAAGTACAACGAGTACAAGAAGGCCGACGAGGCCCACCTGCTCGAGACCACCGGCAAGAAGCTGCGCAAGCTGATGAGCTGGGTCGACAGCGACGAGAGCTGATGTCGCAGCCGCGGGGGCCGGGGCGCGCACCGCCCCGGCCCCGCGGCGCACCACCGGTTCGGCGGAATGCGGACCTTCTCCGGCGCAGGGTTGTCCACCCCGGCCAACCCCGGACGGGTGATCCTTCCGTACAGGCGGAATTCCGGCCACCATCCGCCACTACACTGCTCAACACAACGCGTCAGGCCCACAGTGTCGTGCGTCTTCCACGCGGCTACCCCCTCCACCGCCTGCGGCCGTCGGGACGGCCGTCCGCACTGGACTTGTGAGGACCCACGTGAGCTCGAAACCTGTCGTACTCATCGCCGAAGAGCTGTCGCCCGCCACGGTGGACGCGCTCGGCCCGGACTTCGAGATCCGGCACGTCAACGGAGCCGACCGCGCGGAGCTGCTCCCCGCGATCGTGGACGTCGACGCCATCCTCGTGCGCTCCGCGACCAAGGTCGACGCGGAGGCCATCGCCGCCGCCAGGAAGCTGAAGGTCGTCGCCCGCGCCGGTGTCGGCCTCGACAACGTCGACGTCTCCTCGGCCACCAAGGCCGGCGTGATGGTCGTGAACGCCCCGACCTCCAACATCGTGACCGCCGCCGAGCTCGCCTGCGGCCTGCTCGTCGCCACGGCCCGCAACATCCCGCAGGCCAACACCGCCCTGAAGAACGGCGAGTGGAAGCGGAACAAGTACACGGGCGTCGAGCTCAGCGAGAAGACCCTCGGTGTCGTCGGCCTCGGCCGCATCGGCGTCCTGGTCGCCCAGCGCATGTCGGCCTTCGGCATGAAGATCGTCGCGTACGACCCCTACGTACAGCCCGCGCGCGCCGCCCAGATGGGCGTCAAGATGCTGACGCTGGACGAGCTCCTCGAGGTCGCCGACTTCATCACCGTGCACCTGCCCAAGACCCCCGAGACCCTCGGTCTCATCGGGGACGAGGCCCTGCACAAGGTCAAGCCCTCCGTCCGCATCGTCAACGCCGCGCGCGGCGGGATCGTCGACGAGGCCGCGCTGTACTCGGCCCTCAAGGAGGGCCGCGTCGCCGGCGCCGGCCTCGACGTGTACGCGAAGGAGCCCTGCACGGACTCCCCGCTCTTCGAGCTCGACCAGGTCGTCTGCACCCCGCACCTCGGCGCGTCCACGGACGAGGCCCAGGAGAAGGCCGGTATCGCGGTCGCCAAGTCGGTGCGCCTCGCGCTGGCCGGTGAGCTCGTACCGGACGCGGTCAACGTCCAGGGCGGCGTCATCGCCGAGGACGTCCGTCCGGGACTGCCGCTCGCCGAGAAGCTCGGCCGCATCTTCACCGCCCTCGCGGGCGAGGTCGCGGTCCGCCTCGACGTCGAGGTGTGCGGCGAGATCACCCAGCACGACGTCAAGGTGCTGGAACTCTCCGCCCTCAAGGGTGTCTTCGAGGACGTCGTCGACGAGACGGTCTCCTACGTCAACGCCCCGCTGTTCGCC
Organism: Streptomyces sp. R33; assembly: GCF_041200175.1. Taxonomy (NCBI): domain Bacteria; kingdom Bacillati; phylum Actinomycetota; class Actinomycetes; order Kitasatosporales; family Streptomycetaceae; genus Streptomyces; species Streptomyces sp. R33. The sequence goes on along the minus strand of NZ_CP165727.1, from coordinate 3,025,693 downwards.
CAGGAGCGCGGCGTCGAGGTCCGCCTGACGACCAGCTCGGAGTCCCCGGACCACCGCAACGTGGTGACCGTGCGCGGCACCCTGTCGGACGGCCAGGAGGTCTCGGTCTCCGGCACCCTCGCCGGCCCGAAGCACCTGCAGAAGATCGTCGGCATCGGCGAGTACGACGTGGACCTGGCGCTCGCCGACCAGATGCTCGTGCTGCGCTACACCGACCGCCCGGGCGTGGTCGGCACCGTCGGCCGCATCCTCGGCGAGGCCGGCCTGAACATCGCGGGCATGCAGGTCGCCCGCGCCGAGGAGGGCGGCGAGGCGCTCGGCGTCCTCACGGTCGACGCGGAGGTCCCGGTGAACGTCCTCGCGGAGATCGCCGCCGAGATCGGCGCCGTCTCGGCGCGTACGGTCAGCCTCGACTGAACCCCGTAGCGGGCGGCTGCCGCCGGTAGCCGCGCAAGCAACGGACGAAGGGCCCGGGGAGTTCCCCGGGCCCTTCGCCGTGCTCCGCCGCTGCTCCGTCATCCGGCCGTACGGGGCTCAGCCGGCGAGGGGCGCGGGCTGCTCGGCGGGCCCCTCGGCGGGCTGCCCGGCCGGGGCCGGGGCGCCGAGCCCCCGCGTCAGGGCCACCGCGAGGACGCCGCCCGCGAGCAGCAGGGCCGCACCGCCCCAGGCCGCGTACTGCATGCCGTGGACGAAGGCCTCGCGGGCCAGGGTCAGCACCTGCTCGCCGGCAGCCCCGCCGAGCCGGTGGGCGGTGGCCACGGCGCCGCCCAGGGTCTCCCGTACGGCAGGCTCCGCACCCGGCAGATCGGAGCGGTAGACGGCGGTGCCGAGGCTGCCGAGGACCGCCATGCCCAGCGCCCCGCCGAACTCCGACCCGGTCTCCAGCAGGGAGGCGGCGGACCCGGCCTTCTCGGCGGGAGCCGAGGCGAGGGCCATGTCGGAGACCAGGGACATCACGGTGACGAGGCCGGAGGCCAGCACGCCGGCGCCGGTCAGCAGCAGCCACAGCGAGTCGCTGCCGACCAGGCTGATCAGGCCGAACCCGCCGGCGGCGAGGACGAAGCCGCCGGCGATGACGTACGCCCGGTCGGTCTTCTGGGCCAGGGCGGCGCTGACGGGGGCGGCGGCGCCGATGACGAGCGAAGGCGCGAGGCTCCACAGGGCGGCTTCCAGCGTGCCCATGCCGAGCACCGACTGCAGGTACTGGGTGGTGAAGTAGGCCGAGCCCATCATCGCGAAGGCGGCGATGGTGTTGAGGGCGATCCCCGCACCGAACCCGCGGCCCCGGAAGAGGGCCCGGGCGACCATGGCGTCGTCACGGCTGCGCTGGCGGCGGACGAAGACGAACCCGAAGGCCAGGCCCACGGCGACGGAGAGCGCGTAGAGCGGTTCGAGGCCCTCGGCGGCGATCTCCTTGAGGCCGTACACGACCGGGAGCACGGCGGCCGTCGACAGCGGGACGCTCAGCAGGTCGAAGCGGCCGGGGGCCGGGTCCTTGAACTCGGGGACCAGCACCGGGACGAGGACCAGCAGGAGCAGCATCGCGGGCACGTTGATCAGGAAGACCGAACCCCACCAGAAGTGGTTCAGCATCACGCCGCTCAGCACCGAGCCGAGGGCGATCCCGCCGGTCATGGCCCCGGACCAGATGGCGATGGCCTGGCCGCGCTGCCTGGCGTCCTGGAACAGGTTGCGTACGAGCGCCAGCGTGGAGGGCATCAGGGTCGCGCCGCCGATGCCGAGCAGGACGCGGGCCGCGATCAGCATCTCGGCACTGGTGGCGTAGGCGGCGCCGACGGAGGCGAGCCCGAAGGCGGTCGCCCCCATCAGAAGCAGCTTGCGGCGGCCGATCCGGTCCCCGAGCGAACCCATGGTGATGAGCAGCCCCGCGAGGGCGAAGGCGTAGCTGTCGAAGATCCAGAGCTGCTGGGTGGCGCTCGGGTCGAGCTCCCGGGTGATGGCCGGGATGGCGAAGTAGAGGACGGAGACGTCCATCGAGACCAGGAGCAGGGGCAGCAGGAGGACGGTGAAGGCGGTCCATTCCCGGCGGCCGGCGAGACGTGCTGCGGAGTTCGTCATGAGCAGCAATGTACAAGCGTCATAAACGCTTGTCTAGTACGAGCGTATAGAACTGTTGTCTGTGACGGTTGTCTTGATACGGTGAGGGCATGGGACACCGTGAAGATCTGCTCGAAGGCGCCAAGAAGTGCCTGGTCGAGAAGGGTTTCGTGCGGACGACCGCACGCGACATCGTCAACGCCTCCGGGGCGAACCTGGCGTCGATCGGCTACCACTACGGCTCGAAGGACGCCCTGCTGACGCAGGCTTACGTCGAACTCGCGCAGGAGTGGGGCGACTCCTTCTCGCCGGAGGTGACCGGCGAAGGAGGCTCGCTGGAACGCTTCCGCTCCGTGTGGGACGGCGTGATCGGCCGTCAGGAGGAGTCGGCTCCGATGTGGGCGGCCAGTATGGAGGTCGCGCTCAGCCGTGACCGGCTGCCGGAGCTGCGGGCGATGCTGGCGGCCTCGCAGGGCGAGGGCCGCCGGGGGCTGATCGCGATGATCACCGGCATCCCCGAGGAGGACCTCGACGAGCGGGACGAGCGGACGCTCGGCGGGCTGTACGAGGCCCTGCTGACCGGAGTGATGGCGCAGTGGCTGTTCAACCCGGAAGGCGCGGTCACCGCCGAGGAGTTGACGGAGGGCATGCGGCGCACCGCGGAGATGATGGGGAAGGGCAAGGGCGAGAACGGCCCGGCCTGAGCCGCGGTCGGGCCCTCGGCCCGGAGGGCGTGCCAAAGGCCCCCGGCGGTGACCTCGCGGAGCTGCGATCAGCCGTGCAGGCGGGCCGCCTTGAGGGCCATGTGGAGCAGCAGGCGGTCCTCGCCCTCGGCCAGGTCCAGGCCGGTCAGCTGCTCCACCCTGGCCAGCCGGTAGTACAGGGTCTGGCGGTGGATGCCCAGGGCCGCCGCCGCGCGGCCCGCCTGGCCCGCGCAGTCGAGGAACAGCTCGGCGGTCCGGGCGAGTTCCCGGTGCGCGGGGCCGAGCAGGACCCGGGTCGCCGGGTCGCCCTCCCGGTCGGCGGCCGCGAGCGCCGCCAGCATCCGGTACGGGCCGATCGCCGACCACTGGGCCACCGGGCCGAACCGGGGCTGGGCCGCGGCCGCCTGCGCCGCCGCCGAGGCCTCCGCCCAGGCGTCGGGCAGCGCGGTCAGCTCCCGGCGGGGTTCCGCGATCCCGGCGGTCGCCGCGCCGCCCGCCAGCAGCCGCGTCGCGACGCCGAAGGCGGGGACGAGCACTTCCGCCGAGCGGAGCCTGACCAGTACGGCGAGCGCCTGCCGCCCGGGCAGGGCGACCGTGCACACCGCCGCCGTGCCCGGTACCGCCGCCGGGGCCTCACCGGCCCACGGCGTCACGCACACCACCGCGTGCAGCCCGTCCGCCCCCGGACCGAGCGCCACCCGGAGCGCGGCCACCGCCATGTCCTGCTGCCACCCCCGGCCGGCCGTGAGCACCGCCCGGAACTCCCGGGACAGGTCGGCCCCCGCCTTCGCCTCCTCGGCGAGCAGGATCCCGATCCGCTCGGCCACCTCCATGGCCTCCGCCAGGACGTCCGGCCCGGGGCCCGGCTCCTGATCGAGGAGCCATACGTAGCCCTGCACGATCCCGCGGTACCGCACCGGCAGGCAGATCCGCCCCCGGAAGACCCCTGCGTCGGGCGCCGCCGGGATCCGTACCGGTCCGGTGGCCCGCGCGATGCCGAAGCCCTCGAACCAGGCCCGTACGGCCGCCGTCGACTGGCGGGTCAGGATCGAGCGGGTGCGGACCGGGTCCATCGCGAGATCGTCGTCGCTGTCGTGCGCGCCGAAGGCGATGAGGCGGAAGTCCCGGTTCTCCAGGGTCGCCGGGGCGCCGAGAAGCGCCGAGATCTCATCCACCAGGTCCTGGTAATCGCCCTTCACCCGGACATTCTCCCACCCGGAAACCCGGTCTTCAGACAGATGTATGAGATCGGGGACACGGATGCGTGACAGCTGTCGATGGCAGAGGATCAAAGCGATCCTTAGGTTTCACGGTGGTTTTACTTGCGTTTTCCTTACGGCCCCCGCCCACCCCCGCGCGGACCGTATGCCTGTCTCTGCCACCTGTTGGAGGTGCCCCGTGCTGGGTCCCGCGATCCTCGCCGCTTCGCGCAGCGACAAGATGCGCCGAATCGTCTCTGCCGCCCCGGTGACCAAGCCCGTGGTGAACCGGTTCATCCCCGGCGAGACGGTCGACCAGGTCATCCCGATCGTCGTGGACCTCACGGAGAAGGGCCTGGAGCTCACGCTCGACGTGGTGGGCGAGGACATCACCACCGTGGAGCAGTCCTACGCCGCGCGTGACGCCTACCTCGAGCTCATCGAGCACCTGGCAGGCCTGGGCCTCGGCGAGAAGGCCGAGATGTCGGTCAAGCTGTCGATGTTCGGCCAGGCGCTGGAGGGCGGCCACGAGCTCGCGCTCGCCAACGTCCGCCCGGTCGTCGAGGCCGCCGCCGCCATCGGCACCACCGTCACGCTGGACGCCGAGGACCACACCACCCTCGACTCGATGTTCGCCATCCACGAGGAGCTGCGCCGGGACTTCCCGCAGACCGGCTGCGTGATCCAGGCGTACCTCTTCCGCACCGAGGCCGACGCCCGCCGCCTGGCAGCCGCGGGCAGCCGCGTCCGGATCGTCAAGGGCGCGTACAAGGAGCCCGCCGAGGTCGCGTACCAGGACAAGGCCGAGATCGACAAGGCGTACGTCCGCATCCTGAAGACGCTGATGGAGGGCGAGGGCTACCCGATGATCGGGTCGCACGATCCGCGCCTCATCGCCATCGCGCAGGAGCTCGCCCGCAAGGCCGGGCGCAAGCTGGACGAGTACGAGTTCCAGATGCTGTACGGCATCCGCAGCGAGGAGCACCTGCGGCTCGCCGCCGAGGGCCACCGCATGCGCGTCTACACCGCGTACGGGACGGACTGGTACGGCTACTTCATGCGGCGCCTCGCCGAGAAGCCGGCCAACCTCCTGTTCTTCCTCCGCTCGATGATCACCAAGAACTAGCCAAGAACCAGGTCAAGGAGTTACCAGTCCCATGGATGCTGTGACCCAGGTCCCCGCGCCGGTCAACGAGCCGGTCCACTCGTACGCCCCCGGCACCCCGGAGCGCGCGCGTCTCGAAACGCAGCTCAAGCTGCTGTCCGAGAACCCGATCGACCTGCCGATGACGATCAACGGCGTCAAGCGCATGGGCGGGGGCGAGCGCTTCGACGTGGTCCAGCCGCACGACCACAAGTCCGTGCTCGGCACCTACGCCAACGCCACCGAGGCCGACGCCCAGGAGGCCGTCGACGCCGCCCTGGCCGCCGCCCCGGCCTGGCGCTCGATGTCCTTCGACGACCGCGCCGCGATCATCCTGCGCGCCGCCGAGCTGCTGTCCGGCCCGTGGCGCGAGAAGCTGGCCGCCTCCACCATGCTGGGCCAGTCGAAGACCGCGCAGCAGGCCGAGATCGACACCCCGTGCGAGCTCGTCGACTTCTGGCGCTTCAACGTCCACTTCGCCCGCCAGATCCTGGCCGAGCAGCCGGTCGCGAACTCCGCCGGCGTGTGGAACCGCAGCGACCACCGCCCGCTCGAGGGCTTCGTCTACGCGATCACGCCGTTCAACTTCACGGCCATCGCCGGCAACCTGCCGACCGCCCCCGCCCTGATGGGCAACGTGGTCGTCTGGAAGCCGTCCCCGACGCAGACCCACTCCGCGGTCCTCCTCATGGAGCTCCTGGAGGAGGCCGGCCTGCCGAAGGGCGTCATCAACCTGGTGACGGGCGACGGCATCGCCGTGTCCGAGGTGGCCCTGAACCACCCCGAGCTGGCCGGCATCCACTTCACGGGTTCGACCAAGACCTTCCAGTACCTGTGGAAGACGGTCGGCAACAACATCGAGAAGTACAAGTCCTACCCGCGCCTCGTCGGTGAGACCGGCGGCAAGGACTTCGTCGTCGCGCACCCGTCCGCGGACCGCGCCGTCCTGAAGACCGCCCTGACCCGCGGTTCCTTCGAGTTCCAGGGCCAGAAGTGCTCGGCGTCCTCGCGCGCCTACGTCCCGGCCTCGATCTGGAACGACGGCTTCAAGGAGGCCTTCGCGGCCGAGGTCGACGGCATCACCATGGGTGACGTCCGCGACCTGACCAACTTCATCGGCGCTGTCATCGACGAGCGTTCGTTCGCGAAGAACAAGGCGGCGATCGACCGGGCCAAGGCCGACCCGACCTGCGAGATCATCGCCGGTGGCACGTACGACGACTCGGAGGGCTACTTCGTCCGCCCGACCGTCATCGCGTGCACCGACCCGGAGAACGAGGTCTTCACGACCGAGTACTTCGGCCCGATCCTGGCGGTCCACGTCTACGAGGACGCCGACTTCGACGCGATGCTGGCCCAGATGGAGTCCGTCTCGGCGTACGCGCTGACCGGCTCGATCATCGCCGCCGACCGCTACGCGGCCGCGGACGCGATGGAGAAGCTCCGCTTCGCGGCGGGCAACTTCTACATCAACGACAAGTCGACCGGCGCCGTCGTCGGCCAGCAGCCCTTCGGCGGCGGCCGCGCCTCGGGTACGAACGACAAGGCGGGCGCCGCGTCGAACCTGATGCGCTGGACCTCGACGCGCTCCATCAAGGAGACCCTGGTCGCGCCGACGGACTACGCGTACCCGCACATGGGCTGATCCTGCCCCGCTGAACCCCGCCCCCGTTCCGGTACCCCCAAGTCCGGAACGGGGGCGGTTCCAGTTGTGCCGTTGTCCGGTCGGGGGCACCCCGCGGGCGCGTGGCCGCGCGGCAGACTGGGGGGCATGAGCGACACCCGCACCCACCTCGCCCACACCTCCCAGCTCGGGGCGGACGTCCTCGGCGAGGTGCGCGCCCTGCTCGGCAGTGCCTTCGACGGGGACTTCGGCGACGAGGACTTCGAGCACGCGCTCGGCGGCATGCACGTGCTCGTGCGCGAGGGCGGGGAGCTCGTCGCGCACGGGAGCGTGGTGCAGCGGCGCGTACTGCACCGGGGACGGGCCCTGCGGACCGGATACGTCGAGGCCGTGGCCGTACGGGCGGACCGGCGCCGGCGCGGTCTCGGCGGGCAGGTGATGGCCGGGCTCGAGGGCGTCATCGAGCGGGCCTACGTACTCGGGGCCCTGTCGGCCTCCGACGACGGGGCCCGGCTGTACGCGGGACGGGGGTGGGCCGTGTGGGGCGGGCAGATCGGGGCGCTGTCACCCGCCGGGCCGGTGCGGCTCGCCGAGGAGGAGGGGTCCACGTACGTATGGCTGCCGCCCGGCGGGGTGTGGGGGGATCCCGCCGGGCGGCTCGACTTCGACTGGCGTGACGGGGACGTGCTGTAGGCCGTCAGCCGGGGACGCTGTCAGCCCGGGATGCCGTCAGCCCGAGATGCTCGGCGCCCCCGTCTCGATGTGGCCCGTGTAGCGGCGCGACCAGGTGCCGTCGTTGTCCGCAAGGATCGTGAAGTCGTACCAGCCGTCGTTGTAGGCGACCGCGTTGAAGTAGTCCTCGCGCGAGGAGTTCGCCGGGACGGCGTACGTCCACGGGCCGTCCGAGCGGTAGGCGTTCGAGCGGATCGTGAAGGTGACCGGCGCGGCCGACGTGTTCGTCATCTTGAAGTAGACCGCCGTCTTGCCCGTGCCCGGCTCCACCGCGAAGCGGCACGCCACCTCGATCGCCTTGCCCGCCTTCGACGCGTCGCCGATGAACCGGCGCAGGAACCGGTTCGGACCGTACATCGAGATGTCGTACTTGCCGGAGCCGCTGCCGAGCCCGATGTTGAAGTAGTCCGTCGACGTCGCGCCCGGGTCGACCGTGTACTGCCAGGCCGCGGTGTCCCGGTACTGGTGCGGGTGGATCGAGAAGTGCGCCGGCCGCTTCGCCTGCGCGCCCTGGTTGGTCATCGAGAACCAGGCCAGGATCTTGCCGGCCGCCCCGAACTCGAAGCGGTCCAGATTGCCGTTCACCTGGTACGGAAGGGCCCGCGCGGGGCGCGTGCCGGCCTCCTGCGCCGGGAGCGCGTTGTCCTGCGGCGCCGGGTTGGGAAGCGGGCCGCAGGTCGACTGGCCGATGACCTTCGCCGTCGAGGGCAGCCCGGACGGCACCCCGTACACCGGGTGCGCGAAGTCGAAGACGCCCGTCAGGTCGCCCACCACCTTGCGGCGCCAGGCGCTGATGTTCGGGCAGGTCGCCGGGGTGCCGAGGGCGGCCGTCCAGGTCTCCATGAAGCGGAGCACCGAGGTGTGGTCGAAGACCTCCGAGCTCACCCAGCCGCCGCGCGTCCACGGGGACATGACCAGCATCGGCACGCGGAAGCCGAGGCCGATCGGGGTGCCGTCGATGTACTCGCCCGGGGTGCCGGGCGGGGCGACCGGCGGCGGGACGTGGTCGAAGAAGCCGTCGTTCTCGTCGTAGTTCAGGAAGAGGACGGTGGAGTCGAAGACCTCGGGGTTGGCGGCCAGCGCCCGGTAGACCAGGTCCACGAAGTGCGCGCCGTCGCCGGGCGGGGCGTACGGGTGCTCCGAGAAGGCCTCGTTCGCGACGACCCAGGAGACCTGCGGCAGGGTGCCGGCGACGACGTCCGCGCGTATGGCGGCCGCGATGTCGTCGGGGGTGGAGCCGGTGACCTTCGGGACGGAGCCCATGCCGCGGTCCCACAGCGGGTTGCCGGGCGCCGCGTCCGTGAACTTCTTGAAGTAGGCGAGGCCGTTGTCCCCGTAGTTGTCCTGGGCGTTCTGGTAGACCTTCCAGCTCATGCCGGCGCGCTGCAGGGCCTCCGCGTACGTCTCCCAGGTCAGCCCGGACTCGTCGCCGCCGTCCTTGCTGCCCGCGTCGACCTTGCCGCTCCACAGGAAGGTGCGGTTCGGGCCGGTCGCGCTCAGCGTGGAGCAGAAGTACGCGTCGCAGATCGTGTAGTTGTCGGCGAGCCCGTAGTGGAACGGTATGTCGCCGCGGTCCAGGTAGCCGAGCGTGCGGGTGTTGCCGACGCCCGTGACCCAGTTGTCCATGCGGCCCTTGTTCCAGGCGGCGTGCTGCGAGGTCCAGCTGTGCGGGAGGTCGCCGTTGCACTGGGCCAGGGTCTCGCCGTCCACCCCGCCCGCCGGCGGGGTGGCGCTGAGCTTCCACGGGTACTGGCGGCCGCCCCAGTTGGGCTGGTTGAACATGCCCCAGCCGCCCGGGATGTTGCCGGCGGCGCGGTCACCGAAGCCGCGGACGCCCTTCAGCCTGCCGAAGTAGTGGTCGAAGCTGCGGTTCTCCTGCATCAGGATCACCACGTGCTTCACGTCGCTGATCGTGCCGCTCGCGGCGGCCGCGGCCGCCGACGTCGGCGCGATCGCCGGCAGCGCGGCACCGGCCATCAGCCCGGCGCCGATTCCCACGAAACCTCTGCGGCTGATCGGTGTCACTGGCTACTCGCCTCCAACTCAAGTGCCCCGCTGGCACGTTGACGGCAAGAGTGGCGGGCGCCGCGCCAAAGGTCTACATCCGTGCGGTAAGAAGTCGGTGAACATCCGGTTGGCTGGATTCAGCCCTCGAGACGGACGAGCATCTTGCCCAGATTGTCCCCGCGGAGCATGCCCAGGAAGGCGTCCACCGTGTGATCGATTCCCTGTACAACGGTGGTGTCGGTGCCGATGCGGCCGCTCTGCAGGTGCGGGACCAGGAAGTCCTCCAGCTCGTCCTGCAGATTGGTGTGGTTTCGAACCAATACGCCTTCCAGGCGCAGCGACTTGTGGACGACCTCGAAGAGGTTGCGCGGCGCGGCCGGCGAGCGGTCCCCGTTGTACATCGAGATCCCGCCGACCCAGGCGATCCGCCCGTACTCGCGCAGCACGTCGATCGCGCCCGCCAGATGGTCGCCGCCCACGTTGTCCACGTACACGTCGATGCCCCCGGGGGCGGCCTTCGCGAGCTGCTCCCCGACCGGCCCGTCGTGGTAGTCGAAGGCCGCGTCGAAGCCGAGCACTTCGGTGAGGTGGCGGACCTTCGCCGCCGAGCCCGCGCTGCCGATGATCCGGCGGGCGCCCAGCAGCCGCGCGATGCGGCCGGTCGCGGTGCCGACCCCGCCCGCGGCGGCGGAGACGAAGAGGTCCTCGCCCTCGCGCAGGGCCGCGGTCCGGGTGAGCGCGGCGTACGCGGTCAGCCCGGTGCCGCCGAGGATGCTCAGGTACGCCTCCAGCGGGACGCCCCGGTGGCCGCGCAGCTTGCGGGTACCGTCCACGCCGAGCGTGACGAGGGCGTGCGTACGCCAGCCCTCGCGGTGGAAGACCAGGTCGCCCTCGCGCAGCCCCGGGTCGCGGGAGGCGAGCACCCGGCCCACCGCGCGGCCCTCCAGCGGCGTGTTCAGCTCGAAGCCGCCCTCGCCGCCGTCCATCAGCCCGCGGTGGTACGGGTCCACCGAGAGCAGGAGGTTCTGCACCAGGGTGGTGCCCGGGGCGGGGGAGGGCACCGGGGTCTCGACGTACGCGAAGTCGGCCGGGGAGGGGATGCCGGTGGGGCGGGCGATCAGGTGGACGGCGTGAGCGGTGTGGTTCGTGGTCATGGCGAGGACGTTAGGAAGGAATCACCGGCCCGGGCAGAGGGTTGCGCTCATGGAAGCCGCACATCCATGAACACCGCTCATAGAACGAGGTGAGAGCCGCCGTGGCCGAGCTCGCTCCGCATGAACTCCGGGTCCTGGTCGCCGTCGCCGAGACCGGCGGCTTCTCCGCCGCGGCCGCCCGGCTCGGCCTCACCCAGTCGGCCGTCTCGCACTCCGTACGCGGCAGCGAGGCCAAGGTCGGCGCGGTGCTCTTCGAGCGGGGACGCACCGGAGCCTCCCCCACCCCGGCGGGGGAGCGGGCCGTCGGACTCGCCCGCCGGATCCTGCGGATGTACGAGGTCCTCGGCGCGGAGGCGCGCGGCGCCGGCCGGGACGCGGTGGAGGGGGTGCTGCGCATCGCGGCGTTCCGCAGCGCGGCCCTGCACCTGCTGCCCCCGGCCCTGGAGCGGCTCACGGCCCGCCACCCCGGCATCCGCCCCGAGGTCCGGGTGGTGCGCGAGCTCGGCGCCGGCACGGCCGGGGAGGTGGCCGCCGGACGTGCCGACCTCGGCATCGCCACGCTGAACGGGACCGGACCCGTACCGGCGGAGGGCGGCGCGGCCGGCCTGCTGACCGGGGTGCTCCGGGAGGAGGCGTACGCCCTGGTCCATCCGGCCGGACACCCCGACCCGAAGACGCTGCCCCTGCTGGACTGGGACGAGAACTGCGGCTCGTACACCCGCGACTGGTGGCGGGCCCAGGACTGGATCCCGCGGGCGACCGTCAAGGCGGAGGACGACGGGATGGTGCTGACCATGGTCGGGCGCGGGCTCGGCATGGCGATCCTGCCCGAGCTCTCGCTCCGCGAGGCCACGGACGCCGTGGACATCACCGGACTGGGCCCTTCGGGGCCGGTGAGACGCGTGGGATACGTCACCACGCCGGAATCCGCCGCCACTCTCGGCGTCAGGGCTCTGATCAGGGAACTTCGCTCCGAGACGCGCTGAACCGGATGCCCGGGAGGGGCCCTTCCGGGCAGTTGCCCGTCTCAGATAGTAGGAAGTCCGAGTAATTGCGGAGACATACAGCGGGACCTGCCCTAGCTTTGTAGAAGCCGAACGTCTCGCCGATCCGGCGAATGGCGGTCGAGAGCGCGCGCCCCTGGCAGGCAACCCCTGCGGCGCACAGCTCCCCGCCTCTTCCGGCGCCTTGAAGGAACCCCTCATCCGTGGCTTCGCCACGCCGTGATCTCAAGGAGTCGATCACCATGACCGCATCCACCGCAGCCCGCCGCGTCCGCCACTCCTCCACGGCCGACGCCGACCGCAAGAACGCGGCCGCCGCCCTGCAGCGCGCCCTCGACCGCCGTGACAACGGCGGCTCGACCGGCCACTGAGCGAGGCCCGGCGCCTCAGACATCTTGCGTCCACATGGTGGACGCAAGATGTCTGAGGGCTGGGACAGGGAGTACGGTTCCGACATGTCGACCAGCATCAATCTCGCAGTGATCCCCGGTGATGGCATCGGCCAGGAAGTCGTGGCTCAGGGCCTGAAGGTCCTTACCGCGGTCCTGCCCCAGGATGTGAAGCTGGAGACCAAGCAGTACGACCTCGGCGCCACGCGCTGGCACCGCACCGGTGAGACCCTCCCGGACGAGGAGCTCGAGGCGCTCAAGCACCACGATGCGATCCTGCTGGGCGCCATCGGCGACCCGTCGGTCCCGTCGGGCGTCCTGGAGCGCGGCCTGCTGCTCAAACTCCGCTTCGCGTTCGACCACTTCATCAACCTGCGCCCGTCGAAGCTCTTCCCGAACACGGCCACCCCGCTCGCCGGCCGTCCGGAGATCGACTTCGTCGTGGTCCGCGAGGGCACCGAAGGCCCGTACACCGGCAACGGCGGCAGCCTGCGCACCGGCACCCCCGCCGAGGTGGCCACCGAGGTCAGCGTCAACACCGCGTACGGCGTCGAGCGCGTCGTGCGCGACGCGTACGAGCGGGCCAGCTCCCGCCCGCGCAAGAAGCTGACGCTGGTCCACAAGAACAACGTCCTCGTCTACGCGGGCCACCTGTGGAAGAACATCTTCGACAAGGTCGGCCAGGAGTACCCCGAGGTCACCACCGACTACCTGCACGTCGACGCCGCGACGATCTTCTTCGTCACGCAGCCCGAGCGCTTCGACGTCATCGTCACCGACAACCTCTTCGGTGACATCCTCACCGACCTGGCCGCCGCCGTGACCGGCGGGATCGGCCTCGCCGCCTCCGGGAACATCAACCCGACCGGCGCCTTCCCGTCCATGTTCGAGCCCGTCCACGGCTCGGCCCCCGACATCGCGGGCACCGGCAAGGCCGACCCGACCGCAACGGTCCTGTCCGTCGCCCTCCTGCTGCGCCACCTCGGCCACGAGGCCCAGGCCGTCCGCATCGAGGACGCCGTCACCGCCGACCTCGCGGAACGCGACGGAACCTTCCGCACCACCGACCAGATCGGCGACGCGCTCGCCGCCCGAGTAGCCGGCTGACCCGGCAGCTCCACCTCAGGAAGCCGCCGGGTCGCGCGCACGACGCACCCGGCGGCTTTTCCTGTGCGGCCCCGGGTGCCACCATCTCCCCTGGGCCGCATTCACCCCGCTTCTCCGAAGGCACCTCGCGCGCGATAATCGAACGCGAGACCGCGGAATGCGGAGAAGCTCGGACGTCCTAGTACGCCGTGAGCGCGGTCCGCCATACACAACCGGTGAAGGACAAGCACTCATGACGACGCCCACGATCGAGCTCAAGCCCTCCTCGAACCCGCTGTCCGATGCGGAGCGCGAGGCGATCCTGGCCAGCCCCGGCTTCGGCCGCCACTTCACCGACCACATGGTGACGATCAAGTGGACCGAGGGCCGCGGCTGGCACGACGCCGAACTGGTCCCGTACGCGCCGCTGTCGATGGACCCGGCGAACATGACCCTGCACTACGCGCAGACGATCTTCGAGGGGCTCAAGGCCTACCGCCAGCCCGACGGCACCGTCGCCACGTTCCGCCCGCGGGCGAACGCCGAGCGCTTCCAGGCCTCCGCCCGCCGCATGGCGATGCCGGAGCTGCCGGCCGACCTCTTCATCGAGGCCTGCGACGCGCTCATCAAGCAGGACGCCGCCTGGGTGCCCTCCTCCGGCGAGGCCTCGCTGTACCTGCGGCCGTTCATGTTCGCGTCCGAGGTCGGCCTGGGCGTCCGCCCGGCCAACGAGTTCCTCTTCATGGTCATCGCCTCGCCCGCCGGTGCGTACTTCCCCGGTGGCGTCCAGCCCGTCTCCGTCTGGCTCTCCGAGGAGTACGTCCGTGCCGTCAAGGGCGGTACGGGCGCGGCCAAGACCGGCGGCAACTACGCGGCCTCCCTCGTGGCGCAGGCCCAGGCCGCCGAGCACGGCTGCGACCAGGTCGTGTGGCTCGACGCCGTCGAGCACCGCTGGATCGAGGAGATGGGCGGCATGAACCTGTACTTCGTGTACGGCCAGGAGGACGGAACGCAGCGCATCGTCACCCCGGAGCTGACCGGTTCGCTCCTGCCGGGCATCACCCGCGACTCCCTCCTCACCATCGCCCGCGACCTCGGCTACACCGCCGAGGAGGGACGTATCTCCACCGAGGACTGGAAGCGCGACAACGAGAACGGCACCCTGACCGAGGTGTTCGCCTGCGGCACCGCCGCCGTCATCACCCCGGTCGGCTCGGTCAAGTCCGAGCGCGCCAACTGGACCCAGGGCGACGGGCAGCCCGGCGAGGTCACCATGAAGCTCCGCAAGGCGCTGCTGGACCTCCAGACCGGCCGCACCGCCGACACCCACGGCTGGATGCACCCGCTCGGCTAGGTCCGCAGCGCATCCATCACGACGAGGTCCCGGCCGGGGAGGCCGGGGCCTCGTCGTGCGTCCGGGAACAGATCCGCCGGGTGGTGCGGGCAGGCCCCCGCCCCCGTCCGTGTCACCCGTACGGGGGTACGCCACCGCTGTTGCGTACCCTCCGCCTGCCGAGGGCGCGGGGGCCGCCGGGGCCCTTGCCCTCGGGTGTCGTGGCCCTGCCCGCCGCTCCGTGGGGCCGCACGGGTCCGGTCCCTTCGGAGATGCGGTGGACGTACCGGCGTGCGACGTTGATCGCGCCTGCCCATACGGCGCCGGACACCGGCTCCGGGCGGCACGGTACGCCCCCAGCGGCGTGAATCTCTCGTGCGTCGGCCGCCCTGGCCGGCGGGAAGGCGGATCCCCATGAAGCGGTTCGTTGCCTCCGGCCTGCTGTGCACGGCCGTGGTACTCGGCGCCTCGGCATGCTCCAGCGACGACGACACGACGCCGCAGGAGGCGGCCTCCTCGGCCAGCGCCGCGCTGTGCACCAACCTGGTCCAGTTGAAGTCGGACAACGCCGCGCTCAAGGCGTTGAATCCGGCCACGGCCACCAAGGACCAGTTGAAGTCGGCGTACGACGCCGTCCAGACCGACTGGAAGAACGTCAAGGAGAACACGTCGGCACTGAAGTCCGCCGAGAAGGACGCCGTCACGACGGCAGCGGAGAACCTCAAGAAGGCCTACGAGGACCTGCCGGGCGACACCACGGGCAAGGACGCGATCACCCAGCTCCAGCCGCAGATCCAGGCGCTGGACACCGCGGCCACCCAGGCGACGACCGCGAACAACTGCCGTTAGCGCGCGACGGCGACGGCCGCGCGGGCCCCGGGGGACCTCCCCCGGGGCCCGCGCGGCGCACCGGTCCCTGCGTCCGCCGTCAGTCGGCGGCCACCGCGAGCCTGTCGGCCGGTGCGGCCGGGTCCGCGGTCTCGGCCGCGGCGGGGGAGCGGCGGGCGGTCAGGGCCGTGTACACCAGGCCGCCGGCCAGGGCGGAGAGGACGAAGGAGCAGTCGACGCCGCCGGTGAGGGCGAGCAGCGGGCCCTCGTAGAAGGGGGTGGTCACGGCGAGCAGGCCGACTCCGGCGCCGACGGCCCAGGAGACCGTGGCGGCGACGTTCCAGCCGGCCCGGTACCAGTAGATCCCGCCCACCGAGCGGCGGTTGAAGACCTGGAGGGCATCGGCGTCGTACTGCCCGCGGCAGCGGACGTAGCCGATCAGGGTGATCACGGCCCACGGGGTGCCGATCGCGGTCAGCAGCAGGACGAACGAGGTCATCGCGGACTGCACGTTCCACTCGAAGGAACCGATGAAGACGAACCCGGTGGCGACGCCCGCCGCGACCAGCGTGGCCTTGGCCCGGGTCGCCCTCGGCACGATGGCGTCGAGGTCGAGGCCCATGGAGTAGAGCATCAGCCCGGCGTTGCCCACCGAGCCGGCCGCCGCGGCGGCCAGCAGCGGGAGCAGGTACCAGAAGGGCGCGGCCTCGACGAGGGGCCCGGCGTAGTCGGCGCCGGCCTTCGCGGCGAGCGCGGTGTAGGTGCCGAACAGCTGCGGGACCAGCAGGCCGACCAGCAGGCCGAGACAGGTGGCCCAGAACACCTTGCGGGAGCCGTGCTTGCGGGGGGAGATGTAGCGGGTGTAGTCGCCGAGCAGGGTGATGAAGGCGACGGGTCCGCTGAGTCCGGCGGCGACGGCGGCGAGCAGCCAGGTCGGCCAGAAGGAGCCGAGCAGGTACGCGGTCTCCGGCGGCGCGGCGGTGGTGAAGTCGGGGGCGTAGGCGTAGAGGCCGACGGCGAGCAGGACCACCATGCCGATGGAGAGGACCTTGCTCATGCGCAGCAGGAGCCGGTAGCCGAAGACGGCCCCGACGACGGTACAGGCGGCCAGTACGCCGTACATCGCGGCCCGCGTGGCACCCGTGTCGGGCAGGCCGACGAGCCGGGACAGGGTGCCGGCCATCACGTCACCGCCGATCCACAGGGTGAGGGCCGTGTAGCCCAGGGCGAGCAGCAGGCCGACCACCGAGCCGACGAGCCGGCCGCGGACGCCGAACTGGGCGCCGCTCGAGGTGGAGAGGTTGGTCGCCGTGCGCAGGGACACCAGCGCCAGCGGCGCGGTGAAGGCGATGCCGACGAGCGTGCCGGTCACGATGGCGGTGACCGAGGGCCACAGGCCCAGTCCGAAGGACGGGGGCAGCCAGCCGAACACGATCACGCCGAGGCAGAGGTTGGAGCCGAGCAGGATCGAGATCAGGTCACGGGGACCGCTCGTCCGCTCCTCCTCGGGGATGGTGTCGACTCCGCGCTGTTCGATGGGCATGGGGGGACTCCCTTGGCAGGGCGGGGGGTGGTTCGCATTTGTTTGAGCGACACTTAATGTGACCTAAGCCCAGGTCTGAGGTCAATGCTTCATTGCCGAGAAATGAAGAGTTAGAGTGATGCTCTAACCCATCGACTCAAAAGGTGGTGGATCGGCGTGCGGCTGACCCCTACGGAGCGCGACCGGCTGCTGCTGCGCAGCGCGGCGGAACTGGCCAGGGCCCGGCGGGCCCGCGGACTCAGGCTCAACGTCCCGGAGGCCACCGCGCTGATCGCGGACACGGTCTGCGAGGCCGCGCGCGACGGCAAGCGGCTGGCGGAGGCCATCGAGGAGGCCCGCAGCGTGCTGGGCCCGGACGACGTGCTGCCCGGCGTGGCCGACGTGGTCACCGAGGTGCACGTGGAGGCCGTGTTCGACGACGGGTCCCGCCTCGCGGTGGTCCCGGGCCCGGTCCGGGGCGCGGTGCCGCTCGGCGAGGACGCCCCCGGAGCGGTCGTACCCGGTCCCGGCGCCCCCCAGCCGGAGCCGGCGCTGCACGTGCACGTGCGCAACACGGCCTCCGTGCCGGTGAGCGTCACCTCCCACTTCCACTTCTTCGAGGCCAACCCCCGCCTCGACTTCGACCGCGCCGCGGCCTACGGCATGCGGCTGTGCGTGCCCGCGGGCTCGTCCGTACGGTTCGACCCGCACGGCGAGGCCGAGGTCGGACTCGTCCCCATCGGCGGCGCCCGCATCGCGATCGGCTTCGCCGGCCTGGTCGACGGCCCCCTGGACGCCCCCGGCGCCAAGGACGAGGCCCTGCGCCGCGCCGCGGCCTGCGGCTACCTCGGTACGGGGCTCGGTGACCCGGCGGACGACTCGGCGGACGGAGAGCAGGCGTGAGCAAGCAGACCAGGCACAGCGACCACTGTGCGCCGGGCAGCCGGCACATCGACCCCCACGAGTACGCCTCCGTCTTCGGCCCCCGCGCCGGCGACCGCGTCCGGCTCGGCGATTCCGGGCTCACCGTCCGGGTCGAGTACGACGCCCAGAAGCCGGGCGACGAGTTCCTGGCCGGGTTCGGCAAGACCGCCCGCGACGGACTGCACCTGAAGGCCGCGGCCGTCCGCGAGACCTGCGACGTCGTGATCAGCAACGTCCTGGTCATCGACGCCGTCCTCGGCATCCGCAAGGTCTCCGTGGGCATCCGCGAGGGCCGGATCCACGCGATCGGCCGGGCCGGCAACCCCGACACCCTCGACGGCGTGGACGTGGTCGTCGGCACGGGCACGAGCATCGTCTCCGGCGAGGGCCTGATCGCCACCGCCGGCGCCGTCGACACCCACGTCCACCTGCTGTCCCCGCGCGTCATGGAGGCCTCGCTCGCCGCGGGCGTCACCACGATCATCGGCCAGGAGTTCGGCCCGGTCTGGGGCGTCGGCGTCAACTCGCCGTGGGCGCTGAAGCACGCGTTCAACGCCTTCGACGCCTGGCCCGTCAACATCGGCTTCCTCGCCCGCGGTTCGTCCTCGGGCGCCGCCCCGCTGGTCGAGGCGCTGGCCGAGGGCGGTGCGTCCGGGTTCAAGGTCCACGAGGACATGGGCGCGCACACCCGCGCCCTGGACACCGCGCTGCGGGTGGCCGAGGAGCACGACGTCCAGGTCGCGCTGCACAGCGACGGCCTCAACGAGTGCCTGTCCGTCGAGGACACCCTGCGCGTGCTGGACGGCCGGACCATCCACGCCTTCCACATCGAGGGCTGCGGCGGCGGACACGTCCCCAACGTGCTCAAGATGGCCGGCGTGCCCAACGTCATCGGCTCCTCCACCAACCCCACCCTGCCCTTCGGCCGGGACGCCGTCGCCGAGCACTACGGCATGATCGTCTCCGTCCACGACCTCAAGCCCGATCTCCCGGGCGACGCCGCCATGGCCCGCGACCGGATCCGCGCGGGCACGATGGGCGCCGAGGACGTACTGCACGACCTGGGCGCGATCGGCATCACCTCCTCCGACGCCCAGGGCATGGGCCGCGCCGGCGAGACCATCCGCCGCACCTTCGCCATGGCCGCCAAAATGAAGGGCGAGCTCGGCCCGCTCGAAGGCGACGGCGAGGGCGACGACAACGCCCGCGTCCTGCGCTACATGGCCAAGCTGACCATCAACCCCGCCATCGCCCACGGCCTCGCCCACGAGATCGGCTCCATCGAGGTCGGCAAGCTCGCCGACATCGTGCTGTGGCGCCCCCAGTTCTTCGGCGCCAAGCCGCAGCTGGTTCTCAAGTCCGGCTTCCCCGCGTACGGGGTCACCGGCGACCCCAACGCGGCCACCGACACCTGCGAACCGCTGGTCCTCGGGCCGCAGTTCGGCTCGTACGGAGCCACCGCCGCCGACATCTCCGTCGCCTTCGTCTCGGCGGCCGCAGCGGCCCTCGGCAGCGACGAGATGCCGACCCGGCGCCGCCGGGTCGCCGTCCGCGGCACCCGCGGCATCGGCCCGGGGAACCTCCTCCTCAACTCCCGGGTGGGCGCGGTCGACGTGGACGCGCGCAGCGGGCTCGTCACGCTCGACGGCGACCCGCTGCGCTCCGAAGCGGCCGACTCGGTCTCCCTCAACCGCCTGTACTTCCTGTAACCGGCGCAGCTCGTAAACCGGCACAGCTTGTAAAGCCCGTAAGGACCCCCTGCCATGACTGCACAGCCCGCCAAGCCCGCCGCCCACGGATTCCGGATGCCCGCCGAGTGGATGCCCCACGAGCGCACCTGGATGGCCTGGCCCAGCCCCAACCCGACCTTCACCAACGAGCAGGAGCTCGCCGAGGCCCGCGAGGCCTGGGGCGCCGTCGCCCGCGCGGTCCGCTCGTACGAGCCCGTGACCCTGGTCGTCTCGCCCGGTGACGCGGAGAGCGCCCGCGCTGTCGTCGGCGACGACGTACAGCTGGTGGAGCGCGAGCTCGACGACGCCTGGATGCGCGACATCGGCCCGACCTTCGTCACCAACGGGGCGGGCGAGCTGGCCGCCGTGGACTGGACCTTCAACGGCTGGGGCGCCCAGGAGTGGGCCCGCTGGGAGCACGACTCCAAGGTCGCCCGGCACGTCTCCGACCTCGCCGGCACCCGTACCTACAGCACTCCCCTGGTCAACGAGGGCGGCGCCATCCACGTCGACGGCGAGGGCACCGTGCTCCTCACCGACACCGTGCAGCTCGGCGCCGGGCGCAACCCCGACTGGACCCGCCAGCAGGTGGAGGAAGAGATCCACGCCCACCTCGGCACCACCAAGGCGATCTGGCTCCCGTACGGCCTGGCCGGCGACTACGGCACCTACGGCACGCAGGGCCACGTCGACATCGTGGCCGCCTTCGCCCGCCCCGGCGTGGTGATGGTCCACACCCAGCCCGACCCGGCCCACCCGGACCACGAGCGCTGCAAGACCATCGCAGCCATCCTGCGCGCGTCCACCGACGCACAGGGCCGGCAGCTGGAGGTCGTGGAGATCCCGGCGCCGACGGTGCTGGAGGAGGACGGCGAGTGGGTGGACTACTCCTACATCAACCACTACCTGTGCAACGGCGGCGTCGTGCTGTGCTCCTTCGACGACCCGCGCGACGAGGAGGCCGCCGAGATCTTCCGCGGCCTGTTCCCCGAGCGGACCGTGACGCTGGTTGACGCACGTACGATTTTCGCCGGGGGTGGCGGTATCCACTGCATCACCCAGCAGCAGCCGAAGGTCTGACCCGAGGCGGATCGACGAAGGAGTGGCCCATGGCGGCGGGTGGAGTGCGCGCGGTGCGGAAGAACGCGCCGCCGCGCGAGGACGTACTCGTCGCCGCCATGGCCACGATCGCCGAGCGCGGCCTGGAGGGCCTGACCATGGCCGGGCTGGGCCGCCAGGTCGGCATGAGCAGCGGCCACCTCCTCTACTACTTCGGCAGCAAGGACGAGCTCCTGCTGCAGACGCTGGAGTGGAGCGAGGCGGCCCTGGGCGCGAAGCGGCGGGCCCTGCTGTCCCGCCGCGGCCCGGCGCGCGAGCGCCTGCAGGCGTACGTGGACCTGTACGTGCCCGAGGAGGCCCGGGACCCGCACTGGACCCTGTGGCTGGAGGTCTGGAACCGCTCGCAGAACGCCGGCCCGCAGGAACGCGAACGCCAGGCCGCCATCGAGGGCGCCTGGCACCGCGACCTGGTCGCCCTGCTCGCCGAGGGCATCTCCCGCGGGGAGTTCCGCCCCGTGGACCCCGACCGCTTCGGCGCCCGGCTGCGGGCCCTGCTCGACGGGTTCAGCATCCAGGTCGCCGTCGGCCTGCCCGGGATAGGGCGGGCGGACATCCTGGCCCACGTCTCGGAATTCCTCGACGAGGCTCTCGTATCGTGAGACGCGCCGCTCTTGCGGTGAGACGGTATGACACACTGCGGATGTGCCTGCTCAGCTCATGATTATGGACAGCAGCGCGCCGGTCCGCAGTGGCCGCTGAACCGTGGAAAACCTTCGCGGAAGCGGCCACCGTGCCTCAGACCCGCGCGCAGACCTCTCGCACCCGCGAGAGGTCTTTTCGTTTCCCGGCTCCATTCCTGCCGGGAACGCACTGCGCGGGATGATGGGGGCAGTGGCGGCGGCCTGCCCTGGGGCGGGTATCCGGAACCACTCATCCGACAGGAGTCAGATCAGCATGACGACGACAGAGGCGACAGCGCCGGCTCAGGGTCCCGACGATGGCTTCCACGTCTTCGACACCACCCTGCGCGACGGCGCCCAGCGTGAGGGCATCAACCTCACCGTCGCCGACAAGCTGACGATCGCGCGGCACCTGGACGACTTCGGAGTGGGCTTCATCGAGGGCGGCTGGCCGGGCGCCAATCCCCGCGACACCGAGTTCTTCGCCCGCGCCCGGGCCGAGATCGACTTCAAGCACGCCCAGCTGGTCGCCTTCGGCGCGACCCGGCGGGCGGGCGGCTCGGCCGCCGAGGACCCGCAGGTGCGGGCCCTGCTCGAGTCGGGGGCCCCGGTGATCACCCTGGTCGCCAAGTCCCACGACCGGCACGTCGAGCTCGCCCTGCGCACCACGCTGGACGAGAACCTGGAGATGGTCCGGGACACGGTCTCCCACCTGGTCGCCCAGGGCCGCCGCGTCTTCGTCGACTGCGAGCACTTCTTCGACGGCTACCGGGCCAACGCGGAGTACGCGAAGTCCGTCGTGCGCACCGCCCACGAGGCCGGTGCCGACGTCGTCATCCTCTGCGACACCAACGGCGGCATGCTGCCGGCCCAGGTCACGGCGACCGTCGCGACCGTACTCGCCGACACCGGGGCGCGCCTGGGCATCCACGCCCAGGACGACACCGGCTGCGCCGTCGCCAACACCCTGGCCGCCGTCGACGCCGGCGCCACGCACGTGCAGTGCACGGCGAACGGCTACGGCGAGCGGGTCGGCAACGCCAACCTCTTCCCCGTCGTGGCCGCGCTGGAGATCAAGTACGGGCGCCAGGTGCTGCCGGTCGGTGCGCTCGCCGAGATGACCCGCATCTCGCACGCCATCGCCGAGGTCGTGAACCTGACCCCTTCCACGCACCAGCCGTACGTCGGCGTCTCGGCCTTCGCGCACAAGGCGGGCCTGCACGCCTCGGCCATCAAGGTCGACCCGGACCTGTACCAGCACATCGACCCGGAGCGGGTCGGCAACACCATGCGGATGCTGGTCTCCGACATGGCCGGGCGCGCCTCCATCGAGCTCAAGGGCAAGGAGCTCGGCGTCGACCTCGGCGGGGACCGCGCGCTGGTCTCCCGGGTCGTCGAGCGGGTCAAGGAGCGGGAGCTCTCGGGCTACACGTACGAGGCCGCCGACGCCTCCTTCGAACTGCTGCTGCGTGCGGAGGTCGAGGGCCGCGCCCGCAAGTACTTCCGTACGGAGTCCTGGCGGGCCATCGTCGAGGACCGCCCGGACGGCACCCACGCCAACGAGGCCACGGTCAAGCTGTGGGCCAAGGGCGAGCGGATCGTCGCCACGGCGGAGGGCAACGGCCCGGTCAACGCCCTGGACCGGGCGCTGCGGGTCGCACTGGAGCGCTTCTACCCCCAGCTGGCCAAGTTCGAGCTGATCGACTACAAGGTCCGCATCCTGGAGGGCAAGCACGGCACGGAATCCACGACCCGCGTCCTGATCGCCACGACGGACGGCAGCCGCGAGTGGTCGACGGTGGGAGTGGCCCCCAACGTGATCGCCGCGTCCTGGCAGGCCCTGGAGGACGCCATCACCTACGGGCTCCTCCACGCCGGCGTGGAACCCGCCGAGTAGCCGAGCCGGACTCACCCCACCCCCCCTGCCCCAGGACGGGGGGCAGGGGGGGTGGGGTTTATGTCCAGCTCACACAGGAAAGTGGCGGTTCCGGTAGCGTCGGGGACATGAGGACCAGGCTGATACCCGTACGTTCCGGCCGGCTGCTGGCCGGTCTGCTGCTGGCCCTGTCCGCGACCGCCCTCGTGGCCGCCCCGCAGGCATCGGCGGCCACCGGACCCGCTGCCGTGGCGGAGGCCCTCAAGCAGGGCCCGGTCTACGTGGACCCCCGCGCCGAGGCGCAGCTGCCGAAGGCCCAGGCGGACGCACTGGCGAAGAAGATCAAGGACGCCGGGAAGCCGGTGTTCGTCGCCGTGCTGCCGGCCACCGCGGAGTTCCCCGCCGACAGCGTTCTGCGTACGGTCCGGGCCGAGACGGGCATCACCGGGCTCTACGCGATCCGGCTCGGCGACGGCTTCAACGCGGGCGCCGACCGGGCGGTCATGCCCACCAACGCCGTCCGCAACCTGACCGATGCCGTGAAGGCCGGCGGGCCCGTGGACGCGGGCACGCAGCTCAACAACTTCGTGGACCAGGCCCTGGCCCAGGCCAAGGGCGGAGCCCCGGCCTCCTGGGGCGACTCCGGCAGCGGCGGCGGGGTCCCGGTCGGCGGGCTGATCACGCTCGGCGCGGTGGCCGCGATCGGCGGCGGCGGTGCGTACGCGCTGGTGCGCCGCAACCGCAAGAAGAAGGAAGAGGCGGAGCGCGAGGCCATCGAGAAGCTGCGCGTGGTCGTCGACGAGGACATCACCGCGTTCGGCGAGGAACTCGACCGGCTGGACTTCCACCCCGGTGAGCCCGGCGCGGACGACGCCATGCGGGCGGACTACGAAAAGGGCCTCGACTCGTACGAGAAGGCCAAGGACGTCATGGCCTCGGTCCGGCACCCCGACGAGGTCAGGGGAGTCACCCAGGCCCTGGAGGACGGCCGGTTCGCGCTGGCGAGCCTCGACGCCCGCCGTGAGGGCAGGCCGTTGCCCGAGCGCCGTTCGCCCTGCTTCTTCGACCCGCGGCACGGGCCGAGTGCGCAGGACGCCGACTGGGCGCCGGCCGGCGGGGCGGCGCGTACCGTCCCCGTGTGTGCTGCGGACGCCGTCCGCCTGCGCGAGGGCAAGGACCCGATGGTCCGCACGGTCGACACCGAGTACGGGCCGCGCCCGTACTACGACGCGGGCCCGGCGTACGGCCCCTGGGCGGGCGGATACTTCGGCGGCGGCATCCTGCCCGGCCTGCTCGTGGGCACGCTGCTCGGCTCGATGATGTCGAGCCCCGCCTACGCCTCCGACATGGGCGGCTACGACGGCGGGGACTACTCCGGCGCCGACTTCAACTCCTCCGACTTCGGGGGAGGGGACTTCGGCGGCGGCGGTGGGTTCGACGGAGGCGGCGGCTTCGACGGTGGGGGCGGCTTCTAGGACCGCCCCCGGTCCCGGCGGTGAGTCAGGCGGGTCAGGCCTGCTTGATGGCCGAGATGTCGAAGGTCAGCTTCACCTTGTCGCTGACCATGACGCCGCCGGCCTCCAGCGCGGCGTTCCAGGTCAGGCCCCAGTCGGAGCGCAGGATCTCGGCGGAGCCCTCGAAGCCGACGCGCTCGTTGCCGTAGACGTCGGTGGCCGAGCCGTTGAACTCCAGGTCGATGGAGAGCGGGCGCGTCACGTCCTTGATCGTCAGCTCGCCGGTGATGCGGTACTTGTCGCCGCCGAGCTGGGCCGCCTCGGTGGAGCGGAAGGTCATCAGCGGGAAGGACTCCGTGTCGAAGAAGTCCCCGCTGCGCAGGTGGCCGTCGCGGTCGGCGATGCCGGTGTCCACGGAGGCGACCTTCACCTCGAGGGAGGCGGCGGAGCGGGCCGGGTCGCTGCCGTCCAGCTGCAGGGTGCCGGCGTAGTCGGCGAAGCTGCCGCGGACGTTGGTCACCATGGCGTGGCGGACGGTGAAGCCGATGCTGCTGTGGGCGGCGTCGATGACGTAGTCGCCGGTGAGGGCGGCCAGGGCCGGGTCCACCTCGAGGGTGGCGACGGCGGCGTTGGTGGTGTCCTGGCTGCGGCGGGTGAAGAGACCCATGATCTGCTCCTTGGGGGGATGCCCTGCTCGGTGTTGGTTGAACTTTCAACGAGAACGACGCTAGACCTATTCCGTTCAAATTTCAACATTCTGGGGTCGTGTCGCGCCGATTTGTGGACACTCCACAAAGGAGGGCGGTCCCGCCTGGTGGTGTCCGCGCATCACGTGGCGGTTCTGTCCGGGCCGGACAGCGGAACACACCCGAGACTGTGTGGAACCAACGGAGGTTTTTCTTCGACCGCTTCGTAAGGTCGATACATGACCGTTGTGGACCAGACTCCGAGCGAGCCGACGGACGCCCGCGGGCGCGTGGCCGAGCTGCACTCCCTGCGTGAGCAGGCGCGGCGTGGACCCAGTGACCGGGCGACCGAGGCGCAGCACGCCAAGGGCAAGCTGACCGCGCGCGAGCGCATCGCGCTGCTGCTCGACGAGGGTTCCTTCAAGGAGGTCGAGCAGCTGCGCCGCCACCGGGCGACCGGTTTCGGCCTCGAGAGCAAGAAGCCCTACACCGACGGTGTCATCACCGGCTGGGGCACGGTCGAGGGCCGCACGGTCTTCGTCTACGCGCACGACTTCCGCATCTTCGGCGGCGCCCTGGGCGAGGCCCACGCCACGAAGATCCACAAGATCATGGACATGGCCATCGCGGCCGGTGCTCCGCTGGTCTCCCTGAACGACGGCGCCGGCGCCCGCATCCAGGAGGGCGTCTCCGCGCTCGCCGGCTACGGCGGCATCTTCCAGCGCAACACCAGGGCCTCGGGTGTCATCCCGCAGATCTCGGTCATGCTGGGCCCGTGCGCCGGCGGCGCCGCGTACTCGCCGGCCCTGACGGACTTCGTGTTCATGGTCCGCGAGACCTCGCAGATGTTCATCACCGGCCCCGACGTCGTCCGTGCCGTCACCGGTGAGGAGATCTCCCAGAACGGCCTCGGCGGCGCCGATGTGCACGCAGAGACCTCCGGCGTCGCGCACTTCGCGTACGACGACGAGGAGACCTGCATCTCCGAGGTGCGCTACCTCATCTCGATGCTGCCCTCCAACAACCGGGAGAACCCGCCGGTCCACGAGACCTCCGACCCCGCCGACCGGCGCTCGGACGTCCTGCTGGACCTGGTACCCGCGGACGGCAACCGCCCGTACGACATGCTCAAGGTGATCGAGGAGCTCGTCGACGAAGGCGACGTCCTCGAGATCCACGAGCGCTGGGCCCGCAACATCATCTGCGCCCTGGCCCGGCTCGACGGCCAGGTCGTCGGCATCGTCGCCAACCAGCCCGGCCACCTCGCCGGCGTCCTGGACATCGAGGCCTCCGAGAAGGCCGCGCGCTTCGTCCAGATGTGCGACGCCTTCAACATCCCGATCATCACGCTGCTGGACGTCCCCGGCTTCCTGCCGGGCGTCGACCAGGAGCACGGCGGCATCATCCGCCACGGCGCCAAGCTCCTGTACGCGTACTGCAACGCCACGGTCCCGCGGATCTCGCTGATCCTGCGCAAGGCCTACGGCGGCGCGTACATCGTCATGGACTCCCAGTCCATCGGCGCGGACATCACGTACGCCTGGCCGACCAACGAGATTGCGGTCATGGGCGCCGAGGGCGCTGCGAACGTCATCTTCCGCAAGCAGATCGCGGAGGCCGAGGACCCCGAGGCGATGCGCGCGCGCATGGTCAAGGAGTACAAGGCCGAGCTGATGCACCCGTACTACGCCGCCGAACGCGGTCTCGTCGACGACGTCATCGACCCGGCGGAGACCCGCGAAACCCTGATCAGCGCACTGGCGATGCTCCGCAGCAAGCACGCCGACCTGCCGTCCCGCAAGCACGGCAACCCGCCGCAGTAACCAGCGAAGGAGACCTGCCACCCATGAGCAAGACCGCCGACACCCTGCTGCGCGTCGAGAAGGGCCACGCCGCCCCCGAGGAGCTGGCCGCGATCACCGCGATCCTGCTGGCCCGCGCCGCGGCCACCCCGCAGGCCCGCCCGGTGCACCGCACCGGCTCCCAGGCCCGCTGGCGCCGCCTGGAGCGCACCCCCGGCTTCCGCGCCCCGCACAGCTGGCAGGGCTAGTCCCGGTACGAAGCCCCCGTCCGTACGCCGTGTACGGACGGGGGCTTCGCCGTGCCCGGGCGGGTGTCGGTCCGGGTCACTCGGTCCGGTTCGGCGAGAAGCCGTACGAGAGATCCCCGCTGAAGGGGTCGACACCGCTGCCCCGGCGCAGGGTGGGGGTGGTGTTCTGGAGAACCCATCCCTGCTCGGTGTCGGGATCGAAGCTCTGCCCCTCGATGCCGACGTGCAACTGGTACACGCGGCCGGTGGTGGTGAGGACCTTGACGTAGGCGTCGTTGCCCTGGGCCTCGATCGAGACCCGCACGCCGTGCCGGCTGCACCGCCGTTGGGATAGCCGTGATGCCCGAGAGGTTCTGCCACGCCACCACCCCACCGGTGTCCGGCTCCTCGCCCTGCCCGACCTGCCGGCCACGGACATCCCATCACCTCGGAACTCGCCGCTCGCAGATCGGGTCGACGCGACGGTCCCACCACGGGCCGCGGGCCGGGGCGTGCCAGGCGCGGGCGAGGAAACACGGAACGCCGGGATCCCTGTGGAAGGGATCCCGGCGTTCGCGCCGGACGGGGAGGCCTACCGCAGTCGGGCCATGAGGGCGTGCTCGACGAGCGTGATGAGCGCGCTCTTGGCGTCCGCGCGGTGGCGGGCGTCGGTGGTGATGATCGGAGCGTCCGGGCCGATCTGCAGGGCCTCGCGGACTTCCTCCGGGGTGTACGGCTGGTGCCCGTCGAAGCCGTTGAGGGCGATGACGAAGGGCAGGCCGCTGTTCTCGAAGTAGTCGACCGCGGGGAAGCAGTCGGCGAGGCGGCGGGTGTCGACGAGGACGACGGCGCCGATGGCGCCGCGGACGAGGTCGTCCCACATGAACCAGAACCGGTCCTGACCGGGGGTACCGAAGAGGTACAGGATCAGGTCCTGGTCCAGGGTGATGCGGCCGAAGTCCATGGCGACCGTGGTGGTCGTCTTGTCCCCGGTGTGGGTCAGATCGTCGATGCCGGCGGACGCGGAGGTCATGACGGCTTCGGTGCGCAGCGGGTTGATCTCGGAGACCGCGCCGACGAACGTGGTCTTGCCCACGCCGAAGCCGCCCGCCACCACGATCTTCGCGGAGGTGGTGGAGCGAGCCGCTCCGCCGTTAGAGCTTGCGAAGTCCACTGAGCACCCTTTCGAGCAGTGTCACATCTGGCTGGCCACCGGCAGACTCGTCGCCGCCGGGCTGGTGAATGGCGACAAGGCCCGCCTCCGCCAGGTCGGCGACGAGGATGCGGGCGACACCAAGAGGAATGGAGAGAAGTGCCGAGATCTCCGCGACGGATTTGATCTCCTGGCACAGGCGGCAGATGCGCTGGTGCTCGGGCAACTGCCCTTGCAGCCGCGCGGGATCGGCCGTGGTACTGACCAGCGCCTCGATGGCGAGCTGGTAGCGCGGCCGGGTACGGCCGCCGGTCATTGCGTACGGGCGCACCAGCGGGTTGTGTGCCTTCGGGGCCTGCGGCGACCCACGGTGGGGCTGCTGCGGAGGCCGGTGAGGCGGCTGGGCCTGCTGGGGCTGTCCGTACGGCTGCTGGTAGGGGTTCTGCTCCGGCACGGGCCGGCTGGGAGCGGAGGGAAAGTTGAAGCGGTTCTGGTCGTGCTGCCCACCCTGCGGCTGCTGCGCGCCGCCATAAGGATGACCTCCGGGTGTTGTCACGTTTCCTCCTCCGACTCCAAGAACGCAGTACTCCCTGTGGAACCGCGCCACCGCACCCTATGGTGCGATGACGCGAAACGCACTGCCTGTTTGCTAGTTGAGAAGACTTCCCTGCAGCTCCGAGCGCAGTTCCGGGGTGAGGACACTGCCTGCCCGGTCCACAAGGAGGGCCATCTCATAGCCCACGAGGCCGATGTCGCACTCGGGGTGCGCGAGCACCGCGAGCGAGGATCCGTCCGAGACGGACATGAGGAAGAGGAATCCCCGGTCCATCTCGACGACGGTCTGGTTGACGGCGCCACCCTCGAAGATGCGGGAGGCTCCTGCGGTCAGCGACGTCAGACCGGAGGCCACGGCCGCCAGCTGATCGGCGCGGTCGCGCGGGAATCCGTCGGACATCGCCAGAAGAAGGCCGTCGGCGGAGACCACCACCGTGTGGGACACCCCAGGGGTGTTGTCCACGAAGTTGGTGATCAACCAGTTCAGGTTCTGTGCCGCCTGGCTCATCGGGCTCACACTAACGCTCCTGGTCATAGCTGTTACTTGACTGCTCAGAACCCGCGCTGCGTCCCTGCTGGACACCGCGCCGCAGATTGCTCAACCTGCCGCGGACGTCCTCCGGTGCGCGGGAGACCTGGGGGCCGCCCTGCGGGGTCGTCTCCGCCGCGCCCTCGACCAGGTTGGCCTTGGGCACGCGCCGAGGGAGTCCGGACGGGGTGACCCCGCCCGCCTTCGGCTCACGGAGTTTTGCGGCCTGCTGCCAGCGCTCGTCGTTGTTCGAGCGCCAGTCGTTGCTGCCTTCCTCGTCCCGCTCCGGGGCGGCGGGCTGCTGCTGTCGCGGCGGCCGCTGCTCGAAGAGGGATCCGGTGGACTCCGCTTCCTTCTGTGCCGGCTGCCACTGCTGCTGGCTGCCGCGGCGCGGCAGGCCCGCTCCGGTCACTTCGTGGCCGGTGTCGGCAGCGGCGCCCGGACGGTCGAAGCCTACGCGCTCCGGGGCGGGTTCGGGAGCGGCCTGGGGTTCCGATTCGGTCCCGTATCCCTGCTGGTAGCCGCCGGAGTAGGTGTTCTGCTCGGGCCACTCTGCCTGCTGGGACCGGGATCCGTAGCCGCCGTCGTACGCCTGGGCGCCCTGCTGCCGATCCTGGTAGCCGGCTTCCGGATAGGCGTAGTCCTGCTGCGGGTACGCCTCGTAGCCCTGCTGGGCCCCGTGGGCCTGCTGGGAGTCGTACGAGGTGTCGTAACCCTGCTCGGGCTGCTGCTCGTACTCCTGGTACTGCTGGTACCCGTGCTCCGGCTGCGGTTCCGCATACTCCTGCTCGGAGTACTCGGCCTGCTGTTCCTGCCCGTAGACCTGGGCCTCGAGCGCGGCTCTGCGCTCCTGCTGGGCCAGGGAGCGGCCGACCGGGTTGAGCCCGGGGGCGTCGCCCTGGGCGTCGGCCCCTCTGGCTTCGTACCTGGAGTCGTCGAAGCCGAGCTCGGCCGCCGTACGCATCGGGACGGCCTGCTGGGCCGACTGCTGAGGGATCATCGAGGACACCGTGAAGTCGTCGTCCGGGATCCCCTCGCCACCACCACCATGGGTGATCGCGTCGGGCAGCATGACCAGCGACGTGGTGCCGGCGGCCTCGCCCGAGGGGCGCAGCTGGACCCGGATGCTGTGGCGGTCCGCCAGCCGGCCGACCACGAACAGACCCATGCGCTGGGAGATCGCGGCGTCCACCGTCGGCGGGTTGGCCAGCTTGTGGTTGATGTCCGCGAAGTCCTCGGCGGTGAGGCCGATGCCCTTGTCGTGGATCTCGACCATGACGCGGCCGTCGGGCAGACGCGTGGCGTTGACGCGGACCTTGGTCTGCGGGGAGGAGAACGTGGTGGCGTTCTCCAGGAGCTCGGCGAGCAGGTGCACGAGGTCGGTCACGGCCTGGCCGTGGATCTCGGCCTCGGAGACGCCCGAGAGCTCGATGCGCTCGTACTGCTCCACCTCGGAGGAGGCGGCGCGCAGGACGTCGACGAGGGGGACCGGCTGGTCCCAGCGGCGGCCCGGCTCCTCACCCGCGAGGATGAGGAGGTTCTCGCCGTTGCGGCGCATACGGGTGGCCAGGTGGTCCAGGCGGAAGAGGTTCTCCAGCTGGTCCGGGTCGGCCTCGTTGTTCTCCAGGTCGGTGATGAGGGTCAGCTGGCCCTCGATCAGCGACTGGTTGCGCATCGAGAGGTTCGTGAAGATCGCGTTGACGTTCCCTCGCAGGAGCGCCTGCTCGGCGGCGAGCCGGACCGCTTCCCGGTGGACCTGGTCGAAGGCGCGGGCGACCTCGCCGATCTCGTCCTGGGAGTTGATCGGGATCGGTGCGACACGGGTGTCGACCTTGCCCGGGTCGGTGCGCGAGAGCTGGTCGACGAGCATCGGCAGGCGCTGCTCGGCGACGTCGAAGGCGGCGGAGCGCAGGCGGCGCATCGAGCGGCTCATCGAGCGGGCCATCAGGCCGGCCAGGATGAAGGCGGCGAGCAGGGCCACGACCACGACGGCGCCGGTCCAGATGGCGTCGTTGCGGGCCTCGTCGGAGACCGCGACGGAGTCGTTGACGGCCTTGGCGAGGAGGTCCTTCTCGATCTCGGCGTAGCCCTCGAACTTGGCGGTGGCCGCAGCCTGCCAGGCCTGGGGCGTGGTGCCGTTCGCGGCGAGCTTGTTCTTGTCGCCGCCGCCGGCTATCGCCTCGGTCATGCCGGTGAGCGCGGAACCGTTCACGATGGGCGGAGCCTTGAAGACGGTGCCGGCCTGCTCGGCCTGCTGCTTGGCGGCGGCGAGCTTGGCGGCACCCTCCTGCGACTTCTTGCCCATGACCTCCTTGAGGCGGGCCACGTCGTCCTCGGTGCCGGCCGCGACGTACTCGCCGATGGCGATTTCCTCGAGGTAGGCGTACGAGGAGAAGGCGACGAGCTGGGCCTTGCGGACCTGTTCGTTCTCGTTGGGCCGCACCAGCAGGTGGGTGCCGACCGAGCGCTGGAGCGAGTTGGCGGCCTTGGCCAGCTCGACCGCGTAGACCATGCGCCCGTAGCTGGTGACGTTGCCGGTGCCCAGGCCGAGTTCGTTGGAGAACGTCATGAGGTAGTGCTGGACCAGCACGTACCCCTCTTCGGTCGGGATCGGACCGTTCGCGCTGGGCGGGTTCTTCTTGTCCGTCTCCTGCGCGGTGTACGCCGTCTGACGGACGGCCGCGAGCTTGGGCTCCTCCTGGCGGAAGAGCTCGAGGCGGCGCGCCAGCCCCTGGTTCGCGTTCGAGGGCAGGTCCTTGGAGGCCTGGGCGAACCTCTCCTTGGCCAGGTCCGTGGCATCCCGGGCCTTCGCGACGACCGCGTTGTTGGCGTCGCCACGAAGGAGCGGTTCGGCCGTCAGGTCGCGCTCGTTGAGGAGGGCCTGGCCGTATTCGGCCGCCGCCTGGACGATGCGGGCCGTCTTCTCGGCGTCCTTGGCCTCGTTCCAGCTGTCTACGGAGCCCTTCACCTGGAAGCCGCCCATGACCAGTCCGACGAGGACGGGTACGAGCAGGATGGCGTTCAGCTTGGTCGGCACACGCCAGTTACGGGGTGCGAACCTGCTGGTGCTGCCGCTCTTCGCCGGTGGGTCCACGGGTACGTCGACGGGCGACGCGGCCGCGCGCTGCGGCGGGGTGAAGTTGCCGCGCGCGGGTTCATCCGCGGGGCTCGAGTTGCTTCGCCTCACTCGACCAACAACCTTCCGGCGGTGCTACTAGCTAGTTAGTTGAATTCCAGCACGGTTAACGGCCGTGTTCCAAACAGTTGGAATCAGCCATTCCAAGAGGCTTATGTCCCGCATAAATCGGACATAAAGAGCGAGCAGCAGCAAAAATGGAGTCATCCGTGCGCGCAGCGGCACCGGCCGACCGCACCCTGTGTCCAACTGGCGGCAATTCTCTGTCGAAACGTTATGAACCGAGAGAGCGGGCCGTGTCCTATGACACAGCCCGCCCCTCTCACGTTGTGAAGAACCCGTGGTACTTGAGTGGTGCCCCTTGAGCCGCGTGACTCGAATCGTGTTACTTGAGTCGGGCCATGAGGGCGTGCTCGACCAGCGTGATGAGCGCGCTCTTGGCGTCCGCCCGGTGGCGGGCGTCGGTGGTGATGATCGGAGCGTCCGGGCCGATCTGCAGGGCCTCGCGGACTTCCTCCGGGGTGTACGGCTGGTGTCCCTCGAAGCCATTGAGGGCCACGACGAACGGCAGCCCGCTGTTCTCGAAGTAGTCGACCGCGGGGAAGCAGTCGGCGAGGCGGCGGGTGTCGACGAGCACGATGGCACCGATGGCGCCGCGGACGAGGTCGTCCCACATGAACCAGAACCGGTCCTGACCGGGGGTACCGAAGAGGTACAGGATCAGGTCCTGGTCCAGGGTGATGCGGCCGAAGTCCATGGCGACCGTGGTGGTCGTCTTGTCCCCGGTGTGGGTCAGATCGTCGATGCCGGCGGACGCGGAGGTCATGACGGCTTCGGTGCGCAGCGGATTGATCTCCGAGACGGCCCCGACGAACGTGGTCTTGCCCACGCCGAACCCGCCCGCCACCACGATCTTCGCGGAGGTGGTGGAACGGGCGGTTCCGCCATTAGAGCTTGCGAAGTCCACTGAGCACCCTTTCGAGCAGCGTTACATCCGGCGTGCCGCCGGCCTCTCCATTACCCGGCTGGTGGATGGCCACCATTCCGGCCTCGGCCAGGTCGGCGACGAGGATCCGGGCGACACCGAGCGGCATCGACAGCAGTGCGGAGACCTCCGCGACCGACTTGACCTCGCGGCACAGCGTGCAGATGCGCTGGTGCTCGGGAAGCAGGCCGGACAGGTGCATCGGATCGGCCGTGGTGCTGACCAGCGCCTCTATGGCGAGCTGGTAGCGCGGCCGGGTCCGTCCGCCGGTCATCGCGTACGGGCGAACGAGCGGCTGGTCGCCTTCCGAGTACGACGAATCGCCGTACGAATCGGAGTAGGCGGGGGGCGGGGTCATTGATCCTCCGGGCTGGACAGCAGTGGTCAGCGTGCCGTCTGACGGGGCGGCCGGTGGGGGGACGGTATGACGGCCTGGCGGTGGTACTGGGTTCCGGGGCCGGAGCCCCGGTCTCCCGGCCGGAAGTACCGTCCGGCCGGGAGATGTGGCGTCAGATGAGCAGGCTTCCCTGCAGCTCCGCGCGCAGGTCCGGGGTGAGGACGCTGCCGGCGCGGTCCACGAGGAGGGCCATCTCGTAGCCGACGAGGCCGATGTCGCATTCGGGGTGTGCGAGTACGGCCAGCGAGGATCCGTCCGAGACGGACATGAGGAAGAGGAATCCCCGGTCCATCTCGACGACGGTCTGGTTGACGGCGCCACCCTCGAAGATGCGGGAGGCGCCTGCGGTCAGCGACGTCAGACCGGAGGCCACGGCCGCCAGCTGATCGGCGCGGTCCCGGGGAAAGCCTTCGGACATCGCCAGAAGGAGGCCGTCGGCGGAGACCACCACCGTGTGGGACACCCCGGGGGTGTTGTCCACGAAGTTGGTGAT
Organism: Streptomyces sp. R33; assembly: GCF_041200175.1. Taxonomy (NCBI): domain Bacteria; kingdom Bacillati; phylum Actinomycetota; class Actinomycetes; order Kitasatosporales; family Streptomycetaceae; genus Streptomyces; species Streptomyces sp. R33. The sequence continues at coordinate 2,991,223 of NZ_CP165727.1, read as the reverse complement.
CAACCAGTTCAGGTTCTGTGCCGCCTGGCTCATCGAACTCAACTAACGCTCCTGCTGGTAAGTGGGGTCGATGTGGTAACTGCCGGTCGCCGGGCCGTTGTTGCCGGCCTGACGGCCCTGCTGGATACCCCGTCGGAGGTTGGTCAGACGGCCGCGGACGTCGTCCGGAGCTCGCGAGACCTGCGGGCCGCTCTGTGCGTCGGCCTGCTGCTGCGCGGTGCCGGCCACGAGGTTCGCCCGTGGTACTCGGCGGGGCAGCCCCGAGGTGGTGATGCCGCCGGCGGCGGGCTGGCGCACGCGCTCGGCCTGCCGCATCAGCTCGTCGTTCGGCGAGGACCGCCAGCTGACGGTCGGCGAGCTGCCGTTCGCCGCCTGGGCGGGCTCGGCCGCGGGCTCCTGGCCGCGCTGCGGCAGCGGCTGCTGCGGGCGCTGCTGGGGAGCCGGAGCCGGGGCGGACTGCTGCTGGGGTACGGCCGGCGCCTGACCGGAGGACTGCTGGCCCTCCTGGTGGAACCAGTTCGACTCCAGGGTGTCGAAGATCGGGCTGCGCTCGTTGCCGGTGCTCGGGGCCGGCGGCAGCGCCTCCGGCTGGGAGGCCTGCGGCAACTGCGGGGCCTGGGACTGCTGCTGGGCGTATCCGCCGACTCCGGGGCCGCCGGGCCGCGGGGCCTGGTAGTCCGGGCGGGCGAACTGGCCCGTGGTGGACGGGTCCGCCGGACCGTGCAGCTGCGGGCGCTCGAACTGCCCGGTGGTGCTGTTGCCGGCCGGCGGGCGCGGGGCGTTGAAGTCCGGACGGGGGAACTCCGCCGTCGAACCGGGGCCCGAGAGCTCGTCGTGGCCGCGCGGGACCTCCTGGCCGCCGCTGCGCGCCGGGTCGGCGCCCCAGCTGGTGGTCTGCGGGATCCCGGCGGGACCGCCGCCCGCGCCCGGAAGCTCCGGACGGTGGGCGCCACCGCGCGGCGGCAGCTGCGGACGGTTGCCGCGCGGAGCCGGGGCGGCGGGCGCCTGGGCCGAGGGGACCGGGCCCGTGGGGGCGGGCTGCTGCGGCGTCTGCGGCCGCTCGAAGCCGTTGCCCTGCGGGAACCCGGCCTGGCCGGAGGCCGTGGGCGCGGACATCGGACGCGACGGGGGAGCGCCGGCCGGACCGCGGCCCGGCAGCGGTGCACCGCCGCCGAAGGCACCCTGGCCCTGGCCGGTCGGAGCGCCCGGCATCCCGGACATGCCCGGACCGCCCTGCGGACGCCCGCCGGTGCCGCCCTGCTGCGGACGGGCACCGGGACCGCCCTGCGGACCGCCGTCGCGGCCCGGCAGCGCGGCACGCTGGCCGCCGCCGGAGACCTGGCCGCGCTGCGGGCCGGCGCCCACGGGCTGGCGTGCGCCGCCGCCGGGGACGGAACCCTGCGCGGAAGCACCCGGCATGCCCTGCGGGCCGCCGGAGCCCGGACCACCGGGAGCGCCCTGACCGCCCTGGCCCGGCATCGGACCCGGCTTCTTGCCGCCCTGGGCGACGTCCACCGGCAGCATGACGAGGGCCGTCGTACCGCCCGAGTCGGACGGGCGCAGCTGGATGCGGATGCCGTGTCGCAGGGACAGGCGGCCGACCACGAACAGGCCCATGCGGCGGGAGACGGAGACGTCCACGGTCGGCGGCGACGCGAGCCGCTCGTTGATCGCGGCGAGGTCCTCGGGGGAGAGGCCGATACCGGTGTCGTGGATCTCCACGAGCACGCGGCCGTCGGGCAGCGCGTGACCGGTGACCTTGACCTTGGTCTGCGGGGAGGAGAACGACGTGGCGTTCTCCAGCAGCTCGGCGAGCAGGTGCACGAGGTCGTTGACGACGCGGCCGGCGACATCGGTGCCGGGCACCGACGCCAGCTCGATGCGCTCGTACTGCTCCACCTCGGACGCCGCGGCACGGAGCACGTCGACGAGCGGGACGGGGCGGGTCCAGCGGCGGCCCGGCTCCTCGCCCGCGAGGACGAGGAGGTTTTCGCCGTTACGGCGCATACGGGTCGCGAGGTGGTCGAGCTTGAAGAGCGAGGACAGCTGGTCCGGGTCGGCCTCGCGCGACTCGAGCTCGGAGATGAGCGAGAGCTGGCGCTGGATGAGGCCCTGCGAACGGCGCGAGAGGTTGGTGAACATCGCGTTGACGTTGCCCCGGAGGAGGGCCTGCTCGGCGGCGAGGCGGACGGCCTCGCGGTGCACGTCGTCGAAGGCCGCGGCCACCTGGCCGATCTCGTCGCGGGTGTGCAGGCCGACCGACTCCACGGACGTGTCCACGTCCTGCGGGTCGGAGTCGGACAGCTGCTTGACGAGCTCGGGCAGTCGGTCCTGGGCGACCCGGGTCGCGGTGTCCTGCAGGCGGCGCAGCGAGCGGATCATCGACCGCGCCATGACGAAGGCACCGACGAGCGAGACACCGAGGACGAGGAGGATCAGGGCACCGTTGATGATGGCGTCCTGCTGCGAGGAGTTCTTGAGCTCGCGGGCCTTCTGCTCCATGTCCTCGAGCAGGGTGAGCTCGATCTGCTTCATCGCCTGGATCTTGGTGTCGTCCGCGTCGTACCAGTCCATCCAGGACCGGTACTGCGTCTCCTTGGCGAACTGACCCTGGGTCGACAGGACGCGGCGGGTGTAGTGGTCCGCCTTGCCGATCTCCGCGTTGCCGTCGCCGAGCACCGCGAGGAGTTCCTCGGGCTTGCCCTGGTAGACGAGTTCGAACGTCTTCTTCGCCTGGCTCTCGCCGCGGAGCGCGGCGAGGGCGTACAGGCGGTCGTTCTCGCTGAAGTTGTTGGTGGGCGCGCCGCTGTCGGGCAGCGAGGCGGCGATGACGGCACGCTGGATCGAGGCGTACTCCTTGGCGGAGGAGAAGGCCGCCAGGGCGCGCGTACGCTTGATCATCTCCGGGCTGGAGGTGGCCTGCGCCATGTCCTGGGAGAGCGAGAGCAGCGAGACGATCAGCGCGTTGTACTCGGTGACCGTCTGCTGGGCGCTGTTGCGGTACGCGTTCTTGCGGATTTCCTCGATGCCGGTGAGCTGGCGGCCGATCTGCAGGATGTTGTTGCGGATCGACTTGAGGGTCTCGTCCTTGTCCTCCGCGCCGTCGACCTTGTCGGTCGCGGCGGCGAAGGCCTTGGCGGCGGCGTCGGTCTGTTCGCGGACGCCCGTGACGAGGGTGTTGGGCTTGCCCGACTTGTCGGCCGACAGCGGACCGGCCGACCTGTCCCGCTCCTCCTGGAGCATGGCGGCCAGGTTGGTGGCCTGCCGGGTCATCGTCGTCAGCAGCTGCATGTGCTCCAGCTGGTCGATGTCGTTGAGCGAGTCGTTGATGCGGAAGCCACCGAGCGTGGTGGCGGCGACGACCGGCAGGGTCAGCAGCGACACGAGTCGCGTGCTGATGCGCCAGTTCTGCATGGCGAAGCGTGACCCGGGCCCGCTGGGGGCCTTCGGTATCGCCACGTCCTTGTCGGCCGGCTCTTCGCTCTTCGCCTTGCCCCGGGGCTTGAGGCGTGCCTTCCCCTTCACCGCGTTCACCGTGGCGGAGGAGTCGGAGCCTGCGCCTTCGACAGCCGGCCCGCGGTTCTGGGCGTGCTGGGGCGAGGAGCCACGGTCGGTCCCGCCGCGCGGCTCCTGCTCCGCCGCAGCGCTGCCATCCCTCTTGAATCGTCCCTGCACTAGCGTCGCAACCTCTGGACCAGGCGTCCCGCCGGGCGACCGGTGGGACGGTGTCGAGTCGTGGGGCTTTCGGCCCCATGGTGGTCGTCGGTGACCGGCGCGTCTCCCTCTCCTTGCCGCCGCGCGCGGCGCTGTGTCGCGCCACCTGCGCGCCGGCTGTTCCCGCGGCGGTCCCGCGAATTCCAGCACAGTGGCGGATCTCCAACAAGGTGCGCGTGTCAGCCCGGGGAGTCGGTGACGTTCCGTGACGGCTGCACTACGCGATGTGGTCCGCCTTTCGGGAGGAAACGGACTTACGCCATCCAAACGCGGCGGCTGGCAAGGTGTCCCAGTCGAGATGATCAGGAGCGGAATGGCTGATTCAGTGGCGCAATGTCCGTTTCGCCACCCTAAATTGACCGTCCGCTATGCCCGTATTGCCGGGTCACGGGTGAGCAAACTCACATAGCCGTGGCCATTACTTCCCGGTTGAGCGGGGGAATCGGATGTTTAGCCTTGCCCTTTACAGGGTTGACGGATCCGACAACCCCCACCCCGCAACCGAGCCGAGGGCCCGAGACACCGTGAAGACGACGATGATGTTCCGCAACATAGCCAACCCCCGCCGCACCACCCTCGCGCACCTCAAGGACGCCGAGGAGCTGCAGGCGACCGAGGCTCCGGAGCACGCCGTCGAGCTCCCCACCCAGACCGCGAACCCGCGCCGCACGATCCTGATGGACGCGCCGGTCGCCGCCGCGCAGTAAGCCACACGGCAAAAGGAGCGCGAAGCGCCGCTGCCTGCCGCGTTAGCCTGGGGACGCAGACTCCAGCCGGCGGAAAAACAGAGGGGCAGACGCAACACGTGCGCATCGCCAGGTTCTCCATCGACGGCAATGTCGCGTTCGGCGCGGTCGAGGGCAGCACTGCCCCCGGCGCCGAGGGTGAGCTCGTCCTCGACATCATCAAGGGCATTCCGTTCGCGGACTTCGAGCTCTCGGGCACGAAGGTCCCGCTGAGCAAGGTCCGGCTGCTGCCGCCCGTGCTCCCGAACAAGGTCGTGGCCATCGGCCGCAACTACGCGGAGCACGCGGCAGAGCTCGGAAACGAGGTCCCGGACGTCCCGATCACCTTCTTCAAGCCGTCCACCTCGGTGGTCGGCCCGGGCGACCCGATCACGTACCCCTCTTTCTCCCAGGACCTCCACCACGAGGCGGAGCTCGCCGTGGTCATCGGCCGCATGTGCCGAGAGGTCCCCAAGGAGCGCGTCAAGGACGTGATCCTCGGCTACACCTGCGCCAACGACGTCACCGCCCGCGACGTCCAGCAGCGCGAGAAGCAGTGGGCCCGGGCCAAGGGCTTCGACAGCTCCTGCCCCCTCGGCCCGTGGATCGAGACCGAGCTCGACCCGAGCGATCTGACCATCCAGTGCACCGTGAACGGCGAACAGCGCCAGCTCGGCCGCACCAGCGACATGGTCCGCTCCATCGAGGACCTCATCGTCCACATCACCGAGGCCATGACGCTGCTCCCCGGTGACGTCATCCTCACGGGGACCCCGGCCGGAGTCGGCCCCCTCAACGTCGGCGACGAGGTCGCCGTCACCATCGAAGGCATCGGCACTCTCACCAACAAGGTGATCAAGCGTGACTAACGCGAACGTCCGCGTACGTTTCTGTCCCTCCCCGACCGGCAACCCCCACGTGGGCCTGGTCCGGACCGCCCTCTTCAACTGGGCGTTCGCCCGCCACCACGGCGGCACGTTCGTCTTCCGCATCGAGGACACCGACGCGGCCCGCGACTCCGAGGAGTCGTACGTCCAGCTGCTCGACTCGCTGCGCTGGCTCGGCTTCACCTGGGACGAGGGCCCCGAGGTGGGCGGCCCGCACGCCCCGTACCGCCAGTCCGAGCGCATGGACATCTACGCGGACATCGCCCAGCGCCTGCGTGACGGCGGCTACGCCTACGACTGCTACTGCACCACCGAGGAGCTGGACGCGCGCCGTGCCGCCGCCCGCGCCGCCGGCAAGCCCTCCGGCTACGACGGCCACTGCCGCGAGCTGACGCAGGTGCAGCTGGAGGCGTACCAGGGCGAGCACCGCCCCTCGATCGTCCGCTTCCGGATGCCCGACGAGACGATCACCTTCACGGACCTGGTCCGCGGCGAGATCTCCGTCACCCCGGAGAACGTCTCCGACTTCGGCATCCTGCGGGCCAACGGCGCCCCGCTGTACACGCTGGTCAACCCGGTCGACGACGCGCTGATGCAGATCACGCACGTGCTCCGCGGTGAGGACCTGCTGTCCTCCACCCCGCGCCAGATCGCGCTCTACAAGGCGCTGATGGAGCTCGGCATCGCCACCGGCGTCCCGCAGTTCGGCCACCTGCCGTACGTCATGGGCGAGGGCAACAAGAAGCTCTCCAAGCGCGACCCGGAGAGCTCGCTCAACCTGTACCGCGAGCGCGGTTTCCTCCCCGAGGGCCTGCTGAACTACCTCTCGCTCCTCGGCTGGTCCTTCTCCAAGGATCAGGACGTCTTCTCGATCGAGGAGATGGTGGCGAAGTTCGACATCCCGGACGTCAACGCCAACCCGGCGCGCTTCGACCTCAAGAAGGCCGAGGCCATCAACGCCGACCACATCCGCCTGCTGGACCCGAAGGCCTTCGCGGACGCCTGCACCCCGTGGCTGCAGGCCCCGCACGCCAACTGGGAGGCCGAGGACTTCGACGCCGAGGCCTGGGCGGCCATCGCGCCGTACGCCCAGACCCGCGTGACCGTCCTGTCGGACATCACCGCCAACGTCGACTTCCTGTTCCGCAAGGAGCCGGTCGAGGATCAGGCGTCCTGGGACAAGGCGATGAAGGGCGAGCCCGCGGCCCTCCTGACCACCGCCCGCGCCAACCTGGACGTGGCCGACTGGAGCGACCCCGAGTCCCTCAAGCAGGCCGTCCTGACCGCCGGCGAGGCCCACGGGCTCAAGCTCGGCAAGGCGCAGGCCCCGGTCCGCGTGGCCGTCACCGGCCGCACGGTCGGCCTGCCGCTCTTCGAGTCCCTGCAGATCCTGGGCAAGGAGCGCTCGCTGTCCCGCATCGACGCGGCCCTGGCCAAGCTCGCCGCGTAACCGATCCGCGTGTCCCTCAGGGGGCGGCGGCCGGGGGAGGATCCCCGGCCGCCGCCCCCTGAGGTGTTTCGGCAAACCCCGGGGGCGGCGCCCCGCGATGTCGTAGCGTCGGAGGTATGCCGATCCGCGCCGTGCTGTGGGACATCGACGACACCCTGTTCGACTACACCGGGGCGGACAGCGCCGGCCTCGCGCGCCGGCTCGCCGAGGAGGGCATCGCCGACCGGTACGGCTCCCCCGCGCAGGCGCTCGCGCTGTGGCGGGAGATCACCACCCGCCACTGGGAGCGCTTCGCCGCCGGGGAGGTGGGCTTCCAGGAGCAGCGCCGCGACCGGGTGCGGGACTTCCTCGGCGAGCCCGGGATGAGCGCGGCCGATGCCGACGGCTGGTTCGACCGGTACGTCGCGCACTACAAGGCCGCCTGGACCCTGTTCCCCGATGTCGTGCCCGTACTGGACGCCCTCGCGGCCGGCTACCGGCACGGGGTGCTCTCCAACTCCTCCACCGTCAACCAGGACCCCAAGCTGCGCCACCTCGGGCTGCGCGAGCGCTTCGAGGTGCTCGTGTGCGCCGCGGAACTGGGCGTCAGCAAGCCCGAGGCAGAGGCCTTCCTGGCGGCCTGCGCGGCGCTCGGGCTGCCGCCGGGCGACGTGGCGTACGTGGGGGACCAGCCGGAGATCGATGCGCGCGGCGCCCGCGACGCCGGGCTGACCGCGGTCTGGCTCGACCGCGACGGCGGACGCGGGCCGGGCCCCGACGGCGTGCACCGGATCGCCGGGCTCGCACGGCTCCCGGAGCTGCTGGCCTCGGATACCCGTTTTGGAGCACGGTCAGGCATCCGGTAATGTTCTTTCTGCGCCGCCGGAGCGGGCCGAAAGGCCGGACGGAGGCGCCACTCGAAAGAAAAGCCCCCCAGGGGGTTGACTTTCGGTGGGGTATAGTGTAATTGGCAACACGAGGGTTTCTGGTTCCCTTATTCTAGGTTCGAGTCCTGGTACCCCAGCGCAGTGCAGTAGTAACGCAGTGCTTTGCCCCCGTTGTGTAGCGGCCTAGCACGCCGCCCTCTCAAGGCGGTAGCGCCGGTTCGAATCCGGTCGGGGGTACAGATCCTTCCCGCAAGATCTCCATTTGGGTAGCTCCCGGACGTCTTGATGCAGGATCGCTAGGGCCCCCGTTGTGTAGCGGCCTAGCACGCCGCCCTCTCAAGGCGGTAGCGCCGGTTCGAATCCGGTCGGGGGTACTGGTCTGGTATAGACCACATTGGGCTATGGTGTAATTGGCAACACGAAGGTTTCTGGTTCCTTTGTTCTAGGTTCGAGTCCTGGTAGCCCAGCGCAGTACAGAGCAAGCCCCCGTTGTGTAGCGGCCTAGCACGCCGCCCTCTCAAGGCGGTAGCGCCGGTTCGAATCCGGTCGGGGGTACGCACGGAAGAGGCCCTCCGCGTTCGTCGCGGAGGGCCTCTTCGCTGTTCCCGAACGCACTCCCGCCCCCGTACCGGCCCGGTACAAGTGCGGGCCCGGAGGCGCGTGTTCGGACGTGTGCGGCGTCGTACGCGCCCCCGGGCCCGGGGGAGTGGGGAAAGGCCGGGAGGTCAGCCGGAGCGGCGCAGGGCCTCCGTCAGGCGGGCGGCCGCGTCGATGACGGCCTGGGCGTGCATCCGGCCCGGGTGGCGGGTCAGGCGCTCGATCGGCCCGGAGACCGACACGGCGGCCACCACGCGGTTCGACGGCCCGCGCACCGGTGCCGAGACGGACGCCACGCCGGGCTCCCGCTCGCCGATCGACTGCGCCCAGCCGCGGCGCCGTACGCCCGACAGGGCCGTCGCCGTGAAGCGCGCGCCCTGCAGCCCGCGGTGGAGCCGCTCGGGCTCCTCCCAGGCCATCAGGATCTGCGCGGCCGAGCCGGCCTTCATCGGGAGCGTGGAGCCCACCGGGACGGTGTCCCGGAGGCCCGAAAGCCGCTCCGCGGCCGCCACGCAGATGCGCATGTCGCCCTGACGCCGGTAGAGCTGCGCGCTCTCGCCCGTCACGTCACGGAGGTGGGTGAGTACCGGTCCCGCCGTGGCCAGCAGACGGTCCTCGCCGGCCGCGGCGGCGAGCTCCGCCAGCCGCGGTCCGAGGATGAACCGGCCCTGCATGTCCCTCGCCACCATCCGGTGGTGTTCCAGTGCCACGGCCAGGCGATGTGCCGTGGGTCGTGCGAGCCCTGTCGCCGCGACCAGCCCGGCGAGGGTGGCCGGACCGGACTCCAGTGCGCTCAATACCAGAGCTGCCTTGTCGAGAACGCCGACGCCGCTAGAGTTGTCCATGAAACGATATTCGCGTCTCACACTGTGAAACGCAAGTTCAATTTTTCCAAGAACCAGCGAGTCTGTATGTGCGGGTCCACGAACCACTGGGTCCGAGCCGTCGTCCGGCGCGTGGGGTCCGGGCGATCAGGCGCACCAGATCTCTATAAAGCGCCGGCACAACCGGCCGGCCGGAGGGAAAGCGATGGGTAGGACACTCGCGGAGAAGGTCTGGGACGACCATGTCGTCCGGCGCGCCGAGGGCGAGCCCGACCTCCTCTTCATCGATCTGCACCTGCTGCACGAGGTGACCAGCCCCCAGGCCTTCGAGGGCCTGCGGCAGGCCGGCCGCAAGGTCCGGCGGCTCGACCTCACCATCGCCACCGAGGACCACAACACCCCCACCCTCGACATCGACAAGCCGATCGCGGACCCGGTCTCCCGGGCCCAGCTCGAGACGCTGCGCAGGAACTGCGCGGAGTTCGGCGTGCGCCTGCACTCGCTGGGTGACGTCGAGCAGGGTGTCGTCCACGTGGTGGGACCGCAGCTGGGCCTGACCCAGCCGGGCACCACCGTGGTCTGCGGTGACTCCCACACCTCCACGCACGGCGCCTTCGGCGCGCTGGCCTTCGGTATCGGCACCAGCCAGGTCGAGCACGTGCTGGCCACCCAGACGCTGCCGCTGGCCCGCCCCAAGACGATGGCGATCACCGTCACCGGCGAGCTCGCCGAGGGCGTCACCGCCAAGGACCTGATCCTGGCGATCATCGCCAGGATCGGCACCGGCGGCGGCCAGGGCTACATCCTGGAATACCGCGGCGAAGCCATCGAGAAACTCTCGATGGAAGCACGCATGACCATCTGCAACATGTCGATCGAGGCCGGCGCCCGCGCGGGCATGATCGCCCCCGACCAGACCACCTTCGACTACCTGCAGGGCCGCGACCACGCCCCGAAGGATGCGGACTGGGACGCGGCGGTCGCGTACTGGAAGACCCTGCGCACCGACGAGGACGCCGTCTTCGACGCCGAGGTCGTCATCGACGGCACCACCCTGTCCCCGTTCGTCACCTGGGGCACCAACCCCGGCCAGGGCGCCCCCCTGTCGGCCCGCGTCCCCGACCCCGCTTCGTACGAGGACGCATCGGAGCGCCACGCCGCCGAAAAGGCCCTGGAATACATGGGGTTGACCGCCGGGCAGCCGCTGCGCGACATCAGGGTCGACACCGTCTTCGTAGGTTCCTGCACCAACGGCCGCATCGAGGACCTGCGCGCCGTCGCCGGCATCATCCAGGGCCGCAAAGTCGCCGACGGCGTACGGATGCTGGTCGTCCCCGGCTCCGTCCGCGTCGCCCTGCAGGCCGTCGAAGAAGGCCTGGACAAGGTCTTCAAGGAAGCCGGCGCCGAATGGCGCCACGCCGGCTGCTCGATGTGCCTGGGCATGAACCCCGACCAACTCGCGCCCGGCGAGCGCTCCGCATCCACCTCCAACCGCAACTTCGAAGGCCGCCAGGGCAAGGGCGGACGCACCCACCTGGTCTCCCCCCAGGTGGCCGCCGCCACCGCGGTACTGGGCCACCTGGCCTCGCCCGCCGACCTGTCCGACGCCCACGCGACCGCCGGAGTCTGAGAACCATGGAAGCCTTCACCACCCACACCGGCCGGGCCGTCCCGCTGCGCCGCAGCAACGTCGACACCGACCAGATCATCCCCGCCCACTGGCTGAAGAAGATCACCCGCGACGGATTCGAGGACGGACTCTTCGAGGCCTGGCGCAAGGACCCCGAGTTCGTCACCAACCGCCCCGAGCGCCGCGGCGCCACCGTCCTGGTCGCCGGCCCCGACTTCGGCACCGGCTCCTCCCGCGAACACGCCGTCTGGGCCCTGCAGAACTTCGGCTTCAAGACCGTCATCTCCTCCCGCTTCGCCGACATCTTCCGCGGCAACTCACTGAAGAACGGCCTGCTGACCGTCGTCCTCCCGCAGGAGACCGTCGAGCGGCTGTGGGAGCTGACCGAGAGCGACCCCACCGCCGAAATCACCGTCGACCTCGTCGCCCGCCAGGTCCGCGCGGCCGGAATCGAGGCGGAGTTCGAACTCGACGACAACGCCCGCTGGCGCCTCCTCGAAGGCCTCGACGACATCTCGCTCACCCTTCAGAACGAAGCGGACATCGCCACCTACGAAGGCACCCGACCGAGCCACAAGCCGCGCACGATTCAGGCCTGATTCCTGCCTGATCAGCGCTTATTCACCCTCGGGTGATCACATCGACAACACTGTGCCCCCCGCCTTCCGGCGGGGGGCACAGCCGTGTGTTGAGGCCCCGTGAGGCGACAACTCGCCCCAGATGGCACAATCTGTGCATGGAACGCGACAGTCAACTTGAGCTCTACGAACTCGTCGCGGACCGGCTGAAAGAAGCACACGCAAAGGTGCGCACACTGCAAGTCCCCGAGGCGGTAAGGATGGCGCTGTCCCGGAAGCTGTTGGTCGTCACGGCCGCGGCGAAGCACGATCTCGCCGATGCGGCAAGGCGCCTGGACAGGTTGATGAAGGACCTCGACGAGGGTCGATTCCCTGAAGGCGACTGATGCGAAGGAACTCCGTAACGACCTACACCGTTGCGGCACTAGGGTGATTAGCCCGTTTCGTGTTTGATTTGCGGTATATATCCGCCTAACGTGCGAAATAAGCTTGAACACATTCGTTCTGGCGAAGTCTCCGAAGGGGAAGACGTGAACAAGGCGCAGCTCGTAGAAGCGATTGCCGACAAGCTGGGCGGCCGCCAGCAGGCCGCGGACGCTGTCGACGCGGTACTGGACGCGATGGTCCGCGCTGTGGTCGCGGGCGACCGGGTCTCGGTCACGGGCTTCGGCTCGTTCGAGAAGGTCGACCGCCCGGCCCGCTACGCCCGCAACCCGCAGACGGGTGAGCGCGTCCGGGTCAAGAAGACCTCTGTTCCCCGCTTCCGCGCGGGCCAGGGCTTCAAGGACCTGGTCGCGGGCACCAAGAAGCTGCCCAAGGGCGGTGAGGTGTCGGTGAAGAAGGCGCCCAAGGGCAGCCTCTCCGGCGGAGCTTCCGCGACGGTCAAGAAGGCCGCGGCCAAGAAGGCCACCACCGCCAAGAAGGCGGCGGCGAAGACCACGGTCGCCAAGAAGACCACCGCCAAGAAGGTCGCCACCGCCAAGAAGGTGGTCGCCAAGACCGCCGCGGCGAAGAAGACCACGGCGACGGCGAAGAAGACCACCGCCACGGCCAAGAAGGCCGCGCCGACGGCGAAGAAGACCACCGCCACCGCCAAGAAGACGGCTCCGGCGGCCAAGAAGGCCACCGCGAAGACCACCGCGCCCGCCAAGAAGACGACGGCGCGCAAGACCACCGCGAAGAAGACCACGGCCCGCAAGAAGTAAGAAGGCCACGAGTCACACACGCCGGGCCGGTTTCCCCTCCCTGGGGAAGCCGGCCCGCGGTGCTGTCCGTGCAGGTCAGAAGGCCGGCACGGCCGAGACTCAGAAGGTCTGCAAGGTGATCAGGGTGATCCGCAGCGCCGGCCCCTCGCCGTCCGTCTCGATCCGGACCCGCTGCCCGGGGCGCAGCAGCCGCAGGCCGCCCGCGTCGAACGCCGGGGCCTCGAAGGGCACCGGGGTGCCGTCGTCCAGCAGCACACTGCCGCTGCGGGTCTGGGAGTCGTACGTGTACGCGGTCGCCTGCATACCGGCACTGTATCGGGCCGTGTGACGGCCCACACCGAGGGCGAGGGCCGTCCGCAGGTCCGCGGCCGTGTCCACGTCCCGGCGCACGCTCTCGACATCCGTGAGCGCTATTTCCGCAGCTCCCGAGGCCGAATGCCGGGCCCGCGACGGACCTCCGAACGAGGGTGCCAATTCCACGTCCGGCGCAGCGGAAAGCAAGGTCGTACCGATTCCCGCCGCATCGGCCAGAAATGCCCGGGGAAATGCGGATGCGGCTTCGAGCACGCGTAGCAATTCCGGTGGCCGCAGCGCGGGCAGATCCGCATTCATCGCGGCCACCGCCGCCCCGGGCCGCCCCGCACGTATCTCCCGCGCCCCGTGGGCCAGCGCCGCGTTGAGCCCGGCGGCCGGGGCGTCCGGCACGATGCGCGCCCCGAGCCGGGCCAGTTCCGCACCGGCCAGGGCGTCGTCCGTGACGACCACCACATCCGCGACTGCCGCGCAGGCCAGCGCCCCTGCCACGGTGTCCTGCGCGAACGCCAGCGCGAGCCCGGGACGGGACGCGCCCACGGCCGCCGCGAGACGGCTCTTGGCCACCGCCAGAGGCTTCAGCGGGACCACCAGACTCCAGACCGCGTTCGTGGCGGGCCCCTTCCCTCCGGTGCGCGTCCGTGCATGTGTGGACCAAGGCCGGGTCATGGCCGGGTCATGCGTCGGCCCATTGTCACCTCTGCCCGGTCGACCCGGAGGTCCGGTGCTCCGGGCGGGGCGTACGGTGTTCTCGACAGAGACCGGACCTGAGGCCACACTTGTCCGGCCGACGAGGTGCCCAAGCCACGCACCGGTCCTAGAGGAAGGTGTCCGAGTGTCCCGCCGCAGAATCGGCTTCTGGTACCGCCTGGCGGCGGTCATCGCAAAACCGCCGCTGGTGGTGCTCTTCAAGCGGGACTGGCGGGGAATGGATCACATTCCGGCCGACGGCGGGTTTATCACGGCCGTCAATCACAACTCGTATCTGGACCCGCTCTCCTACGCGCACTTCCAGTACAACACCGGCCGGGTGCCCCGATTGCTCGCGAAGGCGGCCCTCTTCAAGGTCCCCATTGTCGGCGCGATCCTGCGCGGCTCCGGCCAGATCCCCGTCTACCGCGAGACCACCAACGCCCTGGACGCATTCCGGGCCGCCGTGGACGCGATCGAGCGCGGTGAATGCGTGGCCTTTTATCCGGAAGGCACCCTCACCCGCGACCCGGACATGTGGCCGATGGCCGGCAAGACCGGCGCGGCCCGGGTCGCGCTGATGACCAAGGCACCGGTCATTCCGGTGGCCCAGTGGGGCGCGAACCTCGCGATGCCGCCCTACGCCAAGGAGGACAAGGTGCGGCTCTTCCCGCGCAAGACCCTCCAGGTGCTCGCCGGACCTCCCGTGGACCTCTCCGAGTTCTACGACCGCGAGCCCACCCCGGACGTGCTCAAGGCCGCCACCGAGACGATCATGGAGGCCATCACCGAGCTGCTGGAGGAGCTGCGCGGCGAGAAGGCGCCCGAGCAGCCGTACGACCATCGCAGGGCCAGGGCGGAACAGCGGCGCAGGGCCGCGGGGGAGGACCACAAGTGACACGTCCCGTGAAGGCGGCCGTCTTCGGAACCGGCTCCTGGGGCACGGCCTTCGGCATGGTGCTCGCCGACGCAGGCTGCGAGGTGACCCTGTGGGGCCGCCGCCGCGAGGTCGTCGACGCCATCAACACCGGCCGGACCAACCCGGACTACTTCCCGGACGTCGAACTCCCCGTGAACATGCGCGCCACCACCGACCCGGCCGAGGCCGCGGCCGGCGCCGATTTCGCGGTCCTCGCCATCCCCTCCCAGACCCTGCGCGGCAACCTCGCCGAATGGGCCCCGCTGCTGCCCGCCGACGCCGTGCTCGTCTCCCTGATGAAGGGCATCGAACTCGGCACCGCCAAGCGGATGAGCGAGGTCATCGAGGAGGTGGCCAAGGTCCCCGCCGAGCGCGTCGCCGTCGTCACCGGCCCCAACCTGGCCCGTGAGATCGCTGCCCGGCAGCCGGCCGCCGCCGTCGTCGCCTGCTCCGACGAAGCCGTCGCGCAGCGCCTCCAGGCGGCTTGCCACACCCCGTACTTCCGGCCGTACACGAGCACCGACGTCATCGGCTGCGAGCTGGGCGGCGCCGTCAAGAACGTCATCGGCCTCGCCGTCGGCATCGCGGACGGCATGGGCCTGGGCGACAACACCAAGGGCTCGCTCATCACCCGCGGCCTCGCCGAAGCGACCCGGCTGGGCCTGGCGATGGGCGCCGACCCGCTCACCTTCTCCGGTCTCGCGGGCCTCGGCGACCTCGTCGCCACCTGCTCCTCGCCGCTCTCCCGCAACCACACCTTCGGCACCAACCTCGGCCGCGGAATGACCCTCGAGGAGACCATCGCGGTCACCAAGCAGACCGCCGAGGGCGTCAAGTCCTGCCAGTCGGTGGCCGATCTGGCCCGCCGCCACGGGGTGGACATGCCGATCACCGACACCGTCGTCGACATCGTCCACCACGGCAAGCCGCCGCTGGTCGCGCTGAAGGAACTCATGGGGCGCAGCGCCAAACCGGAACGCCGCTGACTCCTTTCCGGACGTCCGAGCGGGTATCGTCGTGGCGATATGAGCAGCGAGAACCTCCCCCAGACCCCTGAGCAGCAGGGCCGCAAGCCCCGCGTGGCCGTCGTGTTCGGCGGCCGCAGCTCGGAACACGCCATCTCGGTCGTCACGGCGGGCGCCGTGCTGCGCTCCATCGACCGGTCCAAGTACGAGGTGCTGCCGATCGGCATCACCACGGACGGCCGGTGGGCGCTGACCGCCGACGAGCCCGCGCGGATGGCCATCGCCGACCGCAAGCTCCCGAGCGTCGAGGAGCTTGCGGACGCCGAGGACGGCGCCGTGGTGCTCTCCGTCGACCCGGCCAACCGCGAGGTCGTCTACACCGAGCCGGGAGCCGTCCCCAAGGCCCTGGGCGAGGTCGACGTCGTCTTCCCGATGCTGCACGGCCCGTACGGCGAGGACGGCACCCTGCAGGGCCTCCTGGAGCTCTCCGGCATCCCGTACGTCGGCTCGGGCGTCCTCGCCTCGGCCGTCGGCCAGGACAAGGAGTACATGAAGCGGGTCTTCACCTCCTTCGGCCTCCCCGTCGGCCCGTACGTGACGATCCGCCCCCGCGAGTGGGAAGCGGACCAGGACGCCGCCAAGGCGCGGATCCTGGACTTCGCCGGCGAACACGGCTGGCCGCTCTTCGTCAAGCCCGCCCGGGCCGGCTCCTCCATCGGCATCACCAAGGTCGACGACGTCTCCGGCCTGGACGAGGCGATCCTCGAGGCCCGGCGCCACGACCCGAAGATCCTCGTGGAGGCGCTGCTGCGCGGCCGCGAGATCGAGTGCGGGGTGCTGGAGTTCGAGGACGGGCCGCGCGCGAGCGTGCCCGCCGAGATCCCGCCGGTCTCCAGCCACGACTTCTACGACTTCGAGGCGAAGTACATCGACTCCGCCTCCGGGATCGTGCCCGCTCCGCTCACCCCGGAGCAGACCGCCGAGGTGCAGCGGCTCGCGGTCGAGGCGTTCGACGCCGCGTCCTGCGAGGGCCTGGTGCGCGCCGACTTCTTCCTCACCGAGGACGGCACGTTCGTCATCAACGAGATCAACACCATGCCGGGCTTCACGCCGATCTCCATGTACCCGCGGATGTGGCAGGAGTCGGGCATCGAGTACCCGGAGCTGGTGGACCGCCTGATCCAGGCGGCCCTGCGCCGCTCCACCGGGCTGCGCTAGGGGGTGTTGTCAAAGTAGCGTCGTCCGCCCGTGAGGGCGGGGCCGGCGGGGTCTGGTGCGTGTGATCGCAAGGCGGAGGAGGGAGGCGACGCTCGCGTCGTCGACCGACGACAACGCCGCGAGCGCGCGTGCCAGACCCCGCCGGCCAGACGGGACTTTGACGACACCCCCTAGCAGGCAGCCGCAGAGCGCGAAGCCGACCGCCCGCCGGGAT
Organism: Streptomyces sp. R33; assembly: GCF_041200175.1. NCBI lineage: Bacteria > Bacillati > Actinomycetota > Actinomycetes > Kitasatosporales > Streptomycetaceae > Streptomyces > Streptomyces sp. R33. Next base: position 2,974,429 of record NZ_CP165727.1, on the reverse strand, counting down.
TCCCGGCGGGCGGTCGGTGTGCGAAGCGGGGTTCTCGGTGCGTCGGGCCCGGTGGCCGTCAATACGACGAGATGCCCTCGGGGACGGTCCTGGCCACCACGCCGGACAGACCGACCAGCATGCCCGCATCCGTGGCATGCTCCTTGTCGACCCGGACCTCGGTGTAAGCCAGCCGCATCCCGGTGATGAACCGGAACCCCCCGCCGGCGCTGTCGGGGACCTCCTTCAGCAGCCATCGGACGCCGTCGACCTCGACGCCGCCCAGCTTTTCATCCGTCATCTCGGGGGGCTTCGGGATACCGCACCGCAGTACGATCGCCGAGCCGCCCCACGCGGCGGTCAGATCCGACTCCGGCGCGGTCCTGGCCCGCGCCAGGCCGGCCACCTTCTCCGGGAGCTCCTTGTGCAGTGCTGCACAGAACCCCGCGACGTCGGCGGGCGGCGTGGGCGGCGGGTCCACCCGGGCTTCGGAACCGCCCGGGGTGCAACCCGCGAGGGCCAGTACCGCGACCAGTACGGGCAGGGCGGGCAGACGCAGTGGCCGGCGGTGGAAGGACATCACCGGCCAAGAGTAGACGGGGGCTACAGATGGACCACCGGGCAGGTCAGGGTGCGGGTGATGCCCTCCACCTGCTGGACCTTGGCGACGACCATGCGGCCGAGCTCGTCCACGGTGTCGGCCTGGGCGCGCACGATCACGTCGTACGGGCCCGTCACGTCCTCGGCCTGGATCACCCCCGCGATCTGGCTGATGGACTCGGCGACGAACGACGCCTTGCCCACCTCGGTCTGGATAAGGATGTACGCCTGTACCACGGAACCTCCAGGGCGGCCACGAGGATCGATTCCCCTAACCTTCGGGTGGGCCCAGGGATTCGGGTGGGCCCGGGGAAGAAGGGACGCCACGGTACCGCGTCGCCGAGCACCACGGGGAGACCCGGGGGCACGGCGCCACGCACAGCGGGGCGTACGGAGAGCAGAAGTTGACGTATCTGTTGACGGTACCCAGAGCTGTGACGGCTCGCGACCGCAAGCGGACTGGGCAAGAAGGGGCACAGCGATGAAGGGCACTGTGGGCGAGCTGGGGGAGTTCGGGCTCATTCGAGAGCTCACCTCACGGCTCACCACCACCCCGGCGGTCCGGCTCGGACCGGGCGACGACGCCGCGGTCGTGTCGGCCCCCGACCGGCGGGTCGTGGCGAGCACGGACATCCTGCTCGAGGGCAGGCACTTCCGGCGCGACTGGTCCACGGCGTACGACGTCGGCCGCAAGGCCGCCGCACAGAACCTCGCCGACATCGCCGCCATGGGCGCGGTGCCGACCGCACTGCTGCTCGGCCTGGTCGTCCCGGCCGAGCTGCCCGTCACCTGGCCCACCGAGCTGATGGACGGGCTGCGCGACGAGTGTCAGGTCGCCGGAGCGGCCGTGGTCGGCGGCGACGTCGTCCGCGGGGACACCATCACCGTCGCGATCACCGCCCTCGGTGACCTGCGCAACCACGAGCCCGTGCTGCGCTCCGGCGCCCAGCCCGGCGACGTCGTGGCCGTCACGGGCTGGCTGGGCTGGTCCGCGGCCGGGTTCGCCGTGCTCTCGCGCGGCTTCCGCTCCCCGCGGGCCTTCGTCGAGGCGCACCGGCGCCCCGAGCCCCCGTACCACGCGGGCCCCGCGGCCGCCGGACTCGGCGCCACCGCCATGACCGACGTCAGCGACGGCCTGATCGCCGACCTCGGGCACATCGCGGAGGCCAGCAAGGTACGGATCGACCTGCGCTCGGCGGCCGTCGACATCCCGACCCAGATGCACGACATCGGGCAGGCCGTCGGGGTCGACCCCTTGCAGTGGGTGCTGACCGGAGGAGAAGATCACGCCATCGTGGCGACCTTCCCGCCCGACGTGAAACTGCCGGCCCGCTGGAAGGTCATCGGGGAGGTGCTGAACCGGTCCGCGCTGCCCCAGGTGACCGTGGACGGCGCCCCCTGGACGAGCACCGGCGGGTGGGACCACTTCGGCTCCGACCCGTCCACCGAGGAGACTCCGAGATGACCGACGCGCCACCCCGGTGCCTGACCGTCGCCGGATCCGACTCCGGCGGTGGCGCCGGGATCCAGGCCGACCTCAAGACCATGCTGGCACTCGGCGTGCACGGGATGAGCGTGGTGACCGCCGTGACCGCGCAGAACTCCCTCGGGGTCCAGGGGGTCTGGGAGCTGCCCGCCGAGGCCGTGCAGGCCCAGTACCGGGCCGTCGTGGACGACATCGGCGTGCAGGCGGTCAAGACCGGGATGCTGTCCTGCGCCGCGCTGGTGGAGGCAGTGGCCGAGCTGCTCGCCACCACCTCCGCCCCCGTCGTCGTGGACCCCGTCGGGGTCTCCAAGCACGGGGACGCGCTGCTCGCCGAGTCGGCCCTGGACGCCGTGCGCAAGGAGCTGCTGCCGCGGGCCACCGTGGCCACGCCGAACCTGGACGAGGTGGCGCAGCTCACGGGCGTGGTGGTGGAGAGCGAGGACGACATGCAGCGGGCCGCCGACGCGGTCCTGGCGTACGGGCCCGAGTGGGCGCTGATCAAGGGCGGGCACCTGGCCCACGGGAACGAGGCCGCCGACCTGCTGACCGACGGCGAGACCCGGCTGTGGCTGCGGGCGCCGCGCCACGACAACCGGCACACCCACGGCACCGGCTGCACCCTCGCCAGTGCGGTGGCCGCCGGGCTCGCCAAGGGCCAGGACGTGCCGCAGGCCGTCATGGAGGCCAAGGAGTACGTGACCGGCGCCATCGCGGCCGGCTTCGCGCTCGGCGGCGGCATCGGCCCGGTGGACCACGCCTGGCAGTGGCACCGCTAGAAACAGAAGACCACCGCGTCACGTGACGCGGTGGTCCTCAGGCCCGGTCGGTCCGGGCAAGGCAAAAGGCCGGTCCACGAGGTGGACCGGCCTTCTTGGCAACCGGAAAGGGCTGCGCTACGACGGTTGGCGTCAGCGCGAGACCTTGCCGGCCTTGATGCACGAGGTGCAGACGTTGAGGCGCTTCGGCGTCCCACTGACCATGGCACGAACGCGCTGGATGTTCGGGTTCCAGCGACGCGAGGTGCGGCGGTGCGAGTGGGAGATGTTGTTGCCGAAGCTCGGCCCCTTGGCGCAAACGTCGCAGTTGGCAGCCACAGGTCACTCCAAAGACTTCAGATGCACTTACAGTGAAATCCGGCGCACCGGATCAGAAGTCTGAGAAGTCTGAGTGGTTTGCCGGGGGAATGGCCCGACTCTCATCGGGCAACCGGAGCAGCATACAACGACTGCGTCCGTCCAAGAAAACTACCATGGCTGCCGCCGACCCCGCCCCGCGGTCCGGGGAGCCCGGCAGTCCTTGGTTACCCTGCGGTGAACCCTGGCCCGCACAAGGAGGAACGCCCGGTGCCGCACGAGCCGCAGCCGCAGCACCCTGACGAGCTCGACGCCGAAGCGGTGCGCACCTGGAGCTCGCTGGCCGTGGCCGCACTGGGCCGGGCCCGCGAGGACATCGACGCGATCAACGTCTACCCGGTCGCGGACGCCGACACCGGCACCAACCTCTACCTGACCGCCGAGTCGGCCGACCGCGCACTGGCCGAGGCCCTCGGGGCGGCGCCCGCGGACGTGAGCGAGACCACAGGGCCCGGGCCGGACGCCGGGTCCCGGACCCCCTCCCTGTCCCAGGCCGTACGGGCCTACGCGCACGGCGCCCTCATAGGCGCCCGGGGGAACTCCGGGACGATCCTGGCGCAGCTGCTGCGCGGCGTGGCCGACGTACTGGGGGACGAGCCCGGGGACCGCGGGCCGGGCCGGCTGCTGGCCCAGGCGCTGACCCGGGCCGCCGACGAGGCGTACCGGGCGGTCGCACACCCGGTGGAGGGCACGATGCTCACCGTCGCCGCCGCGGCGGCACGGGCCGGCGAGGCGGCCGGGGCGGCCGCCGGAACAGCCGCCGACGTGGCCCGGGCGGCCTACGACGCGGCCCGCGCGGCCCTGGCGGACACCCCGGGGCAGCTGGCCGAGCTGGGCCGGGCCGGGGTGGTCGACGCGGGGGGCTGCGGACTGGTCGCCGTACTCGGGGCGCTGTGGCAGGCGCTGTCCGGCCAGGAGCCCGCCGCCGAGGCGGTCCGCGGCCGGGCCGTGCCCGTACCGCAGCCGCAGCAGCCCTGCGACGCGGAGGAGCAGGGCGGGCCCGCGTACGAGGTGATCTACCTGCTGGAGGCCGCCGAACCGGCCGTGGCGGAGCTGCGCGAGCACCTCGACGGGCTCGGGGACTCCCTGGTGGTGGTCGGCGGCGACGGACTGTGGAACGTGCACGTCCACGTCGACGACCCCGGCGCCGCGGTGGAGGCGGGCGTGACCGCGGGGCGGCCGTACCGGATCCGCATCACCCACTTCGGCGACGAGCGGCGCCGGGCGCGCGAGGAACGGGTCCAGCGGGCCGTGGTCGCCGTGGTCCCGGGCGAGGGGCTGGCCGGGCTGTGCGGGGAGGCGGGCGCGACCACCGTGCTCGCCCGCCCCGGAGAGGCCCCGGACGCCGCCGTACTCGTCGATGCCATCCGGCGCGCGCACGCCCGCGAGGTGGTGCTGCTGCCCGGCGGCGCCGACCAGCGCGCGGCCGCGGCCGCCGCGGCCGAGCGGGTCCGCGCCGACGGCGTACGGGTGGCGGTGATCCCCACCCGGTCCGCGGTGCAGGGCCTGGCCGCCCTCGCCGTGCACGACCCGGACGGCAGCTTCGACGAGGACGTCGTCGCCATGACCGCGGCGGCCGGCGCCACCCGCTACGCGGAACTCGCCGTCGCCGAACGGCAGTCCTTCACCTCCGCCGGCATCTGCCAGGCCGGGGACGTGCTCGGGCTCATCGACGGAGACGTCGCCGTCATCGGCTCCGGCCTCACCGAGACCGCCGAGGCGGTCCTGGAGCGGATGCTGGGCTCCGGCGGCGAACTCGTCACGCTGGTCCTGGGACCGGAGGTCCCGGACGCCCTCGCCGAGCGCCTGGAGGCGTACGTACAGCACGGGCACCTGGCGGTGGACACCGTCACCTACCGCGGCGGCCGGTACTCGGCGCCCCTCCTCATCGGGGTCGAATAGCCGGCTTGTCAGCGCGATGGTGTGCAATGAACACGTGCCCGCGCTCGACGAAGACCTCAAGAAGACGCTCGGCCCCGCCACCGCCAAGGTGCTGGCCGAGCAGCTCGGCCTGCACACGGCCCTGGACCTGCTCCACCACTACCCGCGGCGGTACGCCGAGCGCGGCGAGCTGACCTCGCTGGCGGAGCTCGCCGACCAGATCGACGAGCACGTGACGGTGGTCGCCCAAGTCGCCGACGCCCGGATCCTGACGTTCAACGGGGGCCGCGGCAAGCGCCTGGAGGTGACCATCACCGACGGCAGCGGCCGCCTCCAGCTGGTCTTCTTCGGGGCGGGCGTCCACAAGCCGCACAAGGAGCTGCTGCCGGGCAGCCGCGCGATGTTCGCCGGCAAGGTCTCGATGTTCAACCGCAAGCTGCAGCTGGCCCACCCCGCGTACGAACCGCTCGGCGCGGAGGCCTCCGACCGGGACGCCGCCACCGCGTTCGCCAACCAGCTCATCCCGATCTACCCGGCCTGCGCCAAGCTGGAGTCCTGGAAGATCGCCAAGTGCGTGGACGCCGTACTACCCAGCGCCGCCCAGGAGGCCGTGGACCCGCTGCCGGAGGCACTGCGCGAGGGCCGCGGGCTGATCCCCCTGACCGAGGCCCTGCTGAAGATCCACCGGCCGGGCACCAAGGCGGACATCGACGACGCCCGGCAGCGGCTGAAGTGGGACGAGGCCTTCGTCCTCCAGGTCGCGCTGGCCCGCCGCCGGCACGCCGACTCCCAGCTCCCGGCCGTCCCGCGCCGCCCCGCTCCCGGCGGCCTGCTCGACGCCTTCGACGCCAAGCTCCCCTTCACCCTCACCGAGGGCCAGCAGACCGTCTCGAAGGAGATCTTCGACGACCTGGCCACCGAACACCCCATGCACCGCCTCCTTCAGGGCGAGGTGGGCAGTGGCAAGACGATGGTCGCGCTGCGGGCGATGCTCGCCGTCGTGGACTGCGGCGGGCAGGCCGCCATGCTGGCCCCCACCGAGGTGCTCGCCCAGCAGCACCACCGCTCCATCACCGAGATGATGGGCGAGCTCGCCGAGGGAGGCATGCTCGGCGGCTCCGACCAGGGCACCAAGGTCGTGCTGCTCACCGGCTCCATGGGGATGCCCGCGCGCCGCCAGGCCCTGCTCGACCTGGTCACCGGCGAGGCCGGCATCGTCATCGGCACGCACGCGCTCATCGAGGACAAGGTGCAGTTCCACGACCTCGGCCTGGTCGTGGTCGACGAACAGCACCGCTTCGGGGTGGAGCAGCGCGACGCGCTGCGGTCCAAGGGGAAGCAGCCCCCGCACCTGCTGGTGATGACCGCGACCCCGATCCCGCGCACCGTCGCGATGACCGTCTTCGGGGACCTGGAGACCTCCGTCCTCGACCAGCTGCCCGCCGGCCGCTCCCCGATCGCCACCCACGTCGTACCGGCCAAGGACAAGCCGCACTTCCTGACCCGTGCCTGGGAGCGGGTGCGGGAGGAGGTCGAGAACGGGCACCAGGCGTACGTGGTGTGCCCGCGCATCGGCGACGGCGAGGACGACCCGAAGAACCAGAAGAAGAAAGCCGCCGAGGACGACGGCGAGAAGCGGCCGCCGCTGGCCGTCCTGGAGATCGCCGAGCAGCTCACCCGCGGGCCGCTCGCCGGGCTGTCGGTGGAAGTGCTGCACGGCCGGATGGACCCGGCCGACAAGGACGACGTCATGCGCCGTTTCGCCGCCGGCGAGGTCAAGGTGCTCGTCGCCACCACCGTCATCGAGGTCGGCGTGAACGTCCCGAACTCCACGGTCATGGTGATCATGGACGCGGACCGGTTCGGCGTCTCCCAGCTCCACCAGCTGCGCGGCCGCGTCGGCCGCGGCTCCGCGCCGGGCCTGTGCCTGCTGGTCAGCGAGATGCACGAGGCGAGCCCCGCCCGGGCCCGGCTCGCCGCGGTCGCCGCCACCCTGGACGGCTTCGAGCTCTCCCGGATCGACCTGGAACAGCGCCGCGAGGGGGACGTGCTGGGCCAGGCCCAGTCGGGCGTGCGGTCCTCGCTGCGCATGCTCGCCGTCATCGAGGACGAGGAGGTCATCGCCCAGGCCCGGGAGGAGGCCACCCGCGTGGTCGCCGCCGACCCGGAACTGGAGCGGCTGCCGGGCCTGCGGAGCGCGCTGGAGGCCCTGCTGGACACCGAGCGCGAGCAGTACCTGGAGAAGGGCTGAGCGGTACCGCCCGGGGCCGCCCGGAGCGGTACGACCTATCGTTGAACTCCGCAGTACCGGGCAGGACCGGAAACGACCCGGCAGCACCCGTCAGCACCCGACCACCACCGTCGTACCGAAGGACCCCAGATGACCCGCGTGATCGCCGGCAGCGCCGGCGGGCGACGGCTGACCGTGCCCCCGGGCACCGGCACCCGGCCGACCTCGGACCGGATGCGCGAAGGCCTGTTCTCCACCTGGGAGTCGCTGCACGGCGTCGAGGGCGCCCGGGTGCTCGACCTGTACGCCGGCTCCGGCGCCGTCGGCCTGGAGGCCCTCTCCCGCGGCGCCTCGCACGCGCTGCTGGTCGAGCCCGAGGCCAAGGCCGCCAAGGCGATCCGGGACAACATCAAGGCGCTGGGCCTGCCCGGCGCCGAGTTCCGGGCCGGCAAGGCGGAGCAGATCGTGGCGGCCGCGGCGGGCGGGGACCCGTACGACGTCGTCTTCCTGGACCCGCCGTACGCCGTGGAGCACGGCGATCTTGGCGAGATCCTCCTCACACTCCGCGCCAATGGCTGGCTCACGGACGATGCGCTCGTCACCGTGGAGCGCGGTACGAGGAGCGGCGCGTTCCCGTGGCCCGAGGGGTTCGAGCCGCTGCGCTCCCGCAAGTACGGCGAAGGCACCCTTTGGTACGGTCGCGCCGCCTTCACCAGCGAAGACTCATGATGCCCGCACCGAAGAGCGAGGGACCCAAGTTGCGCCGAGCCGTCTGTCCCGGGTCGTTCGACCCCATCACCAACGGACACCTCGACATCATCGGCCGGGCCTCCCGGCTCTACGACGTCGTCCACGTCGCCGTGATGATCAACCAGTCGAAGCAGGGGCTGTTCACCGTCGAGGAGCGGATCGAGCTGATCCGCGAGGCGACCGCCGACTACGGCAACGTCGAGGTGGAGTCCTTCCACGGCCTCCTCGTCGACTTCTGCAAGCAGCGCGACATCCCGGCCATCGTCAAGGGCCTGCGCGCCGTCAGCGACTTCGACTACGAGCTCCAGATGGCCCAGATGAACATGGGGCTCTCGGGCGTCGAAACGCTGTTCGTGCCGACCAACCCCACCTACAGCTTCCTGTCCTCCTCCCTGGTCAAGGAGGTCGCGACCTGGGGCGGCGACGTCGCCCACCTGCTGCCGCCGCACGTGCACGCGGCGCTGACCGAGCGGCTCGCCGGCCGCTGACCGGCTGACGGGCCGTCAGCCGGTGTCGGGCGTTCACCCGGTGGCCTTACAGTCGTCCCGTCCGTCTCAGGAACCGCCCGAGGCCGAGAGAGTGCGAGCCCCCATGGACGTGCAGAAGAAGCTCGACGAGATCGTCGCGGCCGTCGGCGGCGCCCGGTCCATGCCCATGTCGGCCTCCTGCGTGATCAACCGCGCCGAGCTGCTCGCCCAGCTCGAAGAGGTCCGCCAGGCGCTCCCCGGCTCGCTCGCGCAGGCGCAGGAGCTCATCGGCGGCCGGGAGCAGATGGTCGAGGACGCCCGCCGCGAGGCGGAGCGCATCATCGAGTCCGCGCACGCCCAGCGCGGTTCGCTGATCTCCGACACCGAGGTCGCGCGCCGCTCCCAGGCGGAGGCGGACCGGATCCTGGCGGACGCCCGCAGGGAGGCCGAGGAGATCCGGGCCGAGGCCGACGACTACGTCGACAGCAAGCTCGCGAACTTCGAGGTCGTGCTCACCAAGACCATCGGCTCGGTCGACCGCGGCCGCGAGAAGCTGCTGGGCCGCGGCCCGGGCCTGGACGACCAGGGCTACCCCGACGCGGACGCGCCCGAGCGCAGCCACGATCCGCAGACGCAGCGCGAGCAGGCGGACGCGTACGTGGACACCAAGCTGGCGACCTTCGAGGCGGTGCTCTCCAAGACCCTCGAGGCGGTCGGCCGGGGCCGCCAGAAGCTGCTGGGCCGGGTGCCCACGGACGACCTCGGCGCGCACATGGCCGCCCAGGACGCCGCCGGCGCGCAGCAGTCCCGCTCGGCGAGCGACGCGGACTTCCTGGCGGGCCTGGCGGAGCCGGCGGCCCCCATGGGCCCCGCGATCCCGGCGCAGGCCCAGCAGGAGCCCGCGTACGACGCGTACGGCTACCAGCAGCACCAGCAGTCCCAGCAGCACGACGCCTACGGCTACCAGGACCCCTACGGCTACCAACAGCAGGTCCAGCAGCCGGATCCGTACGCGGCGATGGGCTACGAGCAGCAGCCGGACCCCTATGCGGCCTACCAGCAGCAGCCGCAGGCCCCGCAGCAGCAGCCGCAGCAGCCCGCCCTCGACGAGACCAGCTTCTTCGACACGAGCATGATCAACCTGGATCAGCTGCGCCAGTACGAACAGGGACGCTAGGGCCGGATTGGGCTCAGAGCGAAGCGCCGGGTATCCTGGCTCTTCGGTCGCGCGTATGCACCGCGATCCATGCTGCCCGCAAGTGGCGGAAATCTTGATCTTCAGCGATCTGTGAAAGCAGGAACGGCCCTGAATACCCGCCTCGACCACCGCAACCCTCTCGTGTTCGACACGCACGAGCTGGGTCGGCGTCCTGGTGCCATGCAGCGGCTGTCCCGTGAGATCGCGGCACCGGCGGACCTCGGTCTCGTCGGCGTCATCGGGGTACCGGAAGGCGCCCCGCTGAAGCTCAGCCTCCGCCTCGAGTCGGTCATGGAAGGGGTGCTTGTCACAGGCACCGCCCGTGCATCGGCCGTAGGGGAGTGCGTAAGGTGTCTGGAGCCCGTCGAGCGCGAGCTCAAGGCGGACTTCCAGGAGATGTTCTCGTACCCTGACGCCGACGACCGGAGCCGCACCAAGGCGGAGCCGGCCGACGACGCCGAGGACGACGAGGACACGCTCTTCCTCGAGGACGGTTTGTTCGACCTCGAACCCGTGCTGCGGGATGTGGTGGTGCTCGCACTGCCCATGCAGCCGGTGTGCCGGGAGGACTGTCTCGGACTGTGCCCCGATTGCGGGCTCAGCCTGAACGACGACCCGGACCACCACCATGACGCCGTCGACATCCGTTGGGCGGCATTGCAGGAACTCGTCGTGACCGATCAGGACGGCGAGAAGGACAACATGAGCGGCACTGCATCTGACGACGTTCAGAGCGCCGCCGAGAAGCAGGAGAAGTAGCCGTGGCTGTTCCGAAGCGGAAGATGTCGCGCAGCAACACGCGCCACCGCCGGTCGCAGTGGAAGGCTGCGGTCCCCACCCTGGTTTCGTGTGAGCGTTGCCAGGAGCCGAAGCTCCAGCACATCGCGTGCCCGAGCTGCGGCACCTACAACAAGCGCCAGGTCCTCGAGGTCTGAGCGGCTGGTGAGAGGCGCAATGTCTGAGCTGTCCAACGCTGAGAAGCAGGCAGACAGTAACAACGCGGCCTCGTCCCACACGCTTCTGGAAGGGCGGCTCGGGTATCGACTCGAGTCCGCCCTTCTGGTGCGTGCACTGACCCACCGCTCGTACGCGTACGAGAACGGCGGTCTGCCCACCAACGAGCGTCTGGAGTTCCTCGGGGACTCCGTGCTCGGCCTGGTGGTCACGGACACGCTGTACACGACCCACCCCGACCTGCCCGAAGGCCAGCTGGCCAAACTGCGGGCCGCGGTGGTCAACTCGCGCGCACTGGCGGAGGTCGGGCGCGGCCTCGACCTCGGCTCCTTCATCCGGCTCGGCCGGGGCGAAGAGGGCACGGGTGGCCGGGACAAGGCCTCCATCCTCGCCGACACCCTTGAAGCGGTGATCGGCGCGGTCTACCTCGACCAGGGCCTCGAAGCGGCCTCGGAGCTGGTCCACCGGCTCTTCGACCCGCTCATCGAGAAGTCCTCGAACCTCGGGGCCGGCCTGGACTGGAAGACCAGTCTCCAGGAGCTCACGGCGGCCGAAGGCCTCGGCGTGCCGGAATACCTGGTCACCGAGACCGGTCCGGACCACGAGAAGACCTTCACCGCTGCCGCCCGCGTCGGTGGTGTCTCGTACGGCACCGGCACCGGCCGCAGCAAGAAGGAAGCGGAACAGCAGGCTGCGGAATCCGCTTGGCGCGGTATCCGTGCCAAGGCGGACGAGCGGATCGCGGCGGAAGCCGCTGCCGCCGCGGCCGCAAAGGTCACGGTGGCGGCCCCGGCCGACACCGAGGCCGCGGCCGAGGACGGCGGGTCGCCGACGCCCGCCGAACCGACGCCGAACGGCTGAGCCCTTCCTTCGGGATCTCCCGCCCGCCCCTGCCGCGCAGGGGCGGGCGGACCCGTTTCCGGGCCCGGCGGGGCAGGCCGGTACGCTCGCCGCGAGCGACCAGAACACACCCCATCCGGAGGACCACCGTGCCCGAGCTGCCCGAAGTCGAAGTCGTACGGCGGGGCTTGGAGCGCTGGGTGGCCGGCCGGACCGTCGAGGCCGTCGAGGTGCTGCACCCGCGCGCGGTACGCCGCCACCCCGCCGGCGGGGCCGATTTCGCGGCGCGGCTGACGGGCGAGACGATCGGGGTCGCGCAGCGGCGCGGCAAGTACCTGTGGCTGCCCCTGGAGGGGCGGGACCTCTCCGTGCTCGGGCACCTCGGCATGAGCGGACAGCTCCTCGTGCAGCCCGAGGAGGCGGCCGACGAGAAGCACCTGCGCATCCGCGTGCGCTTCCGGGACACCGCCGGGACCGAGCTCCGCTTCGTCGACCAGCGCACCTTCGGCGGTCTCTCGCTCCACGAGAACACGGCCGACGGGCTGCCCGACGTCATCGCACACATCGCCCGGGACCCACTGGACCCCCTCTTCGACGAGGCGGCGTACCACGCGGCCCTGCGCGCCAGGCGGACCACCGTCAAGCGGGCCCTGCTGGACCAGTCCCTGATCAGCGGGGTCGGCAACATCTACGCCGACGAGGCGCTGTGGCGGGCCCGGCTGCACTACGAGCGCCCCACCGCCACGCTGACGCGCCCCCGGAGCGCGGAACTCCTCGGGCACGTGCGGGACGTGATGAACGCGGCGCTCGAAGTCGGCGGCACCAGCTTCGACAGTCTCTACGTCAACGTGAACGGCGAGTCCGGCTACTTCGACCGTTCGCTCGACGCCTACGGGCGTGAGGACGAGCCCTGCCGGCGCTGCGGCACCCCGATGCGGCGCCGCCCGTGGATGAACCGGTCCAGCTACTTCTGCCCGCGCTGTCAGCGGCCGCCGCGCGTCGTGTCGTAGGACTCCCGGGCTGTCAGTACCCGGGGCATGCTGCCCTCGAGGAAGTGGATGAGGGCGAGCAGCCGGTCGGCGACCTCGATGCCGAGCGGGGTCAGCTCGTAGTCGACGCGCGGCGGGTTCGTCGGCTGCGCCTCGCGGTGGACGATGCCGTCGCGCTCCAGCGCCTGCAGGGTCTGGGAGAGCATCTTCTCGCTCACGCCGTCGACCTTGCGGCGCAGCTCGTTGAAGCGGCACGAGCCGTCCCGCAGGGCGCCCACGGTGAGGCTGCCCCAGCGGCCCGTGACGTGCTCGAGGGTCTCCCGGGACGGGCACGCGCGCGCGAAGGCGTCGAAGGGCAGCTGTGTCTCCATGGCGACCAGCTTAACTCCGCACAGCGCTTGCCAGAAGCTTGCGCTTTCGGTCGGTAAGTGTTCGCCCGTGGCGCTGCGGCTAGAAGCCGAAGTCCTGGGTCCACCAGGGGCCGCCGGCCGCGAAGTGGGCGCCGACGCCCAGGGTGCGGAACTCGCAGTTGAGGATGTTCGCCTTGTGGCCCGGGCTGTTCATCCACGCGTTCATGACGGCCTGGGCGTCGCCCTGGCCGCGGGCGATGTTCTCGCCGCCGAGGCCGGAGAGGCCTGCGTTGGTGGCGCGGTCCCACGGGGTGTTCCCGTCGGGGTCGGTGTGGTCGAAGAAGCCGCGGGTGGCCATGTCCTTGCTGAAGGCACTGGCCAGCGCCGCGAGCGGCGGGTTCGCACGGACCGGACCGCAGCCGGCCTGCGCGCGCTCCTGGTTGACCAGGGTGAGTACGGCGGCCTCCTCCGCGGAGTGGCCGTTGTCGGGCGTCGGGGCGGGCGGGGCCGGCGGCTTGGGTGCGGCCGTCTTCGGCTTCGGCGGCACCGGCACCGGGTCCGGCTTCTTCTCCGGCTTCGGCGCCTGCTTGGCAGGGGCGGAGGGGGAGGCGGAGGCGGACGGGGTGGGCGAGGCGGAGGGGCTCGGCGAGGCCGACGGGGAAGGGGAGATCGACGGCGAGGGGGAGGCCGAGGGGGACGGGCTGCTCGTGTCGGGGCCCGAGGAGGCCCGGCCGGACAGGTTGGCCAGGCCGCTCTGCTGCTCGGGCGCGGTGCGGGGGCTCGGCGAGGCCGCCGCCGCGGGCCGCGTCCCGGCGGCCGGGCTGTCGGCGCTGACGCCGACGTAGGGGAAGGAAGTGCTGACCGGCACCATGCCGGTGGTCACCGCCGCAGTGCCGAGGGCCACGGCCACGGAGGCGCCCAGCAGGCCGCCCCGCACGAGGCTGCGGCGCTTGTCGTCGCGGTCCGGTGCGGCGGGGAGTCGGTGGCGTCCCATCGGCGCGTACCTTCCTTGCAGGTCAAGATCATCCCTTACTCACCCAAATGGGTGAGTTCATTGCTGCGCGACTGTACGCCATGGGGCGCGGGGGCGATGTGGGCCGAAACTCTTCGCCCGGTTAGCGTTCACGCATGAATGAAGATGTCCGCCTGACCGCCTGGGTCCGCGGCCGTGTACAGGGAGTGGGCTTCCGCTGGTTCACCAGGGCCAATGCGCTGGAGATCGGCGGAGTCGTCGGGTTCGCGCTCAACCTCGACGACGGACGAGTGCAGGTGGTGGCCGAAGGTCAACGTGAGAATTGCCACCGGCTGCTCGACTGGCTGCGCTCCGCCGACACGCCCGGGTCGGTGGACGGAGTGACAGAGATCTGGGGCACACCGCGCGGTGGCTACGACGGTTTCGCCATGCGGTGACCGATCGACTGATCATGTACTGATCACATCTCCGGGCGGTCCGCACCCGGTCGGATCTGCACGTTCGCCGCCGACGCGTTGCCGGCCGGCCCGAACCGTGGAAGGCTCGAAGCAGCGGACGATCTCCAGGGCCCTTGGGAGAGCCGGGCTGGCCGCCGATACGGGGCGTGATCGTGTTGACCGTCAAACTTTTTGGTGAGACGCTGGAAGCCCCGCGCACCTGAGCTGTTTGGCAGTGCTGGTACTAGTAAGCGCAGTGACTGACAGTCGCTGCCGGACATCCGCGGGTGCGATTCCCTCACGACCCACACCGCTTCGGTCGGTCACTCAGTGTGGAGGACCATCCATCATGGCAAAGGCGCTTCTCGGTTACGTCGGCGGTTCCGATCCGCGACTCCTCGCCGAGATGCGACGGCTTCAGCAGCGCGTCCAGGACCTCGAGTCCGAGCTCGTACGGATTCAGTCCGAAAACGACGCGCTGAACGCGGCCGCCGCTCAGCACGGAGACTCGCTGCTGGACCGCATCGACATCGACGTACCCCAGGCGGAGCCTGCGCTCACCTGACGCTCACCTGATCCGCGCTCAACTCGTCGCACGACTACAGCCCCGCACGATCTGCAAGGGACGCTCCGGCGTCCCTTCTTTCTTTGACCACCGTGTCAGCGACCACCGCGCCGCTCGAGCGCGAGGACGTTGGGCCAGGTGGGGGGCCGATTCCTTTAGCGTCAGTTGTGCCCTGCACCTTCATGGGTGAAACCGAACGCGAAAGGTAGAGTCCGGCGGCGTGCACCTCAAGTCCCTGACCCTGCGTGGCTTCAAGTCCTTCGCCTCTGCAACCACCCTGCGCTTCGAGCCCGGCATCACCTGCGTCGTGGGCCCGAACGGCTCGGGCAAGTCCAACGTGGTGGACGCGCTGTCCTGGGTCATGGGGGAGCAGGGGGCCAAGTCCCTGCGCGGCGGCAAGATGGAGGACGTCATCTTCGCCGGGACCACCGGGCGGCCGCCGCTCGGGCGCGCCGAGGTCTCGCTGACCATCGACAACTCCGACGGCGCCCTGCCGATCGAGTACGCCGAGGTCACCATCACGCGGATCATGTTCCGCGGCGGCAGCAGCGAGTACCAGATCAACGGCGACACCTGCCGGCTGCTCGACATCCAGGAGCTGCTCTCCGACTCCGGCATCGGCCGCGAGATGCACGTCATCGTCGGCCAGGGCCAGCTGGACTCCGTCCTGCACGCCGATCCGATGGGCCGCCGCGCCTTCATCGAGGAGGCGGCCGGCGTACTCAAGCACCGCAAGCGCAAAGAGAAGGCGCTGCGGAAGCTGGACGCGATGCAGGCCAATCTCGCGCGCGTGCAGGACCTCAACGACGAACTGCGGCGCCAGCTGAAGCCGCTGGGGCGACAGGCCGCGGTGGCCCGGCGGGCCGCCGTCATCCAGGCCGACCTGCGCGACGCACGGCTGCGGCTGCTCGCCGACGACCTGGTCACGCTGCGGGGCGCGCTGGACGCGGAGATCGCGGACGAGGCGGCGCTTAAGGAGCGCAAGGAGGCGGCCGAGGCCCAGCTCGCGGAGGCGCTGCGGCGCGAGGCGCAGCTCGAGGAAACGGTGCGGCAGTTGACGCCGCGGCTCCAGCGGGCCCAGCAGACCTGGTACGAGCTGTCGCAGCTGGCCGAGCGGGTACGGGGGACTGCGTCCCTCGCCGACGCGCGGGTCAAGTCGGCCTCGGCTCCGGCGGAGGAGGAGCGGCGCGGCCGCGATCCGGAGGACATGGAGCGGGAGGCCGCGCGGATCCGCGAGCAGGAGGCGGAACTGACGGCCGCGCTGGAGGCGGCCTCGCGGGCGCTGGAGGACACCGTCGAGCACCGGGCGGAGCTGGAGCGGTCGCTGGCCGAGGAAGAGCGGCGGCTGCGGGACGCGGCGCGGGCCATCGCCGAACGGCGCGAGGGGCTGGCGCGGCTGACGGGGCGGGTGGGCGCTGCCCGGTCCCGGGCGGGGGCCGCGCAGGCGGAGATCGACCGGCTGGTGGCGGCGCGGGACGAGGCCGAGTCCCGGGCCGGGGCCGCGCAGGCGGAGTACGAGGCGCTGGCCGAGGAGGTCGGCGGGCTCGAGGACCCTGCGGTGGACGAGGAGTACGCCGCGGCGCGGGCGGAGCTCACGGCGGCGGAGGCCGCGCAGACGTCGGCGCGGGAGGCGGTCACGGCCGCGGAGAAGTCGCGGGCGGCGGTGTCGGCGCGGCGGGACGCGCTGGCGCTGGGGCTGCGGAGGAAGGACGGCACGGGGGCGCTGCTCGCGGCGCGGGAGCGGCTGGCCGGGCTGCTGGGGCCGGCCGCGGAGCGGCTGACGGTGACCCCGGGGTACGAGGTCGCGGTGGCGGCGGCGCTGGGCGCGGCGGCGGACGCGCTGGCGGTGACCTCCCCGGCGGCGGCGGCCGACGCCATCCGCCACCTGCGGGACGCGGACGCGGGCCGGGCCACCCTCCTGATCGCGCCCCGGCCGGACCCGTCGCCCGGTCTCCCGATCCCGGGCCAGGCGTTCGCGGGCGCGGATGCCGCGGTCCCGGCGGGCTCTTCGGCAGGGACCCCGTTTCCCGGTCAGGCCGTTGCCACCGGCGGGCCGGGCCAGGCTGCCGTCGGCGTGGGCGGCCCTTCGGCTGCGTCCCCGGTCCCGGGGGAATCCGCCGCCGACCGCGTCGGGCCGGGCGCCGCGCCGAGCGTGGCGGCGTTGCCCGCCGTGGGGTTGGTGCAGGGGGACGCGGAGGTCGTGCGGGCCG
Source organism: Streptomyces sp. R33 (assembly GCF_041200175.1). Classification (NCBI taxonomy): domain Bacteria; kingdom Bacillati; phylum Actinomycetota; class Actinomycetes; order Kitasatosporales; family Streptomycetaceae; genus Streptomyces; species Streptomyces sp. R33. Next base: position 2,957,387 of record NZ_CP165727.1, on the reverse strand, counting down.
TGGGCTGGGTGTTGCGGGAGTACGTGGTCGTCCGGACGCTCGACGAGGCCGAAGGGGTCGTCGGGACGCGGCCCGACCTCGTTGCCGTGACCGTCGACGGGGACGTGCTCGGCGCGCATCTCGCGTACGGGGGTTCCGCCGGGGTGCCCAGCCTGATCGAGGTGCAGGCCGCCGTCGACGAGGCGGAGGTAGAGCTCGTACGGCTCGACGCGCAGTGCGTGGAGCTCGGTGCACGCCGGGATGCCGCCCAGACCCTGCGGCGGGAACTCGTCGCGCGGGTGGAGGAGATCGGTGAGCGCCGACGGGCCGGGGAGCAGGCCCGGGCCGGGGTGGCGCAGCAGCTGGGGCGGCTCGCCGGGCAGGCGAAGGGCGCCGCCGGCGAGGCCGAGCGCAGTGCCGCCGCCGCGGCCAAGGCCCAGGACGCGCTGGAGCAGGCGCTGGCCGATGTCGAGGAGTGCGCCGAACGGCTGGCGATCGCCGAGGAGAACGACCCCGTCGGGGAGGGCGGTGCGCAGGAGCCCGACACCGCCGTGCGGGACCGGCTCGCCGCCGACGGGGCCAACGCCCGGCAGACCGAGATGGAGGCCCGGCTGCAGCTCAGGACCCATGAGGAACGGGTCAAGGGGCTGGCCGGGCGGGCCGATTCCCTGGATCGCGGCGCACGCGCCGAGCGGGAGGCCCGGGCCCGCGCCGAGCGGCGCCGCGCACGGCTGCGCCACGAGGCCGAGGTGGCCCGCGCCGTGGCCGACGGCGCCCGGCAGCTGCTCGCACACCTGGAGGTCTCGCTGCGCCGGGCCGAACAGGAGCGCGTCGCCGCCGAGTACGCCAAGGGCCTGCGCGAGCGGGAGCTCGGCGACGCCCGGACCCGCGGCCGCGACCTCAAGGGCGAGCTCGACAAGCTCACCGACTCGGTGCACCGCGGCGAGGTGCTCGGCGCCGAGAAGCGGCTGCGCATCGAGCAGGTGGAGTCGCGGGCGCTGGAGGAGTTCGGGATGGAGGCCGCCGGTCTCGTCGCCGAGTACGGGCCGGACCAGCCCGTGCCGCCGAGCCCGCCCGCCGAGGGCGAGGAGCCGGACGAGGACGCCGAGCCGGGCCCCTTCGTACGCGCCCAACAGGAGAAGCGGCTCAAGGCGGCCGAGCGGGCGTACCAGCAGCTCGGCAAGGTCAACCCGCTCGCCCTGGAAGAGTTCGCGGCGCTGGAGGAGCGCCACCGGTTCCTGAGCGAGCAGCTCGAGGACCTGCGCAAGACCCGGGCCGATCTCCTTCAGGTCGTGAAGGAGGTCGACGAGCGCGTCGAGCAGGTGTTCACCGAGGCCTACCGGGACACGGCCCGGGAGTTCGAAGGCGTGTTCTCGCGGCTGTTCCCCGGCGGCGAGGGCCGGCTGATCCTCACCGACCCCGACAACATGCTGACCACCGGGGTGGACGTCGAGGCCCGGCCGCCCGGCAAGAAGGTCAAGCGGCTCTCCCTGCTCTCCGGCGGCGAGCGGTCGCTGACGGCCGTCGCCCTGCTGGTGTCCATCTTCAAGGCCCGGCCCAGCCCGTTCTACGTGATGGACGAGGTCGAGGCCGCGCTCGACGACACCAACCTGCAGCGGCTGATCCGGATCATGGAGGAGCTCCAGGAGAGCTCCCAGCTCATCGTCATCACGCACCAGAAGCGGACGATGGAGGTCGCCGACGCGCTGTACGGCGTCTCCATGCAGGGCGACGGTGTCTCCAAGGTCATCAGCCAGCGACTTCGTTGACCTTCGCTTCACTTAATGAACACATCTGCGGGAGTGCCTGAGTCGGGCCTGTGAAGAATCGGGTCCATCCCCCCTATTGACTTCAGAAAGTGAAGCCATAGGCTCTGCTGTGCCGTGTTGACGTTCAGGTGGTGGCAAGCAGTTTGCTGTGCGCCACTAGAGGAACACGAGCAAGCAACGAGACCCCCACCCAGCCCGCCGTCGCAGCCGGGCCCAGGAGCGCACCTTGACCAGCACAGCGAACGCACCCGCGTCGGGCGGTGGAAGCGCGTCCCAGCCCGACCACCTCGGCCACGTCATCTTCATCACCGCGGCCGCTGCCATGGGCGGCTTCCTCTTCGGCTACGACAGCTCCGTCATCAACGGCGCAGTGGAGGCCATCCGCGACCGCTTCGACGTCGGCTCGGGCGCCCTCGCCCAGGTGATCGCCGCCGCACTGATCGGCTGCGCCTTCGGCGCGGCCACCGCCGGGCGCATCGCCGACCGGATCGGCCGTATTCGCTGCATGCAGATCGCCTCCGTCCTGTTCACCGCGAGCGCCATCGGCTCGGCCCTCCCGTTCGCCCTCTGGGACCTCGCCACCTGGCGCGTGATCGGCGGCTTCGGCATCGGCATGGCCTCGGTCATCGGTCCCGCCTACATCGCAGAGGTCTCTCCGCCCGCCTACCGCGGCCGGCTGGCCTCCTTCCAGCAGGCGGCCATCGTCATCGGCATCGCCGTCTCGCAGCTGGTCAACTGGGGGATCCTCAACCTCGCCGACGGCGAACAGCGCGGCGAGATCGGCGGCCTGGAAGCCTGGCAGTGGATGCTCGGCGTGATGGTCGTCCCGGCCGTGCTCTACGGGGTGCTGTCCTTCGCCATCCCCGAGTCCCCGCGCTTCCTGGTCTCGGTCGGCCGCACGGAGAAGGCCAAGGAGGTCCTGCGGGACGTCGAGGGCAAGGGCATCGACGCCGACGCCCGCGTCCGCGAGATCGACCACGCCATGCGGTCCGAGCACAAGTCCACCTTCAGGGACCTGCTCGGCGGCCGCTTCGGCTTCCTGCCCATCGTGTGGGTCGGCATCGGACTCTCGGTCTTCCAGCAGCTCGTCGGCATCAACGTGATCTTCTACTACAGCTCCTCGCTGTGGCAGTCGGTCGGCATCGACCCGAGCTCCTCGTTCCTGTACTCCTTCGAGACGTCGGTCGTGAACATCATCGGTACGGTGATCGCGATGGTCTTCGTGGACCGGATCGGCCGCAAGCCCCTGGCGCTCATCGGCTCCGTCGGCATGGCGCTGTCGCTCGGAACGGCGGCCTGGGCGTTCTCCTTCAAGTCCGGAACCGGCGACGACATCTCCCTGCCGCACGCGCAGGGCATCGTGGCCCTGGTCGCCGCCAACTTCTTCGTGCTCTTCTTCGCCCTGTCCTGGGGCGTGGTGGTCTGGGTCCTGCTCGGCGAGATGTTCCCCGGCCGCATCCGCGCCGCCGCCCTCGGTGTGGCGGCCGCCGCCCAGTGGATCGCCAACTGGCTCATCACCGTCACGTTCCCGACGCTGTCCGACTGGAACCTGTCGGGCGCCTACATGATCTACACGTTCTTCGCCCTGCTCTCGATCCCGTTCATCCTCAAATGGGTGCCGGAGACCAAGGGCAAGGCGTTGGAGGAGATGGGGTAACCACCCCCGCCAACACCCCCTCTCCTCTACGGCAGGTGCTGCCCCCGCTCAGTCCTTGAGCCGGGGCAGCACCTGTTCGCACAGCAGGTGCAGGCTGCGCCAGCCCTCGTCGAGCGGCATCCCGCCGCACAGCGGGTGCAGCACCAGGTTCCCCGCCTCGCCCGCGCCCCGCGCGTACGCGACCGCATCGTCCGGAGTCAGGACCCGGTACACGCCCTCCGCGCGCAGCTCCGCCACCGAGTGCGCGGCCGAACGTACGGCGCTGCGGATGTCCTTGGACTGCCAGGACGCGTACATGCCCGCCTCGTGCAGGAAACGGTCGCCGTACTCGGCCCAGACCCGGTCCGGGTCCTCCGCGATGTGCAGCAGCGGGGTCTCGGCCGCCGGCATCATGCAGAACCCCTCCGTCCCGTGCTCCGCCAGCTGTGCGTGGTAGTACGCCTCCAGCTCCGGCAGGTGCGCGCTGGGGAAGAACGGCAGCCCGAGCCGGGCCGCGCGCCGGGCCGCCGCCCGGGAGCTGCCGCCGACCAGGAGCAGCGGGTGTGGCTGCGTGAACGGCGTCGGGGTCACCCGCACCGTGCGGCCGCGGAACGAGAACGGCTCGCCGGTCCACGCCTGCAGCAGGGTTTCCAGCAGCTCGTCCTGGAGCCTGCCGCGGCGGCCCCACTCGACGCCGTGCTGCTCGTACTCCTCGGGCCGGTAGCCGATGCCCGCGACCGTGACGAGGCGCCCGCCGCTCAGCAGGTCGAGGACCGCGATGTCCTCGGCCACCTTCAACGGGTCGTACAGCGGGCCGATGATCGCCGAGACGGTGACCGCGATCCGGCGCGTGGCGCCGAAGACCGCGCCCGCGAAGGCGAACGGCGAAGGCAGCCAGTTGTTGGTGGTGCCGTGGTGCTCCTCGGTCTGGATCGTGTCGATCCCGCGGTCGTCCGCGTACTTCGCCATCTCCAGCGCGGCCTTGTAGCGGGCGGAGAGGGTCTCGGGGGTGCCGTTCGGGTCGACGAGATTGAACCGGGCCACGGTGATGGGCATGGAGGAGTCCCCCTTCGCCGGAGGTGGGTGGGCGGGCGAAGGGGGACGTTAGCTGACGTGGCGTCAGTTGGACAGGGATCCGGCGAGCGCGGGCTCCTCGGCCCCGGCCGCGCCGGCCGCCGGAGCCGGGGTGCGCGGCAGTACGGCGTACAGCACGCCGGAGGTGACGATGCCGGCCGCCCAGCCCAGGCCGTTCTGCCCTATCCAGGTGTCGGCGAGCGGCCCGCCGAACCAGTCGACCTTGGTGAAGAGCAGCCCCACGACCAGGGCCGCGCCCCAGGCGGTCATGGCCTGCCAGGCGAACCCGCCCCGGTACCAGTAGGCGCTGCTGCGGGTGGTGTCCAGCAGCGCCTCGCCGTCGTACGAGGTCCGGCGCAGCATGTCGACGCCGAAGACGCCGATCCACGCGGAGAAGGCCACGGCGAGGAGCGTCAGGAAGGAGATGAACGAGCCGAAGAAGCTGGTCGCGACCACCATCAGCAGGAAGCCGAAGACCAGGCTGATGACGGCGTTGACGCTGACGGCCGCCGCGCGCGGGACCTTGATGCCGAGGGTCTGCGCCGTGAAGCCGGCCGAGTACATGGACATCGAGTTGATCAGCAGCATGCCGACCAGCGCGATCAGCAGGTACGGGACCGCGATCCAGGCCGGCAGCAGATTGCCGATGAAGGAGACCGGGTCCTGCGCCGTGGCCAGGTCCGGGGTGCCGACCGCCATGACCGCGCCCATCAGCACCATCGGGATCACCACGACGGCCGCGCCGCCGATCGTCGCGCCGACCATGCCCTTGGCGGAGGCCGTGCGCGGCAGGTAGCGGGTGAAGTCCGGGCCCGAGGGGACCCAGCTGATGCCGCCCGCGGCGATGGTGCCGATGCCGGCGATCATCATCGCCGTCGATCCGGCCGGCTTGTCGAACACGGCGGACCAGTCGCTCTCCACGACCAGGTAGCCGAGCACGAGCACGCTGAAGGCGCCGAAGAGGTACGTCGACCAGGTCGAGCAGACGCGCAGCGCGCTGATGCCGAGGCCCGACACCAGGAAGGTGCAGCCGACGAAGAGCACCAGGGTGATCACGATCAGCACGGTGTTCTTCTGCACGCCGAAGAGCAGGTCCAGCACGGTGAGCATGGCGAACGCGCCGCTGACCGCGTTGATGGTCTCCCAGCCCCAGCGGGCGACCCAGATCAGGGCGCCGGGGAAGAGGTTGCCGCGCTGGCCGAACACGGCCCGGGAGAGGGCCATCCCGGGGGCGCCGCCGCGCTTCCCGGCGATGGAGATCAGGCCGACGAGCCCGTACGAGACGACGGGCGCGGCGACGGCGACGACGAGCACCTGCCAGATGTTGAGCTTGTTGAAGATCACCAGACCGGCGCCCATGGTCAGCAGCAGCACGCTGATGTTGGCGGCGACCCAGGTGGGCACGAGCTCGCGGACCCGGCCGCTGCGCTCGCCGTCCGGGACGGGCTCGAGGCCGCGGGTCTCGACCGAGGTGTCGGTCGGGATCTCGGCCGGCTGCTGTATCGCGCCGTCGGCGGGCTCGGCAGGCATGCGGGTACTCCGGTGGCAGGGCGTACGGGTAAGTCGCCCATCATCATGGATATGCCGCTAACGCCGCAAATGGAGACTTACGGCCCGGCCGGAACCGCGGGTCCGGGGGCCCGGGGCAGCCGTGGCCGATACTGGATCCGTTATGGACATCCTCATCCTTGCTGTAGTCATCGCCCTGGTCGCGGTCGGCGTGATCAGCGGGCTCGTGGTCGGCAGCCGCAAGAAGAAGCAGCTGCCGCCCCCGGCGCCGCCCAGCACACCGACCATCACTGCCCCGCCCGCCGAACCGCAGGTGGGGGAGGACGCCGTAGAGACGGCGGAAGAGCCCCGCCGCACCATCGAGGAGGTCGTCCTCCCCGAAGCGGAGGCTGCGGCTCCCGAGGCGCCCGCCGTCGCCGAACCCGAGGCTCCGGCCGCACTCGAGATCGAGGTGCCCGAGCCCACCGCCGGTCGCCTGGTCCGGCTGCGCGCCCGCCTCGCCCGGTCGCAGAACTCGCTCGGCAAGGGGCTGCTCACGCTGCTCTCGCGCGAGCACCTCGACGAGGACACCTGGGAGGAGATCGAGGAGACCCTCCTGATCGCCGACGTCGGTGTCGTGCCGACGCAGGAGCTCGTGGACCGGCTCCGCGAGCGGGTCAAGGTGCTCGGCACCCGCACCCCCGCGGACCTGCGCGCCCTGCTCAAGGAGGAGCTGCTGACCCTGGTCGGCACCGACTTCGACCGCGCGGTGAAGACCGAGAGCGGCGCGGACACCCCGGGCGTCGTGATGGTCGTGGGGGTCAACGGCACCGGCAAGACCACCACCACCGGCAAGCTGGCCCGCGTGCTCGTCGCCGACGGCCGCTCCGTGGTGCTCGGCGCCGCCGACACTTTCCGCGCCGCTGCCGCAGACCAGCTCCAGACCTGGGGCGAGCGGGTCGGCGCGCGCACCGTGCGCGGTCCCGAGGGCGGCGACCCCGCCTCGATCGCCTACGACGCGGTCAAGGAGGGCATCGCCGAGGGCGCCGACGTGGTGCTCATCGACACCGCCGGCCGCCTGCACACCAAGACCGGCCTCATGGACGAGCTCGGCAAGGTCAAGCGCGTCGTGGAGAAGCACGGCCCGCTCGACGAGGTCCTGCTGGTCCTGGACGCCACCACCGGGCAGAACGGCCTGGCCCAGGCCCGTGTCTTCGCCGAGGTCGTGGACATCACCGGCATCGTGCTGACCAAGCTCGACGGCACCGCCAAGGGCGGCATCGTCGTCGCCGTCCAGCGCGAGCTCGGCGTCCCGGTCAAGCTCATCGGCCTCGGCGAGGGTCCGGACGACCTCGCGCCCTTCGAGCCGGAGGCGTTCGTGGACGCCCTGATCGGCGACTGAGCGTACGCAGCGCACGCAGACCGTACGCACGGCAGCGCCCCCGCATTCCGGCCGGAACGCGGGGGCGCTGCCGTAGGCAGGCGTACTAGCGCCGCAGGCGGTGGCAGATGTACGCGAGGGTGCCGAGCAGCAGCCGGGCCTGCGGCGGGCCGCCCGCGGAGTCGAGCGCGGGCGGGCGCAGCCAGCCGACCGGGCCGAGGCCCGCGTGGTCGGAGGGCGGGGCGGTCAGGAAGGCGCCGACGCCCAGGGCGCGCAGGTCGAGGTCGGCGTCGTCCCAGCCCATCCGGTACAGCAGCTGCGGCAGCTCGGCGGCAGCGCCCGGGGCGACGAAGAACTGGGCCCGGCCGTCCGGGGTCGCGGTGACCGGCCCGAGCGGCAGGCCCATCCGCTCGAGGCGGACCAGCGCGCGGCGCCCGGCCTCCTCCGAGACCTCGATGACGTCGAAGGTGCGGCCCACCGGGAGCAGGACCGCCGCGCCCGGGTAGCCGCTCCAGGTCTCGGTGACCTCGTCGAGGGTCGCGCCGGCTGCGACGGTCGGAGCGAGGGGCAGCGGATGCGCCCCCGGCGTGCTGCAATGCGCATGACCGCAGGAGCAGTCGCGGGCGGGGGCCGCGGCGCGGGCGCCGGGGACCACGTCCCAGCCCCACAGCCCGGTGTACTCCGCGACCGCCGTGCACTCCGACGTCCGGCCGCGGCGCCGCGAGCCGGAACGGAACTCCTTGGTGCTGCGGCTGCCGCCGATCGTGAAGCCCATGCCCATGCCCCCTCCAACGGGTCGGACGCGCCGGTGGTTACGACGTCGGCGGGACGGGATGCGGGGCCGGGTAAGAGCCCGGTGTCCCGAGGGGCCACCCGGCGCACTCCTCGCCGCGTGCGCCCCCGGTGCACTCCCGTCCAACCGATCGCTTTCGCCTCGGTGTCAAGTGAATCGCGCCTGGCCGGTGGCTAGTTCATTCGAAGGGGTGGCGAATGGTGGCGTTTCTGGAATCGACCTCGCCGCAGGGGTGATCGTAGGATTACTTTCAGTGCACCAAACCCCGATGGCGTGCCGTCCGTGGTTATGCCGGAGGCAACTCGTGGAGGACCTGTGAAGGTCCGTGGCGGCGCTCGCCGCCCCAGCCAGGGTTTCGTATGAAGAGGCTGAGTGGATGGGGGCGTTCCTGTGAGCGGCAACGGCGCAAGCGGAACGAGCGAGGAGCCGGAGGTCCCGGGCTCTGCCGCCCGCAATGAACAACTGACTTCCTGGTTCGTCCGCAGCGGCTGGTCGAAGGGCGAACTCGCCCGCCAGGTGAACCGGCGTGCCCGTCAGATGGGCGCCCACCACATCAGCACGGACACCTCCCGGGTACGCCGCTGGCTCGACGGCGAGCAGCCCCGCGAGCCCGTCCCGCGGATCCTGTCCGAGCTGTTCTCCGAGCGGTTCGGCTCCGTCGTCGCCATCGAGCAGCTCGGGCTGCGCACCGCCCACCAGACGCCGTCCGTCTCCGGCGTCGACCTGCCCTGGGCCGGCCCGCAGACCGTCGAGCTGCTCGGGGAGTTCTCCCGCAGCGACCTGATGCTGGCCCGCCGCGGCTTCCTGGGGACCTCGCTCGCCCTCTCCGCCGGCCCCGCCCTCATCGAGCCCATGCAGCGCTGGCTCGTCCCGGTCCCCGCCGCCGACCCGGGCCCCCGCGAGGCGGGGGCGGCCGGAGCCCTCAGCGGCCACCGCCCGCCGCGCCTGTCCGAACCGGAACTCGGTCTCCTCGAAGCCACCACCGTGATGTTCCGCCAGTGGGACGCCCAGTGCGGCGGCGGACTGCGCCGCAAGGCCGTCGTGGGCCAGCTGCACGAGGTCACCGACCTGCTCCAGGAGAACCACCCGGCGCCCGTCATGAAGCGGCTCTTCAAGGTCGCCGCGGAACTCGCCGAACTGGCCGGCTGGATGAGCTACGACATCGGCCTGCACCCCACCGCGCAGAAGTACTTCGTCCTCGCGCTGCACGCCGCCAAGGAGGGCGGGGACAAGCCGCTGGGCTCGTACATCCTCTCCAGCATGAGCCGCCAGATGATCCACCTGGGCCGCCCCGAGGACGCCCTGGAACTCATCCACCTCGCGCAGTACGGCAGCCGCGACTGCGCGGGCCCGCGCACCCAGGCCATGCTGTATGCGATGGAGGCCCGCGCCTACGCCAACATGGGCCAGCCCAGCCGCTGCAAGCGGGCCGTCCGGATGGCCGAGGACACCTTCTCCGACGTCGCCTTCGACGGCGAGCCCGAACCCGACTGGATCCGCTTCTTCTCCGAGGCCGAGCTCAACGGCGAGAACTCCCACTCGTACCGCGACCTGGCCTACGTGGCCGGGCGCAGCCCCATGTACGCCTCCCTCGCCGAGCCCGTGATGCAGCGGGCCGTGGAGCTGTTCGAGAAGGACGACGAGCACCAGCGCTCGTACGCCCTCAACCTCATCGGCATGGCCACCGTGCACCTGATCCAGCGCGAGCCCGAGCAGGCCACCGTCCTCGTCGGCCGCGCCCTTGACGTGGCCGGAAAGGTGCGGTCCGAAAGGGTGAACACGCGGCTGCGCAAGACGGTCGACACCGCCGCCCGTGAGTACGGCGACGTCGCCGACGTGGTCCGGCTGACCGACCAGCTCGCCTCCCGGCTCCCCGAAGCGGCGGAGGCCGTCTGACGGCCCGAGCCGCCGCCCCCAAGGCCCCGGCCGCGGCAGTCACCCCGTGAAGCCCGATCAGGCTCCCCCAGCCAGGTCCCCCCGGGTACTGCCGCGGCCGGTCCCCTTTTTGCGCCTAAACCGGCGCCGCTCTCGCGGACGTGGTTGCTCGCCGTCGTGGTTCCCCAATTGATGGTCGCGCTGTTCATCACGCCGTAACACCCGAGATGCCTTCGTCACGGACGCGAAACACCGAGCGGCGCCGCCGGAAACCGGCCTGCGCGAATCTCAGGGTCAATAACCGGCCAGCCCCCAGGCCCCCACCCCCCGGCCTTACGCCTTGCGCCGCTCAGGTTTTCACGATCGCCCGCACGCGAACGTACCGACGACGAGGAGACGCCGATGGCATCAGCCATCACGACCCTCGCCGCAGACGCCCCGACGCTGTCTGCTGCGAACACCGGGTTCATGCTCATCTGCTCCGCCCTGGTCATGCTGATGACCCCGGGACTCGCCTTCTTCTACGGAGGCATGGTCCGCGTCAAGAGCAGCCTCAACATGCTGATGATGAGCTTCATCAGCCTCGGGATCGTCACGATCCTCTGGGTCCTCTACGGCTTCAGCCTCGCCTTCGGCACGGACGCCGGCAGCCTCATCGGCTGGTCCTCCGACTACGTCGGCCTCAGCGGCATCGGCATCACCGAGCTGTGGGACGGGTACACCATCCCGGTCTACGTCTTCGCCGTCTTCCAGCTGATGTTCGCCGTCATCACCCCCGCCCTGATCAGCGGCGCCCTGGCCGACCGCGTGAAGTTCAGCGCCTGGGCCCTGTTCACCGCCCTGTGGGTCACCGTCGTCTACTTCCCCGTCGCCCACTGGGTCTGGGGCGCCGGCGGCTGGCTCTTCGAGCTCGGCGTGATCGACTTCGCGGGCGGCACCGCCGTCCACATCAACGCCGGCGCCGCGGCCCTCGGCGTCATCCTGGTCATCGGCAAGCGCGTCGGCTTCAAGAAGGACCCGATGCGCCCGCACAGCCTCCCGCTCGTGATGCTCGGCGCCGGTCTGCTCTGGTTCGGCTGGTTCGGCTTCAACGCCGGATCCTGGCTCGGCAACGACGACGGCGTGGGCGCGGTCATGTTCGTCAACACCCAGGTCGCCACCGCCGCCGCCATGCTCGCCTGGCTCGGCTACGAGAAGCTGCGCCACGGCTCCTTCACCACCCTCGGCGCCGCCTCCGGCGCGGTCGCCGGCCTCGTCGCCATCACCCCCTCCGGCGGTTCCTGCTCCCCGCTCGGCGCGATCGCCATCGGCGCCATCGCCGGTGTCGTCTGCGCCATGGCCGTCGGCCTCAAGTACAAGTTCGGCTACGACGACTCCCTCGACGTGGTCGGCGTCCACCTCGTCGGCGGTGTGATCGGCTCGCTGCTGGTCGGCTTCTTCGCCACCGGCGGGGTCCAGTCCGACGCGGCCGGCCTCTTCTACGGCGGCGGCCTGGAGCAGCTCGGCAAGCAGGCCATCGGGGTCTTCTCGGTCCTCGCCTACTCTCTCGTCGTGTCCGCGATCCTCGCCTTCCTCCTCGACAAGACGATCGGGATGCGGGTCACCGAGGACGACGAGGTCTCCGGCATCGACCAGGTCGAGCACGCCGAGACCGCCTACGACTTCAGCGGAGCCGGCGGCGGCGCCTCCTCCCGGAGCACCGCCACCCCCGTCCCCGCTGCCGCCGCGAGCAAGAAGGTTGACGCATGAAGCTGATCACCGCGATCGTCAAGCCGCACCGGCTGGACGAGATCAAGGACGCCCTCCAGCGCTTCGGAGTCCAGGGGCTCACCGTCTCCGAGGCCAGCGGCTACGGCCGCCAGCGCGGCCACACCGAGGTCTACCGCGGCGCCGAGTACACCGTGGACCTCGTACCGAAGATCCGCATCGAGGTGGTCGTCGAGGACGACGACGCCGAATCGGTGATGGACGTCCTCGTCAAGAGCGCCCGCACCGGCAAGATCGGTGACGGCAAGGTGTGGAGCGTCCCCGTGGACTCGGTCATCCGGGTCCGCACCGGCGAGCGCGGCGCTGAAGCGCTCTAGGCGACGGGAGCTCCTGGGTGACGAGCGTCGAGCAGACCACGACGGGTGATTCCGGCGATCCGTCCGGCTCGGGACCCAGCGCGTACGCCGCGGCCCGGCTGCGACTCCTCCAGGAGGAGTCGCGGTCCGGGCCTTCGCGGCGTTCCGCGCTGGCCGGGCTGACCGACGACTGGCTGAACGCCCTGTTCACCACGGCCCAGCGGGAGACCGGAGTGCGGGGCGCCACCCTCGTCGCCGTCGGCGGCTACGGGCGCGCCGAACTCTCCCCCCGCAGCGACCTCGACCTGCTGCTGCTCCACGACGGCAAGGCCGAGCCGCGGGCGCTCGGCGCGCTGGCCGACCGGATCTGGTACCCCGTGTGGGACCTGGGCGTAGCCCTCGACCACTCGGTGCGGACCCCGGCCGAGGCGCGCAAGACCGCCGCCGAGGACCTCAAGGTGCACCTGGGGCTGCTGGACGCCCGGCCGGTCGCGGGCGACGCCGGCCTGCTCGCGGGCCTGCGCACCTCCGTACTGGCCGACTGGCGCAACCAGGCCGCCAAGCGGCTCCCGCAGCTGCACTCCCTGTGCCGGGAGCGGGCCGAGCGGTCCGGGGAGCTCCGCTTCCTGCTGGAACCTGACCTCAAGGAGGCCCGCGGCGGGCTCCGCGACGCCACCGCACTGCGGGCGGTCGCCGCGTCCTGGCTGGCCGACGCCCCGCGCGAGGGGCTGGCCGACGCCCGGCGGCGGCTGCTGGACGCGCGGGACGCGCTGCACCTGGTGACGGGCCGGGCGACCGACCGGCTCGCGCTCCAGGAACAGGACCAGGTCGCCGCCCAGCTGGGCCTGCTCGACGCGGACGCGCTGCTGCGCGAGGTGTACGAGGCCGCGCGGGTCGTCGCGTACGCCGGGGACGTGACCTGGCGCGAGGTCGGGCGGGTCCTGCGGGCCCGGGCGGCCCGGCCGAGGCTGCGCGGGCTGCTGGGGACGCGGGGGGCCGCGGCAGCCGAGCGGGCGCCGCTCGCCGAGGGGGTCGTGGAGTCCGACGGCGAGGCCGTGCTGGCCCTGGCGGCCCGGCCCGACCGGGACCCGGTCCTGGCCCTGCGGTTCGGGGCCGCGGCCGCGCAGGCGGGACTTCCGGTGTCGCTGCACGCCGTACGCCGGCTCGCGGCGCAGGCGAAGCCGCTGCCCGTGCCGTGGCCCGCGGAGGCACGGGAGCAGCTGCTGACCCTGCTGGGGGCGGGGGAGCCGACGGTGGCGGTCTGGGAGGCCCTCGAGGCCGAGGGGCTGATCACGCGGCTGCTGCCCGACTGGGAACGGGTGCGGTGCCGTCCGCAGCGCAATCCCGTGCACACCTGGACGGTGGACCGGCACCTGGTCGAGACGGCGGTGCGCGCCTCGGCCCTGACCCGCCGGGTGAGCCGTCCGGACCTGCTGCTCATGGCCGCCCTGCTGCACGACATCGGCAAGGGCTGGCCGGGGGACCACTCGGTGGCGGGCGAGACGATCGCCCGTGACGTGGCCGTCCGGGTGGGCTTCGACGCGGACGACGCCGCCGTGCTGGGGGTGCTCGTACGCCACCACCTGCTGCTGATCGACACCGCGACGCGGCGCGACCTGGACGACCCGGCGACGGTCCGGTCGGTCGCGGAGGCCGTGGGGTCGCTCGGCACGCTGGAGGTCCTGCACGCGCTGACCGAGGCGGACGCCCTGGCCACGGGGCCTGCGGCGTGGAGCACGTGGCGGGGCTCGCTGGTGGCGGACCTGGTGGCGCGGGTCGCCTCGGTGCTGGGCGGCGCGGCACCCGGCGCGGCGGAGCCGGCCATCCCGACGACGGAGCAGGAACGCCTCGCGGTGGAGGCGCTGCGCACCCGGGAGCCTGTGCTGGCGCTGCACGCGCGCCAGGAGGAGGACGACGCGGTCGGGGTCGAGCTGGTGGTGGCGGTCCCGGACCAGCCGGGGGTCCTCCCGGCAGTGGCCGGCGTACTGGCCCTGCACCGGCTCACGGTCCGCGCCGCGGACCTGCGCTCGCTGGAGCTGCCGGATCTGGCGGGCGAGGTGCTGGTGCTGCGCTGGCGGGTGGCCGCCGAGTACGGCTCGCTGCCGGAGGTGTCCCGCCTGCGCACGGACCTGATCCGGGCGCTGGACGGCTCGCTGGACGTCCCGGCGAAGCTGGCGGACCGCGAGGCGGCGTACCCGCGGCGGCGCGGGGTGGTCCCGCCGCCCCCGCGGGTGACGGTGGTCCCGGACGTCTCCTCCCTGGCCACGGTCCTGGAGGTCCGGGCCCCGGACGCGGTGGGTCTGCTGCACCGGATCGGACGCGCGCTGGAATCCTCCGGGGTGCGGGTCCGCAGCGCCCACGTCTCGACCCTCGGCGCCAACGCGGTGGACTCCCTGTACGTCGTCGACCCCGACGGCAAACCGCTGCCGCCGCCCGCGGCCGCGTCCCTGGCCAGCACCCTGGAGTCCGCCCTCCAGTGACCCGAAGGTCGGGGCGGGGCTGGATGGCGCTGCGCGCCATCCAGCCCGCGCAGGGCAGATCCGGTCCGTCCGGCGTTTGAGGACCGGGTCCGGGCGGAGCCCGAACGGGCGGGTCCCCGGACAGGGGGAGGGGCGGATACCCTGGGGGGCGACCACACGCCCCCGACCCGAGGAATCGCGACCACCGTGTTCGATACGCTTTCCGACCGCCTCAGCGCGACCTTCAAGTCCCTCCGGGGCAAGGGCCGCCTCTCCGAGCAGGACATCGACGCTGCGGCGCGGGAAATCCGTATCGCCCTCCTCGAGGCCGACGTCGCCCTCCCCGTCGTCCGCTCCTTCATCGCGAACGTCAAGGAGCGCGCCCGCGGCGAAGAGGTCTCCAAGGCCCTGAACCCGGGCCAGCAGGTCCTCAAGATCGTCAACGACGAGCTCGTCTCGATCCTCGGCGGCGAGACCCGGCGCCTGCGCTTCGCCAAGACCGCGCCCACCGTGATCATGCTCGCCGGTCTCCAGGGTGCGGGTAAGACCACCCTCGCCGGAAAGCTCGGCCTCTGGCTCAAGGGCCAGGGCCACTCCCCGCTGCTCGTCGCCTGCGACCTCCAGCGCCCCAACGCCGTCAACCAGCTCAGCGTCGTCGCCGAGCGCGCCGGTGTCGCGGTCTACGCGCCCGCCCCCGGCAACGGCATCGGCGACCCGGTGCAGGTGGCCAAGGACTCCATCGAGTACGCCCGCACCAAGCAGTACGACATCGTCATCGTCGACACCGCCGGCCGCCTCGGTATCGACTCGGAGCTGATGCAGCAGGCCGCGGACATCCGCGACGCCGTCAACCCCGACGAGATCCTCTTCGTCGTCGACGCCATGATCGGCCAGGACGCGGTCAACACCGCCGAGGCCTTCCGCGACGGCGTCGGCTTCGACGGCGTCGTGCTCTCCAAGCTCGACGGCGACGCCCGAGGCGGTGCCGCGCTCTCCATCGCGCACGTCACGGGCAAGCAGATCATGTTCGCCTCGAACGGCGAGAAGCTCGACGAGTTCGACGCCTTCCACCCGGACCGCATGGCGGGCCGGATCCTCGACATGGGTGACATGCTCACCCTCATCGAGCAGGCCGAGAAGACGTTCTCGCAGGCCGAGGCCGAGAAGATGGCGGCCAAGCTCGCCAAGGGCCCCAAGGAGTTCACGCTCGACGACTTCCTGGCCCAGATGGAGCAGGTCCGGAAGATGGGCTCCATCTCCAAGCTGCTCGGCATGCTCCCCGGCATGGGCCAGATCAAGGACCAGATCAACAACATCGACGAGCGCGACGTCGACCGCACGGCCGCGATCATCAAGTCGATGACCCCGGCCGAGCGCCACGACCCGCACATCATCAACGGCTCGCGCCGCGCCCGTATCGCCAAGGGCTCCGGCGTCGAGGTCAGCGCCGTCAAGAACCTCGTCGAGCGCTTCTTCGAGGCCCGCAAGATGATGTCCCGCATGGCCCAGGGCGGCGGGATGCCCGGCATGCCCGGCATCCCGGGCATGGGCGGCGGCCCCGGCCGCCAGAAGAAGCAGGTCAAGCAGGCCAAGGGCAAGCGCAAGAGCGGCAACCCGATGAAGCGCAAGGAAGAGGAGGCAGCGGCAGCTGCCCGTCGCGAGCAGGGCCCGCAGACCGCCCCGCCCGCCACCGGCAGCCCGTTCGGCCTTCCCGCCGCGGGCCAGCCCGGCCAGGACTTCGACCTCCCGGACGAGTTCAAGAAGTTCATGAAGTAACCGCGTCCGTGCGCGAACGGGCCCTGGCCGGAGCTTCCGGCCAGGGCCCGTTCGCCTACGTTCAGCGGGCGCAATGGTGCGTTATATCCCTTATGGTCGGCCACGAGGACGGCAGTAAGGAGGCCACGTGCCCAACCCCACCCCCGTACCGCCTCGCGAGCGCGCCGACACGCCCTGGCGCTCCGAGGGCGCGCCGCCCGCACCGCCGCCCAAGAGGAAGATGCCCGGGGGCTGGCGCGGGCTGATCCTCGCCGCCCTGATCGTCTTCCTGATCACCAACGTGGTCCTGTCGTTCTTCAACGAGGGCGACGAGCCGACCGTCTCGTACACGGAGTTCAGCAAGCAGGTCGCCGACGGCAACGTCTCGAAGATCTACTCCAAGGGCGACGCCATCCAGGGCGAGCTGAAGAGCAAACAGCCGCTGCCCGACGGCGGCGAGGGCGACTACACGAAGTTCGTCACGCAGCGCCCGGCCTTCGCCGACGACCAGCTGTGGACGAACCTCACCAAGCACAACGTCGTCGTCACGGCCTCCCCGGTCGTCGTGCAGCGCAGCTTCCTGGCCAATCTGCTGATCTCGCTGGCACCCATGCTGCTGCTGGTCCTCCTGTGGGTGTTCATCGCCCGGCGCATGGGCTCGGCCATGGGCGGCGTCGGCGGGCTGGGCCGCAAGCAGCCGCCCAAACCCGTGGAGCTGGAGGGCGGCAGACGCACCACGTTCGCCGACGTGGCGGGGATCGACGAGGTCAAGGGCGAGCTCAACGACGTCGTGGACTTCCTCAAGAACCCGCAGCAGTACCGGGCCCTGGGCGCCCGGATGCCCGGCGGGGTGCTGCTGGCCGGACCGCCCGGCACGGGCAAGACCCTGCTGGCGCGGGCGGTGGCGGGCGAGGCCGGGGTGCCGTTCTTCTCCGCCTCCGCCTCCGAGTTCATCGAGATGATCGTCGGCGTGGGCGCCTCCCGGGTCCGCGAGCTCTTCTCCGAGGCGCGCAAGGTGGCCCCCTCGATCGTCTTCATCGACGAGATCGACACCATCGGCCGGGCCCGCGGCGGCGGCGCCGCCATGGGCGGCCACGACGAGCGCGAACAGACCCTCAACCAGATCCTGACCGAGATGGACGGGTTCTCCGGCTCGGAGGGCGTCGTCGTCATCGCCGCGACCAACCGGCCCGATGTCCTGGACCCCGCGCTCACCCGCCCCGGCCGCTTCGACCGCACGGTGTCGGTCTCCCCGCCCGACCGGGCCGGCCGCGAGGCCATCCTGCGGATCCACACCCGGGACATCCCGCTCGCCGCCGACGTGGACCTCGACCAGGTCGCCCGCACCACCCCCGGCATGACGGGCGCGGACCTCGCCAACCTGGCCAACGAAGCCGCCCTCCTCGCGGTGAAGCGCAAGCAGGGCCAGGTCACCCAGGCGGACTTCATGGACGCCCTCGAGAAGGTCCAGCTGGGCGCGGCCCGTGCGCTGGTCATGCCCGAGGAGGAGCGCCGCCGCACGGCCTACCACGAGAGCGGCCACGCCCTGCTGGGCATGCTCCAGCCGGGCGCCGACCCCGTCCGCAAGATCACGATCGTGCCGCGCGGCCGGGCGCTCGGCGTCACCCTCTCGACCCCCGACGCGGACCGCTACTCCTACACGGAGGACTACCTCCGCGGCCGCATCATCGGCGCACTCGGGGGCATGGCGGCCGAACACGTCGTGTTCGACGTCATCACCACGGGCGCGGAGAACGACCTGGAACAGGTCACCAACCTCGCCCGCGGCATGGTCGGCCGCTGGGGCATGAGCGAGCGCATCGGCCGCCTCACCGCCATCCCGGCGGACGCGCAGAGCCCGTACGGGCTCCTGGCGGCCCCCGCCACCCTGGACGCGGTGGACCACGAGATGCGGCGGATCGTCGACGAGTGCTACGTGGAGGCCTGCCGGCTGCTGCGCGAACACCGTCCGAAACTCGACGCCCTGACCGAGGCCCTGCTGGCGAACGAGACCCTGGACGAACCGGCCGCCTACGAGGCCGCGGGCATCCCCCGCCTCTCCAAGGAGGCGAAGTAGCGGCGCAGGCCCCCGAGGCCGTGCCCGCGGCTCCGATTGCGGCTACGGCACGCGGGCGATCACGTAGCGGAAGATGTTCGGCAGCCAGACGGTGCCGTCCGGCCGCTCGTACGGGTGAAGGGCCTCCGTGAGCTCCTTCTCGACCTGCGCCGGATCCGAGGTGGACTCGTACAGCCCCGCCGAGAGCAGCCCCCGTACCGCGCTGTCCACGTCCGCGTACCCGAAGGGGCAGAACACCCGGCCCGATCCGTCGGGCGAGAGCCCGGCCCGCGCCACCGCCGCGTCCAGATCCTGCGGCGCGGGTCCGCCGCCCAGCACCGCGGGCACCGTGCACCGCTCCGCCGGGCCCCAGTCGGCCAGCACCACAGCCCCGCCGCGCCGGACCGCCGGCAGGGCCGCGGCCAGGGCCGCCTCGGACGGCGAGAAGGCCAGCAGCACGTCGTACGGCCGCGCGGCGCCCGGCGGGGCCGCGATCACCTCCAGCAGCCGCTCGCGCGCCAGGGCGCGGCGCGCCGGATCCGTCTCCACCCCCGTGGTGACGGCTCCCCGCCCCGCAGCCAGCAGCAGGGCCAGCCCGGACCCGCAGTCCAGGCCGAGCAGCCGGTCGCCCGGCCCGACCTCCAGCCGGTCGTAGACCGCCTCGTACAGCGGTACCAGCATCCGTTCCTGGATCTCCGCCCAGTCCCGGGCGACGAGCGTCGCCGTCGGCGTCGGTGTCATCGAAAGAGCGCTCCTGATTCCTTGTCGCCCCCTTGCCCCCGTTGCCAGAGAACTCCCCATTCGCCCCCGCGTCCAGAGGAGTGCGCCACCCGATTCACGCATCGAGTGCCCGGCGCCGTACCATTCGCGCCATGGCAAAGGCACCCGTTCTCACCCCCCAGGCGGAGGATTTCCCCCGCTGGTACCAGGATCTGATCAACAAGGCCGAGCTGGCCGACAACGGTCCGGTACGCGGCACCATGGTCATCCGGCCGTACGGCTACGGCCTGTGGGAGCGGATGCAGCAGGAGATGGACGCGCGCATCAAGGACGCGGGCGCCCAGAACGCGTACTTCCCGCTGTTCATCCCGCAGTCGTACCTGACGCGCGAGGCCGAGCACGTCGAGGGCTTCGCCCCCGAGCTCGCCGTCGTCACGCACGGCGGCGGCAAGGAGCTGGAAGAGCCGGTCGTGGTCCGGCCCACCTCCGAGACGATCATCAACGACTACTTCTCCAAGTGGGTCCAGAGCTACCGCGACCTGCCCCTGCTCATCAACCAGTGGGCGAACGTGGTCCGCTGGGAGATGCGCCCGCGCGTGTTCCTCCGTACGAGTGAGTTCCTCTGGCAGGAGGGCCACACCGCCCACGCCACGTACGAGGACGCCCGCGACTACGCCGCCCGCATCCACACGGACGTCTACGGCGACTTCATGACGAACGTGCTCGGCATCGACGTCGTGCTCGGCCGCAAGACCGCCAAGGAGCGCTTCGCCGGAGCCATCAACACCCTCACCCTCGAGGGCATGATGGGCGACGGCAAGGCGCTGCAGCTGGGCACCAGCCACGAGCTCGGCACCAACTTCGCCAAGGCCTTCAACACGCAGTACCTGTCGAAGGAAGGCAAGCAGGAGCTCGTCTGGCAGACCTCGTGGGGCGTCTCGACCCGCATGGTCGGCGGTCTGATCATGTCCCACGGTGACGACAACGGCCTCCGTGTCCCGCCGCGCCTCGCGCACGTCCAGGTCGTCGTCATGGCGATCAAGGGCGACGAGGCCGTCGCGAAGGTCCGCGAGCTCGGTGCGCAGCTCAAGGCCGCGGGCCTGCGCGTGCAGGTCGACGACCGCGTCGACACCCCGTTCGGCCGCCGCGCCGTGGACTGGGAGCTCAAGGGCGTACCGGTCCGCATCGAGATCGGTCCCCGCGACCTGGAGGCCGGCACCGCGATGCTGGCCCGCCGGATCCCGGGCGGCAAGGAGCCCGTGCAGATCGACGCGCTCGCCGACCTGCTGCCCAAGGTGCTCGACGAGGACCAGGCGCAGCTGCTGCGCGAGTCCCGCGAGCGCCGCCTGGCCCGTACCTCCGACGTCTCCACCATCGAGGAGGCCGCCGAGGCCGCCGTCGCGGGCGGCTGGGCGCGGATCCCGTGGGCCGACCTCGGCCCCGAGGGCGAGGCCAAGCTGGGCGAGCAGGCCGTGTCCGTCCGCTGCCTGATCGCCGAGGACGGGTCGGTTCCGGAGGCGGACGACGCCCCCGGTACGCTCGCGATCGTCGCGCGCTCGTACTGACCGACCCTGTCCGACCCTCGAACCCGCCCCGGCGCACGGCACGAGCCGCGCGCCGGGGCGGGTTCGTGTCGGTCTGGTCGTCGTTACGTACCGACTCCTCCTGGGATCGGCGCACCCGTCCTCGTCAGGACGCATGAGACTGAACTGACTGGTACGTGCAAAAAATTTGGAATGGCCCGGAATCGGAACACCGGGGCACTCCGGCTCGTTGTCACGACGTGAGCACGACACCACCTGTTCTCGCCGCAGAGCTGGCGCAGGCGTGGGCCGACATTCAGCGGTACCACCCCGAGCTGCCTGACCTTGCCGCGCCCGAGTCCCTGATCGGAGAGTCCTCGTCCGCCTGCGGCGCCGAGCTCTCCTTCGAGCGACTGCTGCACGAGGCAGTCCACGGCATCGCCGCCGCCCGCGGGGTGCGCGACACCTCGCGTGCAGGCCGCTACCACAACCGCAGATTCCTCGCGATCGCCGAGGAGATGGGGCTGGACCACTCCGACGAGCCGCATGCCAGCAGCGGCTTCTCGCTGGTCTCGCTCAATCCCGAGGCGAAGAAGCGCTACCGCCCCACCATGGAGCGGCTGCAGCGCGCACTGAAGGCGCACACGGCCGCGACGGCCGCCGACACCAAGCGCAGCTTCCGCGGGCCGGCCGCCCGGCACGGCTCCTCCGGTGGCGGTGTCCGCGTCAAGGCGGTCTGCGACTGCGGGCGCAACGTGCGGGTGGTCCCCTCCGTGCTGGCGCAGGCGCCGATCGTGTGCGGCGGCTGCATGAAGCCGTTCCGCATCCCCGAGGTCGCCGTCTCGGCCGCGGCCTCCTGAGCCGGTGGGCGGCCGCGCGCCGCTGATCGCAGCTCCCCGCGAGAAGCGCCGCAGGCATGTGGCACAATGGCTAGCTGTACTCGACAGTCGCATAGGACCCCTCTCTCCTCCGGCTGACGCGTCCATCGGGCACCCGAGTACCGCAACCCCACGTGGCATCTCATGTGCCCAACCACGTCAAGTTCAGGAGACACCACTCCAGTGGCAGTCAAGATCAAGCTCAAGCGCCTCGGCAAGATTCGCCAGCCGCACTACCGCATCGTCGTCGCCGACTCGCGCACCCGCCGCGATGGTCGTGCGATCGAGGAGATCGGTCTGTACCACCCGACGTACAACCCGTCGCGCATCGAGGTCAACGCCGAGCGTGCGCAGTACTGGCTGTCCGTCGGCGCCCAGCCCACCGAGGCTGTGCTCGCCATCCTGAAGCTGACCGGTGACTGGCAGGCGCACAAGGGCCTCCCGGCCCCCGCGCCGCTGCTGCAGCCGGAGACGAAGGAGAGCAAGCGCCGCTCCTTCGACGAGTTCGCCAAGGCCCTCGAGGGCATCGGCGAGACCAAGGGCGAGGCCATCACGCAGAAGGCGAAGAAGGCCGACAAGAAGGCGGACGAGGCTGAGGCCGCCGCCGAGTCGACCGAGGCCTGAGCATGCTCGAGGAGGCTCTTGAGCACCTCGTAAAGGGCATTGTGGACAACCCCGACGAAGTGCAGGTCGCCTCGCGCAACCTGCGTCGCGGGCAGGTGCTCGAGGTCCGGGTTCACCCGGACGACCTCGGGAAGGTGATCGGCCGCAACGGCCGCACCGCGCGTGCCCTGCGTACCGTCGTGGGCGCCATCGGCGGCCGGGGGATCCGCGTCGACCTCGTCGACGTGGACCAGGTCCGCTGAGACTTGGTTCATTGAGAACGTGAATCACCGGCACGGGCCGGGGAGGGCATTCGTGCCCACCCCGGCCCGTCGTCGTCTGAACAGGAGAGAGACAGTGGAGCTGGTTGTTGCGCGGATCGGCCGCGCCCACGGGATCAAGGGTGAGGTCACCGTCGAGGTGCGGACCGACGAGCCGGAGCTGCGGCTCTCGCCCGGTGCCGTGCTGCGGACCGAGCCGGCAACGGCGGGTCCGCTGACCATCGAGACGGGCCGCGTGCACAGCGGGAGGCTGCTGCTCCGCTTCGCCGGTGTCAAGGACCGCACCGGCGCCGAGGCGCTGCGCAACATCCTGCTCATCGCCGACGTGGACCCGGCGGAGCTCCCCGAGGAAGAAGACGAGTACTACGACCACCAGCTGATGGACCTGGACGTGGTGCTGGAGGACGGTACCGAGATCGGTCGGATCACCGAGATCTCCCACCTGCCCTCGCAGGACCTCTTCATCGTCGAGCGCCCCGACGGCACCGAGGTGATGATCCCCTTCGTCGAGGAGATCGTCGCCGAGATCGACCTCGAGGAGCAGCGCTGTGTCATCACCCCGCCGCCCGGGCTGATCGACGACCGCGCCGAGATCGTCT
The DNA here is from genome assembly GCF_041200175.1 of Streptomyces sp. R33. NCBI lineage: Bacteria > Bacillati > Actinomycetota > Actinomycetes > Kitasatosporales > Streptomycetaceae > Streptomyces > Streptomyces sp. R33. The sequence goes on along the minus strand of NZ_CP165727.1, from coordinate 2,934,455 downwards.
CCGCGCGCGACAACGGGGCCGAGGCCGGGGAAGAAGCCTGATGCGTCTCGACGTCGTCACGATCTTCCCCGAGTACCTGGAGCCGCTGAACGTCTCCCTCGTCGGCAAGGCGCGGGCCCGCGGGCAGCTCGACGTACACGTCCACGACCTGCGGGACTGGACGTACGACCGGCACAACACCGTCGACGACACCCCGTACGGCGGCGGTCCCGGCATGGTCATGAAGACCGAGCCGTGGGGCGAGGCCCTCGACGAGGCGCTGGCCGACGGGTACGAGTCCGGTGCGCGCGGGCCGGTCATGGTCGTCCCCACGCCCAGCGGCCGCCCGTTCACCCAGGAACTGGCCGTCGAGCTCTCCGAGCGGCCCTGGCTGATCTTCACGCCGGCCCGGTACGAGGGCATCGACCGCCGGGTCATGGACGAGTACGCCACGCGGATGCCGGTCTACGAGGTCTCCATCGGCGACTACGTGCTGGCGGGCGGCGAGGCGGCCGTCCTGGTCGTCACCGAGGCCGTGGCCCGGCTGCTCCCCGGGGTGCTCGGCAACGCCGAATCGCACCGCGACGACTCCTTCGCGCCCGGCGAGATGGAGAACCTGCTGGAGGGGCCGGTCTACACGAAGCCCCCGCAGTGGCGCGGCCGGGGCATCCCCGACGTGCTGCTCAGCGGCCACCACGGGAAGATCGCCCGCTGGCGCCGGGACGAGGCGTTCCGCAGGACCGCGCAGAACCGCCCCGACCTGATCGAGCGCTGCGAGGCCTCCGCCTTCGACAAGAAGGACCGCGAGACGCTGAGCATCCTGGGCTGGCGGCCGGACGCCGACGGCCGATTTTGGCGTAGGCCGCAGGCCGTGGAAGAATAGGCGGCTGCTGTGTGCTCGCGTGCGCCCCTGCCACAGGGGGACAGTCGTCCGCCGAGTGACCCGGCTCCCGAATTCTCTACGGAAATCCGCACCGGCGGCCTGTGGCGTCGTGCGAAGAAAGCAGACGAAGAACATGTCTCACCTGCTCGATGGCGTCAACGCCGCCTCGATCCGCTCCGACGTCCCGGCCTTCCGCCCGGGTGACACGATCAACGTGCACGTCCGCGTCATCGAGGGCAACCGCTCCCGTATCCAGCAGTTCAAGGGCGTTGTCATCCGTCGCCAGGGCTCTGGCGTCTCCGAGACCTTCACCGTTCGCAAGGTCTCCTTCAGCGTCGGCGTGGAGCGCACCTTCCCGGTGAACTCCCCGATCTTCGAGAAGATCGAGCTCGTCACCCGCGGTGACGTGCGTCGCGCCAAGCTGTACTTCCTCCGTGAGCTCCGCGGCAAGGCCGCGAAGATCAAGGAGAAGCGCGACCGCTGATCTCCTCTCCGGGTCCCCGGGGCGGCCGGATAGGCTCGCCACCGATGGACACCGAAGCAGAGCTCACACAGCGCGGCCACTCCTCCCCCGAAACGGGGGAGGGGCGGCCGCGTTTTGCGTTGTGGGGGCGCCGTGCGCGTCCCGGGTGGCGCGCGTTCCTGATCTGGCCGCGGGCCGGGGTGCTCGGCGTGCTCTGCACGACGTTCCTGCTGCTGATCAGCAATTTCGTCGTGCAGCCGTTCCTGATCCCGAGCCGGTCGATGGAGCCGACGCTCCAGGTCGGGGACCGGGTGCTGGTGAACAAGCTGGCGTACCGTTTCGGCGACCGGCCGAAGCGAGGGGACGTGGTGGTTTTCGACGGCACGGGATCGTTCGTACCGGAGCGCGCCGACGGCAACCCGATCGGCGAGGCCCTGCACGGCGCGGCCTCCGCACTCGGGATCGGCGAGCCGTCCGAGACCGACTTCGTGAAGCGGGTCGTGGGCATCGGCGGCGACGACGTGGTGTGCTGCGACGCAGGCGGGCGCATCAAGGTGAACGGCGTCCCGCTGCAGGAGCCGTACCTGTATCCCGGCGACACGCCCTCGAAGGTGCCCTTCCGGATCGTCGTACCCCTTGGGACCCTGTGGGTCATGGGTGATCATCGTTCCCAGTCCCGGGACTCCCGGGACCACCTGGGGGAGCCGGGCGGGGGGATGGTGCCGGTGGAGAAGGTGATCGGGCGGGCCGACTGGATCGGCTGGCCGGTTTCGCGCTGGGGATCGCCGCCTGCGGTGACACCGTCCTCCGGCGGCGGTCATGGGTAGCCGGGGGCGCCCCAGAGGCGGTCGGCTCCCCGAGCCGGAGCCGGATCCGGAGCCCGAGCCGGTCCCCGTAGCGGCCGGGGGCGGGGGCCGCGCCGAACGGCGCCGGCTGGCCCGCCGGGTCAAGCGGCGCAGACGGACCCGCCGGGTGGGCGAGGTGCCGCTGCTGATCATCGTGGCGCTGTGCATTGCGCTCGTCCTCAAGACCTTCCTCGTGCAGGCCTTCTTCATCCCGTCCGGGTCCATGGAGCAGACGATCCGGATCGGGGACCGGGTGCTGGTCGACAAGCTGACCCCGTGGTTCGGCTCCAAGGTCGAGCGCGGCGACGTCGTGGTCTTCAAGGACCCCGGCGGGTGGCTCAAAGGCGAGGCCGCGCGCCCGCCCGAGGACCCGGTCGGCGTCAAGCAGATCAAGGAGACGCTGACCTTCATCGGCCTGCTGCCCTCCGCCGACGAGCAGGACCTGATCAAGCGGGTCATCGGCGTCGGCGGCGACACCGTCGTGTGCTGCGACGCCAAGGGGCGCGTCACCGTCAACGGCGCGCCGCTCGATGAGCCGTACGTGAGCCCGGGCAACGCCCCTTCCGAAATCAGGTTCGAGGTGCAGGTGCCCCCGGGGCGGCTCTTCGTCATGGGCGACCACCGGGCGAATTCCGCCGATTCCCGCTACCACCTCGACGAGGCCTTCGACGGCACCATCGGCGAGGAGGGCGTCGTGGGGAGGGCCGTCGTCATCGCATGGCCGTACGACCACTGGCGCAAGCTCGAACAGCCCGCGACCTTCCGCTCGGTGCCCGATCCGGCACCGAGCGGGCGACGCGGCCGCCGTGGGCGCCGTCGTCGGCCGCCGTTCGCATAGTGTGTCCTCGGTCTCCCGCGCCTTAGGGAACTCCCGCTCGTTAAGGGAGGGGAGGGCCCGTCACCGATTCGGCGCGGGCGGCGACTTGCGAGTGAGGAGTGGATGTGGGGGATGTGGCAGTAGGCGCGCGATCCGGACGCGACGAAGGCGAGGAGCGGCCGGACGAAGCCGAGCGCGAGGCCGAGGACGGTGGTGCAGAGGCGCGCCCGCACCGCTCGTTCTGGAAGGAGCTCCCGCTCCTCATCGGCATCGCCCTGCTGCTGGCCCTGCTGATCAAGACGTTCCTGGTACAGGCGTTCTCGATCCCGTCCGACTCGATGCAGAACACCCTGCAGCGCGGCGACCGGGTGCTCGTGGACAAGCTGACCCCGTGGTTCGGTTCCGAGCCCGAGCGCGGCGAGGTCGTGGTCTTCCACGACCCCGCGAGCTGGCTGGCCGGCGAGCCCACCCCGGAGCCCAACTTCGCGCAGCAGGTCCTCAGCAAGATCGGTCTGATGCCGGACGCGGCCGAGAAGGACCTGATCAAGCGGACCATCGCCATCGGCGGTGACACGGTCGAGTGCAAGAAGGGGGGACCGGTCGTCGTCAACGGCAAGGCGCTGGACGAGCCGTACATCTACCCCGGCAACAGCGCGTGCGACGACGCTCCGTTCGGCCCGCTCACCGTGCCCAAGGGCAAGATCTGGGTGATGGGCGACCACCGGCAGAACTCGCAGGACTCCCGCTACCACATGCAGGACTCCACCCAGGGCTTCGTGCCGGTCGACAAGGTCGTCGGGCGGGCCGTGGTGGTGGCGTGGCCGATCACCCGCTGGGCGACCCTGCCCATCCCGGACACGTTCGACCAGCCGGGCATCGGGAACCAGACCAAGGCGACCGCGCTGGGTCTCGGGGCCGCCGGCCTCGCGCCGGTCGGGCTCGGCCCGGCCGCGCTGGGCCTCGTCGGTGCCGTTCCCGTCGTGATGTGGCGCAGGCGGAGGCTGACCAGCGGGACTACCGGCAGGTAGGGTGCCGCCCAGGTCGTCGATCCCGGAAGTGTGGGGGCGCTGCAATGGGCGGAACGCAGGAAAGCGGTACCGAAGGAATACACGGTGGCAAGGACGGCCGCGGCGGTCTCGGCCATGTGCTGTCGGGAGTCGCCGTGGCCGTCGGCTTTGTGCTCTTCCTGGGCGCCTTCGTGTGGGGGGCGCTCGTCTACCAGCCGTACACGGTGCCGACCGACTCGATGATGCCGACGGTGAACCCCGGCGACCGGGTGCTCGCACAGCGGATCGACGGCGGTGAGGTGCGGCGCGGAGACGTGGTCGTGTTCACTGATTCCATGTGGAGTGACTCGCCCATGGTCAAGCGGGTCGTCGGCATCGGCGGCGACACCGTGAAGTGCTGCGGCGAGGGCGGCCGGCTCACGGTGAACGGCAAGGAGCTCGACGAGCCCTACATCGAGCACACCAAGCCCGGGGCGACCGCGGGTACGGGCACGGGCACCGGAACGGGTACCGGCACCGGCCTGGGCGTGGCCTCCGACACGCCGTTCGAGGTGACCGTGCCCGAGGGCAACCTCTTCCTGCTGGGCGACCGGCGGTCCGCCTCGCTCGACTCCCGCGCCCACCTCCAGGAGGCCGGCCAGGGCACCGTGGCCCGCTCGGCGGTCCACGCCCGGGTCGACGCCCTCGCCTGGCCCTCGATGGCGATGCTCGAGCGGCCCGGCACGTACGCCTCCCTGCCCGGCGGAACCTCGCAGCCGGGGCCGCTGCGCCTCCAGCTGGCCGCGGTGCTGGCCGGAGCCGCCCTGGTGGTGCTGGGGGCCGCGTACGGACCCGTCGTACGGGTCCTGGGGCGCGGGCGGCGGCGGGAGCCGGCCGGTGCCCGCTGACGGGGCCGCCGGGCACGGCCCCCGCAAGGTGTCACGGGTGATCCTGCTGGACCCCGCGGACCGGATCCTGCTGCTGCACGGCTTCGAGCCGGACGACCCGGCCGACCACTGGTGGTTCACCCCGGGCGGCGGGCTCGAGGGCGCCGAGACCCGGGAACAGGCCGCGCTGCGGGAGCTCGCCGAGGAGACCGGCATCACCGAAGTGGAACTGGGGCCGGTGCTGTGGCACCGGTACTGCTCCTTCCCGTTCGACGGGCGGCGCTGGGAGCAGGACGAGTGGTACTACCTGGCCCGGACCGCCCAGACGCGGACCGAGATGGGCGGGCTCACCGAGCTGGAGCGGCGCAGCGTCACCGGTGCCAGGTGGTGGACCTCCGAGGAACTTCTCGCGGCCCGTGAGACGGTGTACCCGACCAGACTCGCCGAGCTGCTCCGTACGCTGCTCGACGACGGTCCTCCGGGTGCGCCGGTGGTCCTGGCCCCGGAAATCGTTTAGGGGCGCACGGGCCTGGCGCACAATAGGGGGACGCACGGCTGAAGGGGAACATGCCATGAGCGCCGAGGACCTCGAGAAGTACGAGACCGAGATGGAGCTGAAGCTCTATCGCGAGTACCGCGACGTCGTCGGGCTGTTCAAGTACGTGATCGAGACCGAACGCCGGTTCTACCTCACGAACGACTACGAGATGCAGGTGCACTCGGTCCAGGGGGAGGTGTTCTTCGAGGTCACGATGGCCGACGCCTGGGTGTGGGACATGTACCGGCCTGCGCGTTTCGTCAAGCAGGTGCGGGTGCTGACCTTCAAGGACGTGAACATCGAGGAGCTCAACAAGAGCGACCTCGAACTGCCCGGCAGCTGATTCCCCTCACCCGGGAGGGTGAGGGGGTTGTCCACACCTGCCGCGTTGTCCACCAAGATCCACAAGGTGGGCGGGGGCGCGGGACCGTCGGTGCCGGAGGTGGTGCCGGATGAACGCGACGGGCGTGGCACAGCAGGCATTGGGGCGGTACGGCGAGGAGCTCGCGGCGCGGCGGCTGGCCGAGGCCGGGATGACCGTGATCGCGCGGAACTGGCGGTGCCGTAGCGGGGAGATCGACATCGTCGCGCGGGACGGGGACGCCCTCGTCGTGTGCGAGGTCAAGACCCGCCGGGCGGGCGAGTTCGAACATCCCATGGCCGCCGTCCGCCCCGGCAAGGCCGAGCGATTGCGCCGGCTCGCCGGCCGATGGCTCGCCGACCACGGCGGACCGCCCCCGGGCGGGGTGCGCATCGACCTCGTGGGAGTCCTGCTGCCGCGCCGCGGTGCGCCCGTGGTGGAGCACGTCAGGGGGGTGGCGTGATGGGCTTCGCACGGGCCTGTTCGGTCGCCCTGGTGGGCGTCGACGGCGTGGTGGTGGAGGTCCAGGCCGACCTGGAGCCCGGGCTCGCCGCCTTCACCCTGGTGGGGCTGCCCGACAAGACCCTGGTCGAGAGCCGGGACCGGGTGCGGGCCGCCGTGGTGAACTCGGGCGCCGCATGGCCGCAGAAGAAGCTCACCGTCGGGCTCAGCCCGGCCTCCGTGCCGAAATCCGGCGCCGGCTTCGACCTGGCTGTCGCAGCGGCGGTGCTGGGCGCCGCCGAGGTGGTCGATCCGGCCGTGATCGCCGACCTGGTGCTCATCGGGGAACTGGGACTGGACGGCCGGGTACGGCCGGTGCGGGGCATCCTGCCGGCGGTCCTCGCCGCGGCGGATGCCGGGTACCGGAACGTGGTGGTGCCGCAGCAGTGCGCCGCCGAGGCCATGCTCGTCCCCGACGTCTGCGTGCTCGGCGTCCGCAGCCTGCGCCAGCTGATCGCCGTCCTCACCGGCGGAGAGGTCCCCGAGGAGGAAGCACCGGGTCCCCAGGGGCGGCCGGACCCGATGCTGGCCGGGCTGGTCGTCCCCGGCGCCGGGCTCGGCACCGGGATTTCCCAGCGCCGGCCCGGGGAGGGCGAGGCCCCGGACTTCCCCGACCTCTCCGATGTCGCCGGGCAACACGGCGCCCGCCGGGCCCTGGAAGTGGCGGCCTCCGGAGGCCACCACCTCTTCCTCAGCGGGCCGCCGGGAGCGGGCAAGACGATGCTGGCAGAGCGGATCCCCTGGATCCTGCCGCCGCTCTCCCGGCAGGACTCGCTGGAGGTCACGGCCGTCCACTCGGTCGCCGGGATCCTGCCGCCCGGCGAACCGCTCGTCGCCCGGCCCCCGTACTGCGCGCCCCACCATTCCGCGACCATGCAGTCCCTGGTCGGCGGCGGAGCGGGGGTACCCCGGCCCGGGGCCGTCTCCTTGGCCCACCGGGGTGTGCTGTTCCTTGACGAGGCCGCCGAGTTCAGCACCAAGGCACTGGACGCGCTGCGCCAGCCGCTCGAATCGGGGCACGTGGTCATCGCCCGGGCCGCCGGGGTGGTGCGGCTTCCGGCCAGATTCCTGATGGTGCTCGCGGCGAACCCCTGCCCTTGCGGGCGGCACACCCTGCTCGGCGCCGGCTGCGAATGCCCGGCATCGGTGATCCGGCGCTACCAGGCACGGCTGTCCGGGCCGCTGCTGGACCGGGTGGACCTGCGCGTGGAGGTCGAGCCGGTCACCCGCTCCGACCTGCTGGGGCGCGGCGGCCGCGGGGAGGCCACGGTGGCCGTCGCCGACCGGGTGCGCGAGGCCCGGGACCGCGCCGCGGCCCGGCTCGCCGACACCCCCTGGCGACTCAACGCCGAGGTGCCCGGACACGAGCTGCGCACGCGCTGGCAGGCGGCCCCCGGGGCTCTGGCGCAGGCCGAGCGGGATCTGGAGCGCGGGCTGCTCACCGCCCGCGGGCTGGACCGGGTGCTGCGGGTCGCCTGGACCGTGGCCGACCTGCGGGCCCGGGACCGCCCGGAGGCACTCGACGTGGCCGTCGCCCTGGAACTCCGGACCGGCATCGCCCGCGGCGCCGCCCTGGCCATGGGAGCCGGCTCATGAGCGCCTCCGCCGGGCCCGAGGGGACCGATGCGGAGCTGTTGGCGCGGGCTGCACTGACCCGGGTGCTGGAGCCCGGCGACGAGCACGGCGGACGGTGGCTGCGCGAGCACGGCGCCGTCGGGCTGATACGGATGCTGACCGGCCCGGACAGCGAGGCGGCGGCGCTGGCCGGGGTGGGGGAGCAGCGGCTCGCCGGATACCGCAGACGGGCGGCGCTCGCCGACCCGCGGCGGGACCTGGCGGCCGCCGCCCGCAGCGGCGGCCGGTTCATCTGCCCCGGCTCGGCGCAGTGGCCGACCCAGCTGGACGACCTCGGCGACGCCCGGCCCGTCGGGCTCTGGCTCCGCGGCAGACCGGACCTGCGGACCTGGGCGCTGCGCTCCGTCGCCGTGGTCGGCGCCCGGGCCTGCACCCCGTACGGCGCGCACATGGCCCAGACCCTGGCCGCCGGGCTCGCCGAGCGGGGCTGGGTGGTGGTCTCCGGGGCGGCGTACGGGGTCGATGCCGCCGCCCATCGCGGCGCCCTCGCCTCGGGCGGCGCCACGGCCGCGGTGCTCGCCTGCGGCGTGGACGTCGCCTACCCCCGCGGTCATGCCGGGCTGCTCGGCCGGATCGCCGACCAAGGGCTGGTGCTGGGCGAGCTGCCGCCCGGCAGCCACCCGACCCCCAGCCGGTTCGTCCTGCGCAACCGGGTCATCGCCGCCCTCACCCGGGGCACCGTCGTGGTGGAGGCGGCCCATCGCAGCGGCTCCCTGGTCACGGCCCGGCGGGCCCAGCAGCTCGGGCGGTTCACCATGGGCATCCCCGGACCGGCCACCAGCGGGCTCTCCGGCGGAGTGCACGAACTGCTGCGCGGCGAGGCGGTGCTCGTCACCGACGCCGCGGAAGTCGTCGAGCTGGTCGGCGGCATGGGTGAACTGGCTCCCGAGCGGCGCGGCCCGGTGCTCGCCCGGGACCTTCTGCACCGGGACACCGCCCGCGTGCTCGAAGCACTCCCGGCCGGCCGGCTCGTGCACGCCGACGAAGTCGCCCTCGCCGCAGGCACCGGCACCGATGAAGTCATCGGCAGACTGTACGAACTTCACTCTCTGGGGTTCGTCGAACGGCAGGGCGAGGGCTGGCAGTTGACCACACAATCACCTGAAGGAGGCACACAATCCGGCGGCACCCGGCGAGGCGGTCGTTGACCTGGGGTGTTCCGGTGAAAGAGTGAAGCCGATGAGAGACGCGGTCTTCCCGGTGGCAGCCGCCGGGACCGAGCGCCAGGCGCCGGTCCCGGGTCTCCCGTGCGAGTCACGACGCCCCGGTGCCCACGCGCGATCCCGTACTCTTCGCGCACCGCGACACTTCCGTCACGCTACGCTCCCAAGGAATCCGGCTCCGGCAAAGGCGAAGCATGCCCCAGCACACCTCAGGGTCTGACCGCGCTGCGGTGCCCCCCGCTGCCCGCGGCAGCGTGCGGACCACCGCGCCCTCGTCCCTCGAGGCGCTGTGGCGCTCGTACAAGGAAAGCGGTGACGAGCGGCTGCGGGAGCAGCTGATCCTGCACTACTCGCCCCTGGTGAAGTACGTGGCCGGCCGGGTCAGCGTGGGCCTGCCGCCCAATGTGGAACAGGCCGACTTCGTCTCCTCCGGGGTCTTCGGGCTGATCGACGCCATCGAGAAGTTCGACATCGAACGGTCCATCAAGTTCGAGACGTACGCGATCACCCGGATCCGGGGCGCGATGATCGACGAGCTGCGGGCGCTGGACTGGATCCCGCGCTCGGTCCGGCAGAAGGCGCGGGCCGTGGAGCGGGCCTACGCCACGCTCGAAGCCCAGCTGCGCCGCACCCCGACCGAGCACGAGGTCGCCGGCGAGATGGGCATCGGCGTGGAGGAACTCCACGCCGTGTTCAGCCAGTTGTCGCTCGCCAACGTGGTGGCCCTGGAGGAGCTGCTGCACGTCGGAGGCGAGGGCGGCGGCGACCGCCTCTCTCTGATGGACACCCTGGAGGACACCGCCGCCGACAACCCGGTCGAGGTGGCCGAGGACCGCGAGCTGCGCAGGCTCCTGGCCCGGGCCATCAACACCCTGCCGGAGCGGGAGAAGACCGTGGTGACGCTCTACTACTACGAGGGCCTCACGCTGGCCGAGATCGGCAACGTCCTCGGCGTCACGGAGAGCAGGGTCAGCCAGATCCACACCAAGTCGGTGCTCCAACTGCGGGCCAAGCTGGCGGATGTCGGCCGGTGAGCTTGCGGCACCTCCGTAGAGTGGATACGTGCCCAGGATTCGAGCGGCCTCCGTGGCCGAGCACCGGTCGATGCAGCGCGGCGCCCTGCTGGACGCTGCGCGCTCCCTGTTGTCCGAAGGCGGGACGGAAGCGCTGACCTTCCCCGCCCTGGCGGAGCGCACCGGCCTCGCCCGGTCCTCCGTGTACGAGTACTTCCGCTCCCGCGCGGCCGTGGTCGAAGAGCTGTGCGCCGTGGACTTCCCCGTCTGGGCCGCCGAGATCGAGGCGGCGATGGAGCAGGCGCAGTCGCCGGAGGCGAAGGTCGAGGCCTACGTGCGGAGCCAGCTGGGGCTGGTCGGGGACCGGCGGCACCGGGCGGTGGTGGCGATCTCGGCCAGTGAGCTGGACGCGGGGGCGCGGGAGAAGATCCGTGCTGCGCACGGGGGGCTCGTGGCGATGATCGTGGAGGCGCTCGGAGCCCTGGGGCATGAGCAGCCCCGGCTTGCCGCGATGCTGCTGCAGGGTGTGGTGGACGCTGCGGTCCGGCGCATCGAGCTCGGTGCTGCCGAGGATCCCACCGTGGTGACGGAGGCGGCCGTGGCCATGGCCCTGCGGGGTGTAGGGGGCTGAGGCCCCCGGGGGCTCTGCCCCCGGACCTCCGCGCCTCAAACGGCGGGGCTGGAATCGCCTCGAGCGCCGGCCGGGCTGGAGTGGGGCAGGAGTCTTGGGGTGGGGCGGGGGAGCAGGGTCAGGGGGTTCAGGTAGGTGGTGCCTGAGAGGAGGCCCCAGTGGAGACAGGGCCTTCCGCAGTGCGTGCCTTCCGTGAGGACGGCGACCACCTGGCCCGCCGTGACCTCCTCACCTTCCGCCACCAGCGGCCGCACCGGTTCGTACGTGGTGCGCAGGCCGCCCGGGAGCGTGAGGGAGAGGACGCCGCGGCCGGCCACCAGCCCCGCGTAGTGCACCCGGCCCGGACCGACCGCGCGCAGCTCCGCGCCCACGGGGGCGGCCAGGTCCACCCCGCGGTGCCCCGCCGCGTACGGGGTCGGGGGCGGGTCCCACCAGCGGGCCACCACCAGTGGGGGCGGCAGCGGCCGGACCCCCGGAGCGAGTGCCTGGGTCAAGGTCAGCAGCAGCGTGAGCAGCAGTGTCGTCATGCCGTCCAGGTTGCCGCCGGCTCGCGCAGCGTGACCGCGCCTGTGGACAGGCGGCCGGGTGTGGACAACGGCGTCACCTGGCATACCGCCCGGTCCCGTACACTTCTTACGGCGATCCGGGTCACCGGGTCGACTTCGCACGCCCCAGCACCAGCCGCTCAGGCCGGGTGAAAGCGTCTCTCGGTCCCCTTCTCGGGGGCAGGGCGCGGTGGGGCGTCAGGAACCAAACCGAGAAACCAAGGAGATGGCCATGGCCGTCGTTACGATGCGGGAGCTGCTGGAAAGCGGCGTCCACTTCGGTCACCAGACCCGTCGCTGGAACCCGAAGATGAAGCGCTTCATCTTCACCGAGCGCAACGGCATCTACATCATCGACCTGCTCCAGTCGCTGTCGTACATCGACCGCGCCTACGAGTTCGTCAAGGAGACCGTTGCCCACGGCGGCTCCATCATGTTCGTCGGTACCAAGAAGCAGGCCCAGGAGGCCATCGCCGAGCAGGCGACGCGCGTTGGTATGCCGTACGTCAACCAGCGCTGGCTGGGTGGCATGCTCACCAACTTCTCCACCGTCTACAAGCGCCTCCAGCGTCTGAAGGAGCTTGAGGCGATCGACTTCGAGGACGTCGCCGCCTCGGGTCTCACCAAGAAGGAGCTCCTGGTCCTCTCCCGCGAGAAGACCAAGCTGGAGAAGACCCTCGGTGGTATCCGCGAGATGTCGAAGGTTCCCAGCGCCGTCTGGATCGTCGACACCAAGAAGGAGCACATCGCCGTCGGTGAGGCGCGCAAGCTCCACATCCCGGTCGTCGCGATCCTCGACACCAACTGCGACCCCGACGAGGTCGACTACAAGATCCCGGGCAACGACGACGCGATCCGTTCCGTCACCCTGCTCACCCGCGTGATCGCCGACGCCGTCGCCGAGGGCCTCATCGCCCGCTCCGGCGCTGCGACCGGTGACTCGAAGCCGGGCGAGAAGGCCGCCGCCGAGCCGCTCGCCGAGTGGGAGCGCGACCTGCTCGAGGGCGAGAAGAAGGCCGACGACGCCGAGGCCGCTCCGGCCGAGGCCGCTGTCGAGGCCCCGGCCGCCGAGGCTGTCGAGGCCCCGGCCGCCGACGCCGAGCAGGCCTGACCCACTGAGAGCGCCCGGCGTTCATGCGCCGGGCACTCGCAGCACGGACGATGACGGCGGGGGAGCCGCGCCAAAAGCGCGGCGCCTCCGCCGTTCACCCGTAGATCTACGACTTCGAGAGAGAATCACAGACTCATGGCGAACTACACCGCCGCTGACGTCAAGAAGCTCCGCGAGCTCACCGGCGCCGGCATGCTGGACTGCAAGAACGCGCTGGTCGAGGCCGACGGCGACGTCGACAAGGCCATGGAGGCCCTCCGTATCAAGGGTCAGAAGGGCGTCGCCAAGCGCGAGGGCCGTTCTGCCGAGAACGGTGCCGTCGTCTCCCTCATCGCCGACGACAACACCTCCGGTGTCATCGTCGAGCTGAAGTGCGAGACGGACTTCGTCGCCAAGGGCGAGAAGTTCCTGGCCGTCGCCAACCAGCTGGCCGCGCACGTCGCCGCCACCTCCCCGGCCGACATCGAGGCGCTGCTCGCGTCCGAGATCGAGCCCGGCAAGACCGTCACCGCCTTCGTGGACGAGGCGAACGCGAACCTCGGCGAGAAGATCGTCCTGGACCGCTTCGCGCAGTTCGCCGGCGGTTACGTCACGGCGTACATGCACCGCACCATGCCCGACCTGCCGTTCCAGATCGGCGTCCTGGTCGAGCTCGACAAGGAGAACGCCGAGGTCGCCCGCGGCGTCGCGCAGCACATCGCCGCGTTCGCCCCGCAGTGGCTCTCCGCCGAGGACGTCCCGGCCGACAAGGTCGAGTCCGAGCGCCGCATCGCCGAAGAGGTCACCCGCGCGGAGGGCAAGCCCGAGGCTGCCATCGCCAAGATCGTCGAGGGTCGCGTCAACGGCTTCTTCAAGGAGGCCACCCTCCTCGGCCAGCCGTACGCGCTGGACAACAAGAAGTCCGTCCAGAAGGTCCTGGACGAGGCCGGTGTCACCCTGAAGCGCTTCTCGCGCATCAAGGTCGGCATCTGAGTCCGTCCGTACACGACGGACACCGGACCCCGGTAGGGTCTGAAGCAGTCGTCCGCCCGCGCGCGGAACGACCGCAGATCTGACGAGGAGGCCATTGCCGTAGAGGGAACCGCGAGGACCCACCGGCAATGGCCTTCTTCGTATGTGCACGAGGAGATCTCCATGAATCAGGGCGTGGACCCCCACACCGCTTCCGACGACAAGAGCGACCACGACAAGAAGGGCCGCCGCTTCATGCTGAAGCTGTCGGGCGAAGCCTTCTCCGGTGGTGGAGGACTGGGCGTCGACCCCGACGTCGTCCATGCCATCGCGCGCGAAATCGCCGCGGTGGTCCGTGACGGCGCGGAGATCGCCGTCGTGATCGGCGGCGGAAACTTCTTCCGCGGCGCCGAACTGCAGCAGCGGGGCATGGACCGTGCGCGGTCCGACTACATGGGCATGCTCGGCACCGTCATGAACTGCCTCGCCCTCCAGGACTTCCTGGAGAAGGAAGGCATCGACTCGCGCGTGCAGACCGCCATCACCATGGGCCAGGTCGCGGAGCCGTACATCCCGCTGCGCGCCGTACGCCACCTGGAGAAGGGCCGCGTCGTCATCTTCGGCGCCGGCATGGGCATGCCGTACTTCTCCACCGACACCACGGCCGCCCAGCGTGCCCTGGAGATCGACGCCGAGGCCCTGCTCATGGGCAAGAACGGCGTCGACGGCGTCTACGACTCCGACCCCAAGAAGAACCCCGACGCGGTGAAGTTCGACGCGCTGGAGTACAGCGAGGTGCTCTCCCGCGACCTCAAGGTCGCCGACGCCACCGCCATCACGCTGTGCCGTGACAACAAGCTGCCGATCCTGGTCTTCGAGCTGCTCGCCGAGGGCAATATCGCCCGCGCCGTCAAGGGTGAGAAGATCGGCACGCTCGTGAGCGACCAGGGCACCCGGGCCTGAGCGTCCCGACGCCGGGCCCGGCCCCACTGGGCCGAGCCCGCCCCGCCCGCCTGAACCATCCAAATCTGACATGCAGGAGCACGTGGTGATCGAAGAAATCCTCCTCGAGGCCGAGGAGAAGATGGAGAAGGCCGTCGTCGTCGCCAAGGAAGACTTCGCCGCGATCCGCACCGGTCGTGCGCACCCGGCGATGTTCAACAAGATCGTGGCCGACTACTACGGCGCCATCACGCCCATCAACCAGCTCGCGTCCTTCTCGGTGCCCGAGCCGCGCATGGCGATCGTGACCCCGTTCGACAAGAGCGCCCTGCGCAACATCGAGCAGGCCATCCGCGACTCCGACCTGGGCGTCAACCCCAGCAACGACGGCAATATCATCCGGGTGACCTTCCCCGAGCTGACGCAGGACCGCCGCAAGGAGTACATCAAGGTCGCCCGTACCAAGGCCGAGGACTCCAAGGTCTCGATCCGCTCCATCCGCCGCAAGGCGAAGGACGCCCTCGACAAGCTCGTCAAGGACAAGGAGTCCGGCGAGGACGAGGTGCGCCGCGCGGAGAAGGAGCTCGACGACACCACCGCGAAGTACGTCGCGCAGGTCGACGAGCTGCTCAAGCACAAGGAAGCCGAGCTCCTCGAGGTCTGATGAACGACTCTCCCTGGGCCACGGAGCAGGTTCCGGCGGGTCCCGCATACGATGCGCTGGTGGGCCCGCACACTCGGCCCATGCCCATCGTGCCCGATGCCGCCGGCCGTGACTTCGACGACCGGGAAGCACGCGATCGGGGGGCCGCCGCCGACGGCGGCCCCCCGTTCCGCGCCGAGACGCCGCCGCAGGAGCCCATGCCCAGCCCCCCGCCTCCGCCCTCGCAGGCACCGCAGGACGCCTCGCCCCCGCCGCAGAAGAAGCGGGCGGGGCGAGACCTGCGTGCCGCCATAGGGGTCGGTGTCGGCCTCGGTGCGGTGATCTTCGCTTCGCTGTTCATCGTGAAGGCGGTCTTCGTCGGCGTCATCGTCGTCGCGGTCGTCGTGGGCCTGTGGGAGCTCACCTCCCGGCTCCAGGAGAAGAAGGGCATCAAGGCGCCGCTCGTCCCGCTCGCGGTCGGCGGCGCCGCCATGGTCATCGCCGGATACGTCCGCGGGGCCGAGGGCGCCTGGGTGGCCATGGCCCTGACCGCGCTGGCGGTCCTGGTCTGGCGGATGACCGAACCGCCCGAGGACTACCTCAAGGACGTCACCGCGGGCGTCTTCGCGGCGTTCTACGTGCCCTTCCTGGCCACCTTCGTCGCGATGCTGCTCACCGCCGACGACGGTCCGGAGCGCGTGGTCACGTTCCTGCTGCTGACCGTGGTCAGCGACACCGGGGCCTATGCGGTGGGCTGGCGCTTCGGCAAGCACAAGCTGGCGCCGCGCATCAGCCCAGGCAAGACCCGCGAGGGGCTGTTCGGGGCGGTGGCCTTCGCGATGGGGGCCGGCGCGCTGTGCATGGAGTTCCTGATCGACGGGGGTGCCTGGTGGCAGGGCCTGCTGCTCGGTCTCGCCGTCGCGGTCAGCGCCACGCTGGGCGACCTCGGCGAGTCGATGATCAAGCGGGACCTGGGCATCAAGGACATGGGCACGCTGCTGCCGGGCCACGGCGGCATCATGGACCGGCTCGACTCCCTGCTGCCGACCGCCCCGGTGGTGTGGCTGCTGCTGGCGGCCTTCGTCGGCACCGGCTGAAACCGGGCTCCCGCGGGTTCCGGCCGGCGGGCGGTTCACCGGGGGGACCCCGCTGAGCGGGGGCGACGTACGTCCGAAGGCTTTGGGTGGGTCCGGGCGGTTACTCTTGAAAGGCGCGCTGCTTCTGCGGCGCGCCTTTCGTCTTACGAGGAGTACCTGCCATGGCCCGCCCCGTCCCGGGAGAGCTCACCTTCGTCGCCCCTCGCGGAGCCAAGAAGCCGCCCCGGCATCTCGCCGACCTCACGCCCGAGGAGCGGCGCGAGGCGGTCGCCGCGATCGGTGAGAAGCCCTTCCGGGCCAAGCAGCTCTCGCAGCACTACTTCGCCCGGTACGCGCACGACCCGGCCGAGTGGACCGACATCCCGGCGGGCTCCCGCGAGAAGCTCCAGCAGGAGCTGCTGCCCGAGCTGATGAACGTCATCCGGCACATCTCGTGCGACGACGACACCACCCGCAAGACCCTGTGGAAGCTGCACGACGGCACGCTCGTCGAGTCCGTGCTGATGCGCTACCCCGACCGGGTCACCATGTGCATCTCCTCGCAGGCCGGCTGCGGTATGAACTGCCCGTTCTGCGCCACCGGCCAGGCGGGCCTGGACCGCAACCTGTCCACCGCCGAGATCGTCCACCAGATCGTCGACGGCATGCGCGCGCTGCGCGACGGCGAGGTCCCCGGCGGCCCGGCCCGGCTGTCCAACATCGTCTTCATGGGCATGGGCGAGCCGCTGGCGAACTACAAGCGGGTCGTCGGCGCGATCCGCCGCCTCACCGACCCCGAGCCCGACGGCCTGGGCCTGTCGCAGCGCGGCATCACCGTCTCCACCGTCGGCCTGGTCCCGGCGATGCTGCGGTTCGCCGACGAGGGCTTCAAGTGCCGCCTCGCGGTCTCGCTGCACGCGCCGGACGACGAGCTGCGCGACACCCTCGTCCCCGTGAACACCCGCTGGAAGGTCCGCGAGGTACTCGACGCGGCCTGGCAGTACGCGGAGAAGTCGGGCCGCCGGATCTCCATCGAGTACGCGCTGATCCGCGACATCAACGACCAGGCCTGGCGCGGCGACCTCCTCGGCCGGCTGCTCAAGGGCAAGCGTGTCCACGTCAACCTGATCCCGCTGAACCCGACGCCGGGCTCGAAGTGGACGGCCTCGCGTCCCGAGGACGAGAAGGCCTTCGTGGAGGCCATCGCCCGCCACGGCGTGCCGGTGACCGTCCGCGACACCCGCGGCCAGGAGATCGACGGAGCCTGCGGCCAGCTGGCGGCCTCGGAGCGCTAGCCTGCGGTTTCCTCCGCCCCGGTTCGGCCACGGGGTACCCTGTGGCCGAACCAATTGCATATTCCGACAGGGGAGCGCCACAGCGCTGAGAGTGCGGTAACCGTCATCCGCAGACCCTCTGAACCTCGCCCCGGTCATTCGGGGTAGGAAGTTCGGTCATCACTCAAGCTGTTGCGCCCTGCCCGGCGACCGCTCGCACTGAGCGCCGGGCAGGGCCGCGTCTTCTCCTGGTCATCCCAGGAGGAATCACCAGTGAGCACCACCAAGAAGTTCGCGGGCGCAGCGCTCGCGGCCGCGCTCGGCGTCGCCACGCTCAGCGCCTGCGGCGGCGGCGACGCCAAGGACAAGTCCGAGGGCGGCGCGAGCGGGTCGCCGAAGCCCAAGACGGTCACGCTCGTCTCCCACGACTCCTTCAACGTGACCGACACGGTCCTGAAGGAGTTCGAGCAGCAGAGCGGCTACACCGTCAAGGTCCTGAAGTCCGGGGACGCGGGCGCCGCACTCAACCAGGAGATCCTCACCAAGGGCTCCCCGCGCGGCGACGTCTTCTTCGGTGTCGACAACACGCTCCTCTCGCGCGCCCTCGACAACGGGATCTTCACGCCGTACGAGGCCAAGGGCCTGGCCGACGTGAAGCCCGAGTACGTGCTCGACAAGGAGCACCGGGTCACCCCGATCGACTCCGGCGACATCTGCGTCAACTACGACAAGGCGTACTTCGCCGACAAGAAGCTCGCCCCGCCGCAGACGCTGGACGACCTGATCAAGCCGGAGTACAAGAACCTGCTGGTCACCGAGAACGCGGCGACCTCCTCGCCTGGCCTCGGCTTCCTCCTCGCCTCCGTCGGCAAGTACGGCGAGGAAGGGTGGAAGGACTACTGGACCAAGCTCAAGGCCAACGGCGTCGAGGTCGTCGACGGCTGGGAGCAGGCCTACAACGAGCGCTTCTCGGGCTCCGCGGGCGGCAAGAAGGCCAAGGGCGACCGCCCGCTGGTCGTCTCCTACGCCTCCAGCCCGCCGGTCGAGGTCCTGTACGGCGAGCCGCAGCCGGCCGAGGCCCCCACGGGCGTCTCCACCGGCACCTGCTTCCGCCAGGTCGAGTTCGCGGGCCTGCTCAAGGGCGCGAAGAACGAGGAGGGCGGCAAGGCGCTCCTCGACTTCCTCGTGAGCAAGAAGTTCCAGGAGGACATGCCGCTGCAGATGTTCGTGAACCCGGTGGTCAAGGACGCGAAGCTGCCGGAGCTGTTCACGAAGCACGGCGTGGTCATCGAGAAGCCCGAGAACGTCGCTCCGGAGACCATCGCCAAGAACCGTGAGCAGTGGGTCAAGACATGGTCCTCGCTCGTCGTGAAGTAGGACGCCAGAGCGCACGCGAAAGCACTCCCGCGAAGGAGGGCGTACGCGGTACGGCCGTCAGGCTCGCCCTGATGGCCGTACCGCTCGCCTTCTTCGGGCTGTTCTTCGCCTACCCCGTCGCCGCGATCGTCGGCCGCGGGATCAAGACCGAGGACGGCTGGCAGTTCGGCCGGATCGGCGAGGTGCTGACCCGGCCCGACATCGCCGACGTGCTCTGGTTCACCACCTGGCAGGCGTGCGCGTCCACGGCGCTCACGCTCCTGATCGCACTCCCCGGCGCGTACGTCTTCGCGCGCTTCGAGTTCCCCGGCAAACAACTGCTGCGGGCGGTGGTCACGGTCCCGTTCGTGCTGCCGACCGTGGTGGTCGGCACGGCCTTCCTGGCGCTGGTCGGGCGCGGCGGACTGCTCGACGAGCTGTGGGGCGTCCGGCTGGACACCACCGTGTGGGCGATCCTGCTCGCCCACGTCTTCTTCAACTACGCCGTCGTCGTACGGACGGTCGGCGGACTCTGGGCGCAGCTCGACCCGCGCCAGGAGGAGGCCGCCCGCGTGCTGGGCGCCGGACGGTTCGCCGCCTGGCGGCGGGTGACGCTGCCCGCGCTCGGACCGGCCGTGGCCGCCGCCTCGCTGATGGTGTTCCTCTTCACCTTCACCTCCTTCGGCGTCGTGCAGATCCTGGGCGGGCCCTCGTACGCCACCCTCGAGGTGGAGGTCTACCGGCAGACCGCGCAGCTGCTGGACCTGCCGACGGCCGCCGTCCTCACGATGGTGCAGTTCGTGGCGGTCGGCCTGATCCTCGCCGTCCACGCCTGGACCGTGCGCCGGCGGGAGACCGCCCTGCGGCTGGTGGACCCGGCGCGGACCGCACACCGGCCGAGCGGACCGGGGCAGCGCGCCCTGCTCGGCGGGGTGCTGGTGACGGTGGCGCTGCTGATCGTGGCCCCGCTGCTGGTGCTGGTGGAGCGGTCCTTCGACGCCCCCGGCGGGTACGGGTTCGGCTTCTACCGGGCGCTCCAGGACGCGGGCGCCGGCGGCGGAACGTTCCTCGTGCCACCGCTGGAGGCGATCTGGAACTCCCTGCAGTACGCGCTCGCCGCCACCGCCATCGCCCTGCTGATCGGGGGGCTCGCGGCCGCGGCACTGACCCGGCGCGGGGGGCGGTTCGTGCGCGGGTTCGATGCGCTGTTGATGCTTCCGCTGGGGGTGTCGGCGGTGACGGTCGGCTTCGGCTTCCTGATCACCCTGGACGAGCCGCCGCTGGATCTGCGGACCTCGTGGATCCTGGTGCCGCTGGCCCAGGCGCTGGTGGGCGTCCCGTTCGTCGTACGGACCATGCTGCCGGTGCTGCGCGCGGTGGACGCACGGCTGCGGGAGGCCGCCGCGGTGCTCGGGGCGTCCCCGCTGAGGGCCTGGCGGGAGGTGGACCTGCCGCTGGTGCGGCGGGCGCTGCTGATCGCGGCCGGGTTCGCCTTCGCCATCTCGCTGGGGGAGTTCGGGGCGACCGTCTTCATCGCGCGGCCGGACCGTCCGACGCTGCCGGTGGCCGTGGCGCGGCTGCTGGGGCGGGCCGGTGAGCTCAACTACGGGCAGGCGATGGCCCTGAGCACGATTCTGATGCTGGTGTGCGCGGTCTCCCTGCTGGTGCTGGAGCGGCTGCGCCCCGACAAGACCTCGGGAGAGTTCTGATGACGTTGCTCGAACTGGCCGGGGTCTCGGTCCGCTTCGGCGAGCGCGCCGTCTTCGATGCACTGGACTCCGTGGACCTCGCGGTCGCCGAGCACGAGATCGTGTGCGTGCTCGGGCCGAGCGGGAGCGGCAAATCCACACTGCTGCGGGTCGTCGCCGGGCTCCAGCCGGTATCCGCCGGGCGGGTCCTGCTCGGCGGTGCGGACCAGGAGCGGGTGCCCGTGCACCGGCGCGGGGTGGGCCTGATGTTCCAGGACCACCAGCTGTTCCCGCACCGGGACGTGGGCGGGAACGTCGCGTTCGGGCTGCGCATGCGGGGCTCCGGCCGGGGGGCCTGCGAGGGCCGGGTCGCGGAACTGCTGGAGCTGGTCGGACTGCCCGGGGCCCAGGGCCGGTCCGTGTCCTCCCTGTCGGGTGGTGAGCAGCAGCGGGTCGCCCTCGCCAGGGCGCTGGCCCCCTCACCGCGGCTGCTGATGCTGGACGAACCGCTGGGGCAGCTCGACCGGGGGCTGCGCGAGCGGCTGGTCGTGGAGCTGCGGGGGCTGTTCTCCCGGCTCGGGACCACGGTGCTGGCCGTCACCCACGACCAGGGGGAGGCCTTCGCCCTGGCCGACCGGGTGGTGGTGATGCGGGACGGGCGGATCGCGCAGGCCGGGACCCCGCTGGAGGTGTGGCAGCGGCCGGCCTCGGAGTTCGTGGCGCGGTTCCTCGGGTTCGAGAACGTGGTGCCGGCGGTGGTGTCGGGAGAGGCCGCGATGACGGCGTGGGGCAAGGTCCTGGTGCCGGCCGGGTCCCCGGAGGGCGAGCGGCGGATCCTGATCCGGCCGGCGGGCGTGGTGCTGGCGGCGGCGGGGCTGCGGTGTGAGGTGCTCGCGCGGACGTTCCGCGGGACGCACGTGGCGCTGCGGCTGCGGCCGGAGGCCGGGCCGGAGCTGGAGGCGGAGTGCGGGCTGGCCGGGGCCCCGGCCATGGGGGACCGGGTTGCGGTGTCCTTCGCCCCGGCCGAGGTGGTCGTGCTGCCGGCTGCGTAGCCGCTGCGCGGGGCTCGTCCCCCGGGCCTTCGCGCCTCAGACGCCGGCGGGGCTGGATTCGGCGGGGCTGGATTCGGGTTCGGATCCGGGTGCGGCGGGGGGTTCTGCGCCGTCGTGGTTGCCGTACCAGGCGACGGCCACCGCGCCCGTGACGGCCAGCACGAAGCCGAGGGCCGCCAGCCAGGCCAGGCCCGGCCGCGATGCGTCGCCCAGCCACAGGACGCCGATGGCACCCGGCAGGACGGTTTCGCCGACGACGAGCGCGGCCGTCGCGCCGTTCACCGAGCCGATCTGGAGGGCGACCGTGTGCAGGTACATGCCGCCCACGCCGGCCAGCAGGATGGCGTAGAGGGCCGGGTCGGCGAGCAGCTTGCCCAGGTCGAACGGGTCGATCCCGTCGAGGATCCGGACGCCGACGCCGAGCGCGCCGAAGGCGAGGCCCGACAGCAGGCCCGCCAGGATCGCGGCCCGGGCGCCCAGGAGGCGTACGGCCACCGTGCCGCCCGCGATGATCAGCAGGGTCACGGCGAACAGCCACCAGTGCGTGGACATCGGGGCGTGGTGGCCGCCCTCGTGGCCCGCCGCCGTCGCCAGCAGCACCAGCGCCGCGCAGACGACCCCGATCGAGGTCCATTCCTTCCGGGTCAGCCGGATGCCCAGCATCTTCACGCTGAGGACCGCGGTGATGACCAGGTTGGCGCTGATCACCGTCTGGGAGAGGAACAGGGGCAGCAGCCGGGCGGCGAGCGCGCCCAGCCCGAAGCCGACGAAGTCCAGGATGGTGCCGACGATGAACTCCCACGTCATCGCTGCCTTCGCGGTGGACGAGAGGTTCGGGCCGCCGTGCGCGGTCACCCCGGCGGCGGCCGGGGACATCCGGGCCGCCCGGCGCGAGCCGACGGCTTGCAGGACGGATCCCGTGCCGTAGCAGATGGATGCCGCGATCGCGGTCAGCAGGCCTATGAGCACCGAGGGCTCCGTTCACGTCTGGCAGGGTTTTGCACTTTGATTACCTATGGCAGACGTGCGATCGGGCCGGGAAGTTGCCTCGGCCCGTCACTCACTTCATCGAAGCGAGTACGGCGGGGACCTCGGCCACCGAGTCGACCAGCGCGATCCGGGACTCCATCGCACGGCCGCGCGCCAGCGCCCGGAGCAGCGGCCAGGCCGGCAGGTGCTCGGTCCAGTGCGTACGCCCGATCAGCACCATCGGGGTCGGCTCGCCCCGCGACCCGTAGTAGTTCGGCGTGGCGTTGTCGAATATCTCCTGCAGGGTGCCCGCGGCGCCCGGCAGGAAGACGACGCCCGCGGTGGAGCGGGCGAGCAGCCCGTCCTCCCGGGTGGCGTTCGCGAAGTACTTGGCGATGTGGCCGGCGAAGGCGTTCGGCGGCTCGTGCCCGTAGAACCAGGTCGGGATCCCCACCGAGTCGCCGCCCGCGGGCCAGCGGTCCCGTACGGCGAACGCCGCCTGCGCCCAGTCGGACACGGAGGGCGCGAAGGACGGGGCCTTGGCCAGGATCTCGAGGGCCTCCGCAAGGGCGTGGTCGGGGGCCGGGGCCAGGTAGGCGCCGAGGTTGGCCGCCTCCATCGCGCCGGGGCCGCCGCCGGTGGCAACCGTCAGCCCGGACCGGGTCAGCTCCCGGCCGAGTTCGGCCGCGCCCTGGTAGTCCAGACCGCCGCGGGCCATCGCGTGGCCGCCCATGACGCCCACCACCCGGGCGCCGGCGAGGTGTTCGTCGAGGGCGTCGGAGATCGCGTCGTCGTGGACGGAGCGCAGCATCGAGGAGAAGACGTCGCCGTCCGCCTTGGTCTCCTGGAACCAGGCGTACGACTGGGCGTCAGGAGTGCCCTCGTAACCGTCGGACAGCCCCGCGAACAGCTCGTCGGCGGTGTACAGCAGACCGCGGTACGGGTTGAAGGGCAGGTCCGGCACCGGCGGGAAGACGAGCGCACCGTCCGCGCGCACCTTGGCCGCCGCGTCGGGCTCCATCGCGCAGCCCAGGAAGACGGCCGCGGAGGTGTCGGCGGACAGCAGGGCGAACGTGCGCTCCAGCAGGTTGACCGACTGGATGCGGTAGCCGCTGAGCGAGCCGCGCGCCACGACCTGGTCGAATTCGGCGAGCGTCTCGATCTCGATGTCTGCGTGGACCATTCGGCCCACCCTAAGGGCTGCCCGTGTCAGCGGGTCAACGCAAGAGACGTCAGCTGCGCCACACCCCATACGACCGGTGCGCACACGGCTGCCAGTGCGGTGGCCCGCAGGGTCGCGGCCGTACGCAGGACCGTGCCCGGAGTGCCCAGGTCGCGCAGGGTCGCGCGGGCGTCGGAGCGGTTCTGGCGGACCTCGACGGCGCAGGTGAGCAGGGTCGCGGCCACGCACAGCGCGACCAGGGCGCAGGCCGGCCCGGTCAGCGGACCCAGCGGGACGGGGAAGCCGCCCCGGTCGCGCAGGGCGGCGGTGGTGAGGGCGCCCGCGCCGACCGCGCACAACAGGCCCAGCGGGCGGCCCAGTCGGGGCGCCTCCTCCTGGAGGGTCCGCCCGGCCAGCAGCCGCACGGCGCCCGGGCGGACGGCCTGTACCAGGGCTCCGCAGGCGTAGGTGAGGCCCGGGCCGGCGAGCGAGAGCCCGACGGCGATGAGTGCCCAGCCGGCCGGCATGCCGACTCCGCCGAGGCCGGTGTACGCCTCGACCGCCAGTCCGCAGGCGGTGAGTGCGATGCCCCAGGGCAGGCCGGTCTGCGGGGCCAGCGGCGGGTGCGGGCGCAGGGCGAGGGCCGTGGCGGCCGAGGCGGCCAGCGGCACCAGGGTCAGCAGGGTGAGGGCGGCCGCCACGGGCAGCGGCCGGTCGGCGTGCAGCAGCCGGGCCCCGGCTCCGTCGAAGGGCAGGCCGGTGAGGTCGCCCCGCAGGTGGAGGAAGGCGGCCAGGGCCAGGGCGCTGCCCAGGGTGCAGGAGACGGCGGTGGAGACCGCCGCGACGAGGGTGAGCCGGACGGGGCCCAGCCCGACGGCGTCCATCCCCTGGCGGGGCCGGGTCGCGGGGTCGGTCCGTGCGACGGCGATGGCGAACTGCACGGTGACGGCGAGCGGGACCAGGGCCCACAGCAGGCGCGGGAACGATCCGGCAGGCCGGGCAGTGGCCTCCGCCAGCACGTACAGCAGGAGGAAACCGGCGCCGGCGCAGGCGGCGGCGACCAGCAGCCGGCGCAGCTGGACGAGCGGGCCGGAGCCGCGGGCTAGGCGGAGAGCGAGCACGCGGCCTGGCCCTCCGGGGTCTCGTCGGACCGGTCGCCGACGGCGGCTGCGGTCCCGGCGGGGCGGCCGTCGAGCAGCGCGACCCGGCGGTCGGCGACGGCTGCGGTCTCCTCGTCGTGCGTGGCCAGCACCACGGTGATCTCGTGCGAGCGCGCCGCGGTGGTGAGCGTACGGAGCAGCAGGGCGCGCTCGGTGCGGTGCAGCGGGGCGGTGGGTTCGTCGGCGAAGACCACGGCGGGCTCGTTGACCAGGGCCCGGGCGAGGGCGACCCGCTGGGATTCTGCGCGGGTCAGGGCGCGGGGGCGCTTGCGGGCGAAGCCGCCGATGTCGAGGCGGTCCAGCCATTCGCAGGCGGCGGCCTTGGCCGTGCGGTGGGAGGCGCCGGCGATCAGCAGGGGCAGGGCGGCGTTCTCCCAGACCTTGAGCTCGGGCAGCAGCAGGGGATCGGGGCCGATCCAGCCGAACCGGTCGCGACGCAGCCGTTCGCGGGCCTGGGCACCCATGGTGTGGACGGGCACGCTGTTGAACCAGATCTCGCCCTGCTCGGGCACCACGTGTCCGGCCAGGCAGCGCAGCAGCGTGGTCTTCCCGCTGCCGCGCGGGCCGGTCAGGGCCAGGATCTCGCCCTCGCGGACGCCGACGGAGACCCCGATGAGTCCGGGTGAACCTCCCCCGGACTGCGTCCGGGGGGACCCCCAGTGGGAGTAGTGAACGGACCGTGCCCAGAGGACGTCATTGTCCGGTGGGGCGTTGTCCGGTGGAGCCACCATGGCGTACACCTCCGTCCGGGGGAACGAAGCGGAACCGGTTCGGTCACTGGCGCCGCACTGAGATGTAAAGAGATGAACGTCTTGGATGGTGACAGCACACGGCCCGGACCCCCGCGTTCTCACTCGAACGGAGGATCCGGGCCGTGTGGTTCGGACTGTTTGCTGCTCTTCGCCGCGCTGCTCTTTACAGCTTGGTCCACGCCTCGGTGAGCACCGAGCGCAGGATGCCTTCGATCTCGTCGAAGGTGCCCTGGTCCGCGATCAGCGGCGGGGCCAGCTGGATGACCGGGTCGCCACGGTCGTCGGCACGGCAGTACAGGCCGTTCTCGAAGAGCGCCTTGGAGAGGAAGCCGTAGAGCACGCGCTCGGTCTCCTCGTCCGTGAAGGACTCCTTGGTGACCTTGTCCTTGACGAGCTCGATGCCGTAGAAGAATCCGTTGCCGCGGACGTCGCCGACGATCGGCAGGTCGTGCAGCTTCTTCAGGGTCGAGAAGAAGGCGTCCTCGTTGTCCAGCACGTGCTGGTTGAGGCCTTCCTTGTCGAAGATGTCGAGGTTGGCGAGCGCCACCGCGGAGGACACCGGGTGCCCGCCGAAGGTGTAGCCGTGCAGGAAGGTGTTGCCGCCCTTGTAGAACGGCTCGGCGATGCGGTCCGAGACGATGCAGGCACCGATCGGGGAGTAGCCCGAGGTCATGCCCTTGGCGCAGGTGATCATGTCCGGGACGTAGTCGAACTTGTCACAGGCGAACATCGTGCCGAGGCGGCCGAAGGCGCAGATCGTCTCGTCGGAGACGAGGAGCACGTCGTACTCGTCGCAGATCTCGCGGACCCGCTGGAAGTACCCGGGCGGCGGCGGGAAGCAGCCACCGGCGTTCTGCACCGGCTCGAGGAAGACGGCGGCGACCGTGTCGGCACCCTCGAACAGGATCTCCTGCTCGATCTGGTCGGCGCACCAGCGGCCGAAGGCCTCGGGGTCGTCGCCGTAGATCGGGGCGCGGTAGATGTTGGTGTTCGGCACCTTGTGCGCGCCGGGGACCAGCGGCTCGAAGGGGGCCTTCAGGGCCGGCAGGCCGGTGATGGACAACGCGCCCTGCGGGGTGCCGTGGTAGGCGACCGCGCGGGAGATGACCTTGTACTTGGTGTGCTTGCCCTGCAGCTTGAAGTACTGCTTGGCGAGCTTCCACGCGGTCTCGACGGCCTCGCCGCCGCCGGTGGTGAAGAAGACCTTGTTCAGGTCGCCCGGGGCGTAGCCGGCGAGGCGCTCGGCCAGCTCGACGGCCTGCGGGTGCGCGTACGACCAGATGGGGAAGAAGGCGAGTTCCTGGGCCTGCTTGTAGGCGACCTCGGCCAGTTCCTTGCGGCCGTGACCGGCGTTGACCACGAACAGTCCGGCGAGACCGTCCAGGTAGCGCTTGCCCTTGTCGTCGAAGATGTAGGTGCCCTCACCCCGCACGATGGTGGGGACGGGGGAGTTCTCGTACGACGACATGCGGGTGAAGTGCATCCACAGGTGGTCGTACGCGGTCTTGGAGAGGTCCTGGCTCACGGGCTATCGAGTTCCCCACATGTAGGTCTGCTTCTTCAGCTTCAGATAAACGAAGCTTTCGGTTGATCGCACGCCGGGGAGCGCGCGGATCTTCTTGTTGATCGTCTCCAGCAGGTGGTCGTCGTCCTCGCAGACGATCTCCACCATCAGGTCGAACGAGCCCGCGGTCATGACCACGTACTCGCACTCGGCCATCTGGGTCAGTGCGTCGGCCACCGGGTCGAGGTCTCCCTCGACGTTGATGCCGACCATGGCCTGGCGTCGCAGGCCCACGGTGAGCGGGTCGGTGACGGCGACGATCTGCATGACGCCCTGGTCGAGCAGCTTCTGCACGCGCTGGCGCACGGCTGCCTCCGACAGGCCGACGGCCTTGCCGATCGCTGCGTAGGGACGGCGCCCGTCCTCCTGCAGTTGCTCGATGATCGCCAGGGACACAGCATCGACCGAAGGGGACGGTTGTCTGTTCCTGGAATCTGCGCTTCGACTGACCACGACCTCACTGTGCACGAGGAGTCGTCTGTTCCGCAAGACGGAATCGATGAAATCCGTTGTCTGGGGACTTGGATCTCACTGATTTCGTAGTTGGTGGCGTCTGGCCCTGCCGAAAGCGTCCGCCTAGGGGCTAAGATTGGGATTCGTCTCAATCGTTGGACATGTGATCAGGAGTGTGGCTGGAGTGACCACCGAACTGCGTCGTCTGCGCAACTACATCGGCGGAGAGTTCAAGGACGCCGCCGACGGGCGGACCACCGAGGTGGTCAACCCCGCCACCGGCGAGGTGTACGCCACCGCCCCGCTCTCCGGCCAGGCTGACGTCGACGCCGCCATGGCCGCTGCCGCGGCCGCCTTCCCGGGCTGGCGGGACACCACCCCCTCCGAGCGGCAGAAGGCCCTGCTCAAGATCGCGGACGCCTTCGAGGCGCGCGCGGAGGAGCTCGTGGCCGCCGAGTCGGAGAACACCGGCAAGCCGCTGGGCCTCACGGCCAGCGAGGAGCTGCCGCCGATGGTGGACCAGATCCGCTTCTTCGCGGGTGCGGCCCGCCTGCTCGAGGGCCGCTCGGCCGGCGAGTACATGGACGGGATGACCTCGATCATCCGCCGCGAGCCGGTCGGCGTATGCGCCCAGGTCGCGCCCTGGAACTACCCGATGATGATGGCCGTGTGGAAGTTCGCCCCGGCCATCGCCGCGGGCAACACCGTGGTCCTCAAGCCCTCGGACACCACCCCGGCCTCCACCGTCCTGATGGCCGAGATCATCGACTCGATCCTGCCCAAGGGCGTCTTCAACGTCATCTGTGGCGACCGTGAGACCGGCAAGGCCATGGTCGAGCACTCCACCCCGGCGATGGCCTCCATCACCGGCTCGGTGCGCGCGGGCATGCAGGTCGCCGAGAGCGCCTCGAAGGACGTCAAGCGCGTCCACCTCGAGCTCGGCGGCAAGGCCCCGGTCGTGGTCTTCGAGGACGCCGACATCCCGAAGGCCGTCGAGGACATCGCCGTCGCCGGCTACTTCAACGCCGGCCAGGACTGCACCGCCGCGACCCGCGTGCTCGTCCACGAGTCCATCCACGACGAGTTCGTGAGCGCCCTCGCCAAGGCCGCGGCCGACACCAAGACCGGTCAGCCGGACGACGAGGACGTGCTCTACGGCCCGCTGAACAACCCGAACCAGCTCAAGCAGGTCGCGGGCTTCATCGAGCGCCTCCCGGCGCACGCCAAGGTCGAGGCGGGCGGCCACCAGGTCGGCGAGAAGGGCTACTTCTACGCCCCGACCGTGGTCTCGGGCCTCAAGCAGGACGACGAGATCATCCAGAACGAGGTCTTCGGCCCCGTCATCACCGTCCAGTCCTTCACGGACGAGGCCCAGGCCCTGCAGTTCGCGAACGGCGTCGAGTTCGCCCTCGCCTCCTCCGTGTGGACCAAGGACCACGGCCGCGCGATGCGGATGTCCAAGAACCTCGACTTCGGCTGTGTGTGGATCAACACCCACATCCCGCTCGTCGCCGAGATGCCCCACGGCGGCTTCAAGAAGTCCGGTTACGGCAAGGATCTCTCCGCCTACGGCTTCGAGGACTACACCCGCATCAAGCACGTGATGACCTCGCTCGACGGCTGATCGTTCTCCACGGAGATCGCATCGATCACCGAAGGAGCTTGAGAGGGCGGGCAGTAGACAATGTGTCTATTGCCCGCCCCCTTCTGTTCCCCGAGGCTTTGCCCATGCCTGAACTCGCCTTCTCCCGCCGCGCGGCACTGCGCGGCCTCGGTGCCGTCGGCCTGTTCGCGGCCCTCGCCGGCTGCGGTGTGCCCGCCGCCTACGTTCCCGAGGACCGCCGGGGAGGCACGGACCGCTCCGACCGGGACAAGAAGGTCGTCTTCTCCAACTGGCCGCTGTACATCGACACCGACGACGAGGACGAGGAGCGCCGTCCCACGCTGGACGCCTTCTCGGAGAAGACCGGCATCGAGGTCCGGTACACCGAGGAGATCAACGACAACGACGAGTTCTTCGGCAAGGTCAGCCCGGCCCTGATGAACCACCAGGAGACCGGTCACGACCTGGTGGTGGTCAGCGACTGGATGGCCGCCCGCTTCGTCCACCTGGGCTGGACCCAGAAGATGGACCGGTCGGCGCAGCCCAACGTGGCCGCCCACCTGGACCCGCAGCTGCAGTCCCCCGCCTTCGACGAGGGCCGCCTGCACACCGTCCCGTGGCAGTCGGGGATCACCGGCATCGCCTACAACCGCAAGGCGCTCGGCCGGGAGATCAAGTCCGTGGGCGACCTGTGGCACCCGGACCTGGCGGGCAAGGTCACCCTCTTCTCGGGTCTGGACGAGTCCTTCGCCCTGCTGATGCAGGGCGACGGCGTGGACGTCACCCGGTGGACCGAGTCCGACTTCCACCGGATGTGCGACCAGGTGGAGAGCATGGTGAAGAAGAAGCACATCCGCCGCTTCACCGGCAACGACTACACCTCCGATCTGAGCAAGGGCGACGTCCTGGCCTGCCAGGCGTACTCCGGCGATGCCATCCAGCTCCAGGCGGACAACCCCGACATCGAGTTCGTGGTCCCGGAGGAGGGCGCCGAGCTCTGGGCGGAGAGCCTGCTCGTCCCCAACCTGGCCCGCCACAAGGCCAACGCCGAGGCGCTGGTCGACTACTACTACACCCCGGAGGTGGCCGCCGAGCTCGCCGCCGCCGTCAACTACGTCTGCCCCGTCCCGGCCGCCCGAGAGGTGCTGGCCGCTTCCGAGGACAAGGAGACCGCCGAACTCGCCGAGAACCCGCTGATCTTCCCGGACGGGGAGATGCGCAAGCGGCTCGTCGTGGCCCGGGACATCTCGTCGGCCGAGCGCCGCTCCCTCGCCCAGCGCTGGAACGCCATCGTCGGTCTCTGAGTGCCGGGCGGAGCCGAATGATCACGGTCCCGCCACAGAACTGAACGCGTTCAGAGATTTGGCTGAACGCGTTCAGAAATCGGCGTACGCTTCCTTCCATGAGCGAGAGAAGCGCCCTTCAGCGGCGGATCCGTGCCTGGCTGGTCCTGTTCATCGTCTGTCTCGTGCTCAGTGGCCTCACCGCCTTCCCCCTGGTCAGCGAATTGCACTGGGCCAACTCCCTCGTGTCCCACGCATGGCTGCGGCGAGTGGGAGAAGGGCTGGACCGAGCCGACGCGGACTATCCCTTCCTCCTTTACGGCACCGACTGGCTCGCCTTCGCCCACCTGGTGATCGCGGTCTTCTTCTACGGGGTCCA
Organism: Streptomyces sp. R33; assembly: GCF_041200175.1. Lineage (NCBI taxonomy): Bacteria > Bacillati > Actinomycetota > Actinomycetes > Kitasatosporales > Streptomycetaceae > Streptomyces > Streptomyces sp. R33. The sequence goes on along the minus strand of NZ_CP165727.1, from coordinate 2,903,790 downwards.
CCGCGACCCCGTTCGCAACATCTGGATCGTCGAAGCCGGCATGATCGCCTGCGCCGGCGTGATCCCCCTGGCCCTGATCTGCGGCCCCATCCGGGGCATCCCCTTCGGGTGGAGCGTCATCGACATGTCGTTCGGCGTCTTCGGGGTCGTACCCCTGCTGGTGCTCCACCGCATGATCAAGCGCCTCGAGGCCCTGTCGCCCGGGCCCGACGGCTACCGGGCGAAGGCCGCCGCGACGATCCCATAGGCCACCCCGTTCATGTCCCGGCCCTTGGCGTCGGTGGAGTTGACGGAGTAGACGAGGGTGCGCGAGAGATCGCGCGCCCCGCCGATCACGGTGCTGTAGCCGTACCGGGAGCCCGTCTTGCCGTAGACCACGGTGCCGTCCGGCAGCACGAACCGCTTCATCCCCGCGGTCTGCACGGCCTCCTCGCCGGACTCGAAGTCCGACACCGCAGGCACGGTGAACATCTCCTCCAGTTGCGCCTTCGGCACCACCCGGCCGCCGAACAGGGCCTCGGTGAACTTCTCCAGGTCCGCCGTGGTCGATATCAGGTCCCCGGCGGCCCAGTTGGACGAGGAGTTCCACTCGGTCACGTCGACCAGCGAGGTCACGCCGCCGGCCTTCTGCACCGCCTGGTAGCCGTGGTGGTGCGGGCCCGGTATCCGGTTCTCCCGACGCGACGGAACCGAAGTGTGGTGCAGACCCAGCGGTTTGAGGATCCGGGCGGACAGGGCCTGCTCGTACGTAGTCCCCGTCAGCTTCTCGATCAGCACGCCCAGGACCGTGTAGTCGATGTTGAGGTAGTGCTGCTTCTCGCCCGGCCGGAACTCGGGCCCCTTCGCCACTGCTTCGGCGATCAGCGCATGCGGGTCGACCACGTCGAACCGGTGGGCGTACTGCGCTTCGAACGAGTCCCCCGGGCCCTCGGCGGGCCGGATGCCGCTCGTGTAGTTCAGCAACTGCCGCACGCTGATGGGCTCGAAACCCTTCGGGCCGGCCGGCAACAGCCCCGGCAGGTACTGCTGCACCGGCTTGTCCAGATCGACCTTGCCCTCGGCGGCCAGCTGTAGCACCACCGCCGCGGTGAAGGTCTTGGTCACGGAGCCCGCCCGGAACCGGGCGCCGTCGACGGCCTTGCGTCCGGTGCGGACATCGGCGACGCCGGAACTGCCCGCCCAGCGGCCGCTCGTACCGCCCACCCGGACCAGGGCGGCCGTCGCATCCTTGCTGTCCGGCCCTACGCCGGAGATCGCCTTCCGCAGCGCCGCCGCGTCGGGCGGGGTCGTGTAGAGGGGCGGCGCCGTGACGCCCGGGGACGCCGGCTCAGCCACCACCGGCGGAGTCACCGGCCCGGGCGCCGGGGCCGCCCGGGCGACGGCCGGTCCGGCCGCAACGCCCAGGACCAGAGCAGCGGCGATCAGTGTGCGCGTACGGACCTTCATGGTGGGAACCCCCCTGTGAACCATCCGGGCCCCGGCGGCCCGATGACTCAATGCTGCAGGTCACAGGGGTGTTCGCGGATCACCACAGAGAGGGGTCTTCGCCGGTACGACAACTCACCGGCGAGAGGGATCCGACCACCGGCTTCTCACTCCCCGGAGGGAGATACCCCAGAGCCAGCCGCGGCTGCGGCCCCGCTCCCGGCCGAGATCAGGCCCGTCTCGTACGCGCAGATCACCGCCTGGATCCGGTCCCGCAGCCCCAGCTTCGCCAGCACATGACCCACATGCGACTTCACCGTGTGCTCACTCACCACCAGCGCGGCAGCGATCTCCGCATTCGACAGCCCCCGCCCCAGATGCAGCAGCGTCTCCCGCTCCCGCGCGGTCAGCACCTCCAGCCGCTGCGCGGGGAGCGCCCCGGCCGTCGCCGGCCGCGCCGTCGCCGCCGTGTACTCCTCGATCAGCCGCCGCGCCACCGAAGGCGCCAACAGCGACTCGCCCGCCGTCACCACCCGTACGGCATGCACCAGGTCGTCCCGCCGCACGTCCTTCAGCAGGAACCCGCTCGCCCCCGCGTGCAGCGCCTCGTACACGTAGTCGTCCGAATCGAAGGTCGTCAGCATCACCGTCCGGCACGGGGTCCCGGCCGAGATCGCCCGGCACGCCTCGATCCCGTCGAGCACCGGCATCCGGATGTCCAGCAGCGCCACGTCCGGCTTCAGCTCCCGCACCGCCGCCACCGCCGCCGCGCCGTCCCCGGCCTCCGCGACGACCTCGATGTCCTCCTGCGCGTCCAGGATCATCGCGAAACCGCTGCGCACCAGCTCCTGGTCGTCTGCCACCACCACACGGATCGTCAACGCCCCACCTCCAGCGGTGAGGTTACTAGCACGACGCGAACCGAGAACCCCAGGCCATCGGGCCCGGGACCGTACTCCGCCGTACCACCGTGCGCCGCCGCCCGCTCCCGGATCCCGATCAGCCCGTGCCCGCCGCCGGGGCCGCCCGCAGCAGCTCCCGGACCCGGACCCGGGCCCCGCCCGTCGTCCGTCACCGTCACCGTGAGCGCCTGCGGCCCGTAGTCCAGCCGTACGGACACCGTCGAGGCCCCGGCGTGCTTCACCACGTTCGTCAGCGCCTCCTGCACCACCCGGTGCACCGTCGCCTCCAGCGCCGCGGGCAGCGTGCGCACCGCGCCCGTCCGCTCGTACGCCACCTGCGGCCCGCTGCCGCGGACCCGCTCCAGCAGCCCCGGCAACTCCTCGATCCCCGGCTGCGGCGTGCGCGGCGCCGCCTGCGCCGCGCCGTCCGTCCGCAGCACCCCCAGCATCGTCCGCAGCTGCGCCATCGCGTCCCGCCCCGTCTCGGCGATCGCGTCGAAGGCGGCCTCCGCCCGCTCCGGAGCCCGCCGCACCGCCACCGGACCGGCCTCCGCCTGCACGATCATGATGCTGACGGCGTGCGAGAGGATGTCGTGCATCTCCCGTGCGATCCGGGCCCGTTCGCGCGCCGCGGCCTGCTCCGCCTCGATCCGGTTCGCCCGCTCCAGCTCGGCGGCCCTTGCCTCGATCGCCGCCGTGTAGGCCTGCCGGGTGTGCTGGAGCCGTCCCAGCGCGTACGCCGCCGCGAAGACGAACAGCGCGAACAGAAGCTCCCTGGCCGTCCCGGTGTTGAGCGCCACGGAGGCGAGGATCAGCCCGGTCAGGGTCACGCCCATCGTGATCCGCACCCGGGCCGGGCACAGGAGCGCCATCGTGTACACGCCGATCAGCGGGGCGTACGGCAGGGGCTGCCCGGGGCCGTCCAGCGCCAGCGTGTACACCGAGCCGGCCGCGACCATCCCGGAGATCGCCCACAGGGGCGCACGCCGCCGCCACACCAGCGGCACGTTGCCCAGCGTGGTCAGCAGGTACGCCGGCCAGGTCGCCGGCGAATCCAGCGGATCGCGGGGCACGACGAACGGAATCGTCGTCGCCACCTGCACGAGCAGCGTCAGTCCCAGGTCCTGCCACCGCGGATCCGCCCGCCGGATCCGCTCCCCCCAGGCGCGTATCACCGCCCGGACAGCCCGAACTCGGCCCGTACGCCGGCCAGCGCGTCCACCCGGTTGGTGGTGACGGAGTCCACCCCGGCCGCGACCAGCCTGCGCATCGTCCGCCTCGTGTCCGCCGTCCAGGCCGCGACGAGCAGGCCGTCCCGGTGCAGGGCGTCCGTCAGTTCCCGGCTGACCAGTCCGAAGCGGTAGTTGAGCCAGGTCGGCGCCACCGCGTCGATGAGCACCCGGCGCGGCGGCGCCAGCGTGGTCCACGTCAGCGCGATCTCGGCGCCCGGATCGGCGGCGCGTACGGCCAGCATGGAGTCCGGCCCCGCGCTGTAGTACGTACGCTCGCGCGCCCCGCACTCCCGGACCTGGCCGACGACCGTCCGTACGGACTCGGGTGTCGCACCCGGCAGGTCGATCATCACGCGGCCCGCACCCGCCGCCGTCAGGGCCTGGCGCAGCGTCGGGATCCCACCGCCCGTCAACTCCTCGAGCTGCGGGGCCGTGACGGCGTCGAGCCGCACGTCATGGCCCCACAGCCGCTGGAGCGTCTCGTCGTGGAGCAGCACCGCCTCCCCGTCGCGGGTCAGCCGTACGTCGATCTCGACAGCATCCGCTCCGCGTGCGAAGGCCGAGCGGATCGAGGACAGGGTGTTCTCACGGACACGGTAGGGATCGCCGCGGTGGCCTACGACAGTCAGGGTGCGCATGGACCCCATTCTCCGCAGGCGTCAGCGCGCCAGCCAGGCGGCGGTGTACGTGTCGATCTCCGCGCTGATCTTCGCCTTGCCGGCCTCGTCCAGGAACGAAGCCTCGACGGCGTTCTTGGCCAGCTGTGCGAGCCCGCGCTCGTCGAGGCCGAGCAGCCGCGCGGCGACCGCGTACTCGTTGTTGAGGTCCGAGCCGAACATCGGCGGGTCGTCGCTGTTGATGGTGACGAGCACGCCCGCCTGCACCATCTCCTTGACGGGGTGCCGGTCCAGGTCGGTCACGGCGCGCGTGGCGATGTTGGAGGTCGGGCAGACCTCGAGCGCGATCCGGTGCTCGGCGAGGTACGCGAGGAGCTCCGGGTCCTGGGTGGCGCTGGTGCCGTGGCCGATGCGCTCGGCGCCGAGGTCGCGGATCGAGTCCCAGATGGTCTCCGGGCCGGTGGTCTCGCCGGCGTGCGGCACGCTGTGCAGGCCCGCGGCCCGGGCGGCGTCGAAGTACGGCTTGAACTGGGGGCGCGGGACGCCGATCTCGGGGCCGCCGAGGCCGAACGAGACCAGGCCCTCCGGGCGCAGTTCGACGGCGAGGCGCGCGGTCTCGGCGGCGGCCTCCAGGCCGGCCTCGCCGGGGATGTCGAAGCACCAGCGCAGGATGACGCCGAGCTCGGTCTCGGCGGCCCTGCGGGCGTCCTCGATGGCCTCCATGAAGGCCTTCTCGTCGATGCCCCGACGGGTGGAGGAGTACGGGGTGATGGTCAGCTCGGCGTAGCGGATGTTCTGCCGGGCCATGTCGCGGGCGACTTCGAAGGTCAGGGTGCGTACGTCGTCGGGAGTGCGGACCAGGTCGACGACGGAGAGGTAGACCTCGATGAAGTGCGCGAAGTCGGTGAACGTGAAGTAGTCGGCGAGTGCCTCGGGGTCGGTGGGGACCTTGGAGTCGGGGTGGCGGGAGGCGAGTTCGGCGACGATGCGCGGGGAGGCCGAACCGACGTGGTGGACGTGGAGTTCCGCCTTGGGCAGCCCTGCGATGAAGGGGTTCAGGTCGGGCATGAAGGAGCCTCCGGGAGGACGCGGGTGCGGACAGATCGGGCTTCATCGTAGGCAGCTCCGGGACTGTCGGAGGCAGCGCTTAGCATGGCCGTACGAGAGGGGGGCGCCGCATGACCGATCAGAGCCCCGAGCCGAGGGACCCGTGGGCGCCGCCGGAGCGGCCGGCGGTGGAACTCGGCAAACCGCAGGCCACACCGGGCGTGCCGGGTTCGCCGTCCGTGCACGACCAGCCCACGATCGCGGGGATGCCGGGGGCCGACTTCCCGCCGGCGCAGATACCGGGGCCGACGCCGATACAGGCTCCGGCGCCCACGCCCGAGCCTGCCCCGACGCTGCCGCCCGCGTACGGGTACCCGGCGCAGCCGGATCCCGGGGGCTACGCGTACCCCGGACCGCCGCCCGCGCAGCCGGCGTACGGCTACCCGGGCTATCAGGGGTACCCCGGGTACCCCGCCTACCAGCAGAAGAGCAACGGCTTCGGGGTCACCGCCCTCGTCCTCGGCATCGTCGGCGTGGTCACCTGCTACCTGGGTGTCCTGTTCGGAGTCCCGGCGGTCATCTTCGGAGCCCTGGGCCGCGGCAAGGCCAGGCGCGGCGAGGCCGACAACGGCTCGATGGCACTGGCCGGGATCATCCTGGGCGCGGTCAGCATCCTGATCAGCATTCTGATGATCGCGCTCGTGATCGCCGGGGTCCTGCTCGGTGACCCGGACGGCGACTCCGACTTCGACAGCCCGGCCTCGCGGACGCGGATCCGCGAGAACGTCTGACGCGCAGGCTGCACAGCCCGGCGGCACACGGCAACGACGCGCAGGGCCGGGACCGGGCATACGCTGCCCGCCCCGGCCCTGTTCCGTCCGCTGCCTGTCCGTCCGCCCTTACCGGGCCTGCGCCACCCACGGCCAGTCGGCGTCCCGGCCCCCCTCGAGCAGGGACACCATGCGGAAGGCCGCATCGGTGAGTCCGCCGAAGGTGTGCCGGTTCCCGGACCCGGAGGGCGCGTGGCCCGCCCGGTACCCGGCCAGGTTCCAGGTGTACACGGGGACCTCGTCCGGCACGAGGGCCGTCGGGTCACCGCCGTAGTGGTACGTCGCCTGCTCGTCCGTGACGATCAGGACCCGGTCGTGTCCCTTGTAGTAGCGCCGGACCGCCTCGGCCGTGTAGGTACCGCCGAGGTCCTCGAACCGCTCCAGCACCTTCAGTACGGACTCGCCCCGGTCGTACGGGACCTGCTTGCTGTCCGTCCCGAACTGCACCAGGTCCGCGTCCTCGGCGCGCAGTGCCAGCGCGGTGCCGAACACGGCCGCCGCGTCGGCCCGGTTGAGCTGCGAGCGGTCCGACAACGGCGCCCACATCGACCCCGAGCGGTCCACGAGGACCAGCGTCCGGCCGGGCAGGGCCGGTACGTTGGCCAGCGAGTGCCCGAGCGCCTGCTCCAGCGGGTACGCCCAGCGCAGCGAGGGCGCGTGCTGATAGGCGGCCAGGTAGCGGAAGGGGAACTGCCGGGACCGGGCGACGACCTCCGGATCGGAGACCTTCGCCGCGACCTGCGCGGCCACCGCGTCCGAGACGCCTGCCTGGTCGAAGTTGCGCAGGTTCCGCAGCAGCGCCATCGCGCCCATGGACGGGATGACCGCCTCCCAGGCGGTCGCGTCCATCGGCCCCTGGAGCCAGCCGGCCAGCGCCTCCCAGGTCATGCCCGCGGCGGCGAGCCGCTCGGCCCCGTCCGGCGCGGTGACCACGGCCCGGCGCTCCTCCACCGGCAGCTCCATGAGCTCCCGGTGGGCGAGCAGGGTGCGGTTGCCGGCCGGCACCTGCGCCGTCTCCGGGTGGTGGCGGCGGTCGAGGGCGTACCGGAACAGCTCGCCCTGCCAGGCCTTGGCGGGATCGGGGGAGGCGTGCACGAGGTTCAGCACGTCGCCGAAGCGGAAGCCCTTGGAGGCGGTGTCGTACTTCAGCAGCGAGCTGCCGGAGTAGAGCCGGCGGACGGCATCCGCGACACCGCGCTTGACCGGCTTGGGCACGTTCCGCCCGTACGTCGCCGTCCAGTAGGCCAGCAGCTCACCGGGCTCGTCCGCGCGCCGCAGTACGGAGTCCACGACCTGGCGGTTCGAAGGCCCGTCCGTGGCTCCGGCGTCGAGCCGCGCCTTGACGTACTCGGCCGCTCCGACCAGCGAGGCGGTGCGCATGTTCGCGTCCGTGCGCAGCCAGCCGAGCAGGCCGGCGGTCCACGCGGGGTCCTCGACGGCGAGGCGGCGCACGAGTGCGCAGAACCGGTCGTCGCGGGCCTCGCCGCTCTCGTAGAACGTCCGCTGCGTCACGAAGTTGGCGACGGCGAGCAGGAACAGCTCGGAGCGCGGGTCGCGGGCGAAGCCGCGGCTGCCCTGGTGGTTGGCGGTGCGGCCGGTGGAGCGCACGGGCGAGGTGGGCCCCGCGGCCGCGGAAACCTTCTTGGGCGCGCGCAGGTTGAAGCGAGCCATGGTGAATCCCCCCGAATTCAGTGGAACGTGGGGGAGGCGTGACGTGCGGGATGCCCGAGATCGGAGTCGGCGACGGACTTATCACCAGGCGAGCTGCCAAGCTGCTCCACCGGCCGCAGCCGGGCGGGATTCGAACCCGCGACCTCCTGGTCCCCGAAGTAACCGTCGCCTGCGCACCGGGCATCCCGCACGCGTGCCTCCCGAGATCAAGGTGGCGGCGGCTTGGGATTCTCTGCAAAAGAAGGAGCCGCAGCACGGCGCACCGGGAGGTGCGTGACGCAGGTGTCCAGAGTTCGAGGTCGGCGAAACCACGTGGTGCTCTACCAACTGAGCTACACCGGCACGAAGCCGATGACGGGACTCGAACCCGCGGCCGCCCCATTAACAGTGGAAGTAGGTCTCGCCTGCGCACCTGGACGAGTCCTACGTTAGGCGGCCCGCCCGGCCGCCCGCCATGCATTTAGGATCGCGCCCGGCCGAGGTCAGACGGCGTCCGTGCGCAGCCGGTCGCGGGCCTCCATCAGGGCGAAGCCCAGCAGGTTCAGGCCGCGCCAGCGCGACGGGTCCAGGGCGCGCTCGTCGTCCGCCGCCAGCCCGATGCCCCAGATGCGGTCCATCGGGCTCGCCTCCACCAGCACCCGGTTCCCGGTGGACAGCAGGTACGCGCGCAGCTGGGGGGTGGACGCGAACTTGTGCACGCTGCCCTCCACCACGAGCGCGAACCGCTCCCGTTCCCATATCTCCCCGTCGAAGCCGCGCACCAGCCGGCCGATCTTCTTGGCCTCCGCCGGGGTCTTCGCCTCCAGGGCCGCGCGCTCCGCTTCGGCGTCCCCGAACAGCCGGGCCTTGCCGGCCATCATCCAGTGCTCGGCCGTGGCATACCGGACATCACCCACGGTGAACTCCGAGGGCCACCACTGGCTCATGCAGCTGGGCCCGAGGGTCCCGTCCGGACGCGGCCGGTGCCCCCAGAACGGCAGGTACTTCACCCGCTCACCGCGGCTGACCTGCTCGATCAACTTGTCGATCATCTCCATGCACGCGAGTCTGGCAGTCGCCACTGACACTTCGTACGGGATTTGGGACGTGCCTCGACACATGGTCGACCGATTCCGTCGCGTAATCAAAAGGCAACAACGGAATCCCTTGGCGGTGGGGAACACCTCTGCCAGGATCGGCACTCAATTCGAGCTGAAGCTACGGAGAGCGTGAGAGCGTCATGGGTAATCGCTTCCAGGTCAAGGACCGCTTCGCAGACGGCGCGCAGTACATCGACGGGCAGCTCAGGTCCGGTACCTCCGGCCGGTCGCACACCATCGTGAACCCTGCGACGGGCGAGGACGTGCTCACGTACGAGCTCGCCTCCACCGCCGACGTCGACGCGGCCGTGGCCGCCGCCAAGCGGGCCTTCCCGGCCTGGGCCGCGGCCACTCCCGGTGAGCGTTCGGACGCCCTGCACCGGCTGGCCGCCGTGCTGGCCGAGCAGGCGGAGGACTTCGCGTACGCCGAGTCCCTGCAGTGCGGCAAGCCGATCAAGCTGTCCACCGAGTTCGACGTACCGGGGACCATCGACAACACCGCCTTCTTCGCGGGCGCCGCCCGCCATCTGCAGGGACAGGCGGCAGCTGAATACTCAGGAGACCACACCTCCTACGTACGCCGCGAGGCCATCGGGGTCGTCGGCTCCATCGCGCCCTGGAACTATCCGCTCCAGATGGCCGCCTGGAAGATCCTCCCGGCGATCGCCGCGGGCAACACGATCGTCCTGAAGCCGGCCGAGCTCACCCCACTCACCTCCCTGATGTTCGCCCAGGCGGCCAAGGACGCGGGCCTGCCCGACGGCGTGGTCAACATCGTCACCGGCGCCGGCCGCGACGCGGGCGAGCACCTGGTCGGCCACCCGGACGTGGTCATGACCTCCTTCACCGGCTCCACCGCCGTCGGCAAGCGGGTCGCCGAGATCGCCACCGCCACCGTCAAGCGGCTCCACCTGGAGCTCGGCGGCAAGGCGCCCTTCCTGGTCTTCGACGACGCCGACCTGGAGGCCGCCGCGCACGGCGCCGTCGCCGCGTCCCTGATCAACACCGGCCAGGACTGCACCGCCGCCACCCGCGCGTACGTCCAGCGCCCCCTGCACGACGCCTTCGTCGCCCGCGTCGCCGAGCTGATGGAGACCGTCCGCCTCGGCGACCCCTTCGACCCGGCCACCGACCTCGGCCCGCTGGTCTCGCACGCCCAGCGCGACCGGGTCGCCGGCTTCGTGGAGCGCGCCCGTGGCTACGCCACCGTCGTCACCGGCGGCGGGATCCCGGGCGGCGAACTCGCCGAGGGCGCGTACTACCGGCCCACCCTCGTCTCCGGCGCCGCGCAGGACAGTGAGGTCGTCCAGTCCGAGATCTTCGGGCCGGTCCTCGTCGTCCTGCCCTTCGACACCGACGACGAGGGCATCGAGCTGGCCAACGACACCCCGTACGGCCTCGCCGCCTCCGCCTGGAGCCGCGACGTCTACCGGGCCGGCCGGGCCACCCGCGAGATCAAGGCGGGCTGCGTCTGGGTCAACGACCACATTCCGATCATCAGCGAGATGCCCCACGGCGGCTACAAGGCGAGTGGCTTCGGAAAGGACATGAGCGCCTACTCCTTCGAGGAGTACACGCAGGTCAAACACGTGATGTACGACAACACCGCGGTGGCCGCCAAGGACTGGCACCGCACCATTTTCGGGGACCGCATCTAACCGTCCACGGCTTTTGCCGAGTGGCAGCCGGCCGCCTGACCAGCGGCGCCACCCCTCCCGAAAGGGCAGCTCATGGAGCAGTTCGAGTCCGACCGCCTCTCGGCGGCCCAACTCGCCGCGATGCGGCGCAGCCTCACCAGTGGGCGGGGCGCCCTGACCCGCCGCTCACTGCTGCGCGCCTCCGGGGTCGGCGCGCTCACCCTCGGCGGTCTGGCCTCCCTGTCCGCGTGCGGCATCCCGCCCGCCAAGCGCGCGGGCGACACGGCCGTGGCCTCCGACGACCACTCGGACCAGGAGAAGGAGATCAACTTCTCCAACTGGACCGAGTACATGGACACCAGCGAGGACGAGAAGACCCACCCCACGCTGGAGGAGTTCACCAAGCGCACCGGGATCAAGGTCAAGTACACCGAGGACATCAACGACAACGTCGAGTTCTTCGGCAAGGTCCGCCCGCAGCTGGCGGCAGGCCAGGACACCGGCCGCGACCTGATCGTCGTCACCGACTGGCTCGCCGCCCGCATCATCCGGCTCGGCTGGGCGCAGAAGCTGGACCCCTCCCACCTCCCGCACGCCTACGCCAACCTGATCCCGCAGTTCCGCACTCCCGACTGGGACCCGGGCCGCTCGTACAGCTACCCCTGGACCGGCATCGACACCGTCATCGCCTACAACGAGAAGGCGACCGGCGGCAAGAAGGTCGACTCCGTCACGCAGCTGCTCGACGACCCCTCCCTCAAGGGCCGCGTCGGCTTCCTCACCGAGATGCGCGACAGCGTCGGCATGACCCTGCTCGACCAGGGCAAGGACCCGGCGAACTTCACCACCGCCGACTTCGACGCGGCCATCGGCCGGCTCCAGAAGGGCGTGGACACCAAGCAGATCCGCCGCTTCACGGGCAACGACTACACGTCGGACCTCGACAAGGGCGACCTCGCCGCCTGCCTGGCCTGGGCCGGCGACATCATCCAGCTCCAGGCCGGCAACCCGGACATCAAGTACGCGATCCCGGCGCCCGGTTACATCACCTCCAGCGACAACCTGCTGGTCCCCGCCCACGCCCGGCACAAGGCCAACGCCGAGAAGCTCATCGACTTCTACTACGAGCCGCCGATAGCCGCCCAGCTGGCCGCGTTCATCAGCTACGTCTGCCCGGTCGAAGGCGTCAAGGAAGACCTTGCGAAGATCGACCCCGAGCTCGCGGACAACCCCTTGATCATTCCGGACAAGGCGATGGCGGCCAAGGCCCACGCCTTCCGCTCCCTCACCAGTGAGGAAGAGACCGCGTACGAAGAGAAGTTCGCCAAGCTCATCGGAGCCTGACGAACCCCCTCCCGTGCCGGCACCCGCGCCCCGCACCCTTCCGACGACACCACCACCGAAGGCCGCGACCCATGACTGACAAGACCGCGGGCGGCGACGTCCGCCTCGCCGGGATCAGCAAGCACTACGGCTCGTTCACCGCCGTGCACCCGCTGGATCTCACCATCCCCCAGGGCTCCTTCTTCGCCCTGCTCGGCGCCTCGGGCTGCGGGAAGACCACCACCCTGCGCATGATCGCCGGCCTGGAGGAGCCCTCCACCGGAACGGTCCACCTCGGGGACCGGGAGGTCACCCAGCTGCCGCCGTACAAGCGCCCCGTCAACACGGTGTTCCAGAGCTATGCGCTGTTCCCGCACCTGAACATCTACGAGAACGTGGCCTTCGGCCTGCGCCGCCGCGGCATCAAGTCCGTCAAGAAGCAGGTCGAGGACATGCTCGAGCTGGTCGAGCTGGGCCAGTTCGCCCAGCGCAAGCCGCACCAGCTCTCCGGCGGCCAGCAGCAGCGCGTGGCCGTCGCCCGCGCGCTCATCAACCACCCGCAGGTGCTGCTCCTCGACGAACCCCTCGGCGCCCTCGACCTCAAGCTGCGCCGCCAGATGCAGCTGGAGCTGAAGAGGATCCAGACCGAGGTCGGCATCACCTTCGTGCACGTCACGCACGACCAGGAGGAGGCCATGACCATGGCCGACACGGTCGCCGTGATGAACGGCGGCCGCGTCGAGCAGCTGGGCGCCCCCGCCGAGCTGTACGAGAACCCGAAGACCACCTTCGTCGCCAACTTCCTCGGCACCTCGAACCTCATCGAGGCCGAGGTCCTGGAGGCCGGCGGCTCCGATGTCATGGTCAGCTCGGCCGGCACGAAGCTGCGGCTGCCCGCGGCCCGATGTTCGACCACGCCCAAGGCCGGCGGAAAGCTGCTGGTCGGGGTGCGTCCCGAGAAGATATCCCTGGTCCACGCGGAGGACGAGGACACCGTCGCGGCCGGCCGCAACCAGGTCCGCGGCACGATAGCCGCCTCCTCCTTCATCGGCGTCTCCACCCAGTACGTCATCGACAGCCCCGTCTGCCCGGAGCTGGAGGTGTACGTCCAGAACATCGAGCGGGACGCGCGCCTCGCCCCCGGCGCCGAGGTCGTCCTGCACTGGAACCCGGAGCACACCTTCGGCCTCGACGCCGCCCAGGACATAGACGCCGGCATCGAGACGGTCGAGGAGAGCGCATGACCGCCACCGTCGCGCCACCGGAGGCCGAGGCCGCCACCGAACCCCCGGTCCACAGGCCGTCCGTGCGCAAGCGGCTGGTCCCGTACTGGCTGCTGCTCCCCGGCATCCTGTGGCTGCTGGTCTTCTTCGTCCTGCCGATGATCTACCAGGCCTCCACCTCGGTGCAGACCGGCTCCCTCGAAGAGGGCTTCCAGGTCACCTGGCACTTCCAGACGTACTGGGACGCCCTCACCGAGTACTACCCGCAGTTCCTGCGCTCCCTGCTCTACGCCGGCACCGCGACCGTGCTGTGCCTGCTGCTCGGGTACCCGCTGGCCTACCTGATCGCCTTCAAGGCAGGCCGCTGGAGAAACCTTTTGCTGGTGCTGGTCATCGCGCCGTTCTTCACCAGCTTCCTGATCCGCACGCTGGCCTGGAAGACGATCCTGGCCGACGGCGGCCCGGTGGTGGACGTCCTCAACACCCTGCACGTCCTGGACGTCACCAGCTGGCTCGGGATGACCGAGGGGGAGCGGGTGCTCGCCACGCCGCTCGCCGTCGTCTGCGGTCTGACGTACAACTTCCTCCCCTTCATGATCCTGCCGCTCTACACCTCCCTGGAGCGCATCGACACCCGCCTCCACGAGGCGGCCGGGGACCTGTACGCCCGCCCCGCCACGACCTTCCGGAAGGTGACCTTCCCGCTCTCCATGCCGGGCGTGGTCTCCGGCACCCTGCTCACCTTCATCCCGGCGAGCGGCGACTACGTGAACGCCGAACTGCTCGGCTCCACGGACACCCGGATGATCGGCAACGTCATCCAGTCGCAGTACCTGCGCATCCTCGATTACCCGACGGCCGCCGCGCTGTCCTTCATCCTCATGGCCATCGTGCTGATCATGGTCACCATCTACATCCGCCGAGCGGGGACGGAGGACCTGGTCTGATGCGTTGGCTCCGGCGCAATCTCGTCGTCATCTTCGGACTCGGCACGCTCGCCTACCTGATCCTGCCGAACGTCGTCGTGACGGTCTTCTCCTTCAACAACCCCACCGGGCGGTTCAACTACGCCTGGCAGGAGTTCTCGCTCGACGCCTGGAAGGACCCCTGCGGGGTCGCCGACCTGTGCGGCTCCCTGTCCCTGTCGCTCCAGATCGCCGTGTGGGCCACCATCGGCGCCACCGTCCTCGGCACGGCCATCGCCTTCGCGCTCGTCCGCTACCGCTTCCGGGCGCGCGGTGCGGTGAACTCGCTGATCTTCCTGCCGATGGCCATGCCCGAGATCGTGATGGCTGCCTCGCTGCTCGCCCTCTTCCTCAACATGGGCATCCAGCTGGGCTTCTGGACGATCCTGATCGCCCACATCATGTTCTGCCTCAGCTTCGTCGTCGCCGCCGTCAAGGCACGCGTCCTGTCGATGGACCCGCGCCTGGAGGAGGCCGCCCGCGACCTCTACGCGGGGCCGGTGCAGACCTTCGTACGGGTAACCCTCCCGATCGCGGCACCCGGTATCGCCGCGGGCGCGCTGCTCTCGTTCGCGCTCTCGTTCGACGACTTCATCATCACCAACTTCAACTCCGGCAACACCGTCACCTTCCCCATGTTCGTGTGGGGATCGGCCCAGCGCGGTACGCCTGTCCAGATCAACGTCATCGGTACGGCGATGTTCGTCATCGCGGTGCTGGTGGTGCTCGCCGGCCAGATGGTCGGGAACCGCCGCAAGAACGCACAGCCCAAGTAACTCTGTAGGGAGTTGGAAGCCATGGCCCCAGTCGCCATGCGAAGCGTTGCTCAATCCCTTTCCGAAGCACTGCCGGTCTCGTACTGGCTGGACGACCCCGGCAAGCCCGCCGCACAGCCGGCGCTGACGTCGGACGAGGCCTGCGACCTGCTCGTCATCGGCGCCGGGTACAGCGGACTGTGGACCGCGCTGATCGCCAAGGAGCGCGACCCCGCCCGGGACGTCGTCCTGATCGAGTCCAAGGAGGCGGGCTGGGCCGCCTCCGGACGCAACGGGGGCTTCTGCGCAGCCTCCCTCACGCACGGCCTCGCCAACGGCATGGCCCGCTGGCCGGGCGAGCTCGCCAAGCTGGAGGAGCTGGGCGCCCGCAACCTCGACGAGATCGAGGCGGCCATCGCCCGCTACGGCATCGACTGCGACTTCGAGCGCACCGGCGAGATCGACGTGGCCACCGAGCCCCACCAGGTCGAGGAGCTGCGCGAGCTGTACGAGGAGGCCGAGAAGCTGGGCCTCGCCGGCGGCTCGCGCTGGCTGGACCGCGAGGAGCTGCGCGCCGAGGTCGACTCGCCGACGTTCCTCGCGGGCCTGTGGGACACCGACGGGGTCGCCATGCTCAACCCCGCCAAGCTGGCATGGGGCCTGAAGGAGGCCTGCCTGTCGCTGGGCGTGCGGATCTACGAGAACACCCGGGGGCTGTCCCTGGCCTCCTCGGGCGCCGGGATGGCCGTGCGCACCCCGTACGGGCGGATCTTCGCCCGCCGCGTGGCGCTCGGCACCAACATCTTCCCCTCGCTGGTCAAGCGGATCCGGCCGTTCACGGTGCCCGTCTACGACTACGCGCTGATGACCGAGCCGCTGACCGCCGACCAGCTGAAGGCCATCGGCTGGAACAACCGCCAGGGCCTGGGTGACAGCGCCAACCAGTTCCACTACTTCCGCATCACCCCGGAGAACCGCATCCTGTGGGGCGGCTACGACGCCATCTACCCCTACCGCGGCAAGCTCGACTCCGAGTACGACCACCGCCCCGAGACGTACCTGAAGCTCGCGCAGCACTTCTTCAGCGCGTTCCCGCAGCTGGAGGGCATCAAGTTCAGCCACGCCTGGGGCGGGGCCATCGACACCTGCTCGCGCTTCTCCGCCTTCTTCGGCACGGCGCACGGCGGCAGGGTCGCCTACGCGGCCGGCTACACCGGGCTCGGGGTCGGGGCCACCCGCTTCGGCGCCGACGTGATGCTGGACCTGCTCGACGGGGCCCGCACCGAGCGGACCGAGCTGGAGATGGTGAAGTCGCGGCCCATGCCGTTCCCGCCGGAGCCCTTCGCCTGGACCGGGATCACCCTCACCAAGTGGTCCCTGGCCCGGGCGGACGCCCGCGGCGGGCGCCGCAACCTGTGGCTGAAGGCGCTGGACAAGCTCGGCCTGGGCTTCGACAGCTGACCGCAGCCCACGACCGCACGGCTCCCCGTACGCCCCCGCGCGCGCCGCGGTTCATGCCGTGAGCCGTTTCACCACCACGGGGTGCTGAAACCCGCGTCATCGCAGGGCCCGGCCCCGCTCTCTCCCGGTGAGTACACCTCACCCCAGAGAACGGAGGCCGGGCGATGCAGGGCTCGGAGATCAGGACCGCGGTGGAATGGCTCGTGTCGGTGGCGCCGGACCCCGACGCCTGCCGGTGGGAGTGGGAGCGCAACCCCCTCGGGGTCGTCCTGCTGCCCGCCGGCCGGCACTGGGACGTGCTGATCCTGCCCGGGGAGCTGGGGCAGGCCGCCCTCGAGGTCCTGACGCAGCTCCTCCACCGGCCCGGCCCGGTGCTCGCCGACCCCGCCGACTCGCGGCTGGGCTTCTTCGTGCCCCCGGGTACGGCGTCCCGCTGGATCGGCACCGGTGTACGGGGAGCCGGGCGCGGGACCTGGATCGTGGTCCCCTACCCCGGCCGGCCCACGGGCGGGGTGCGCTGGCTGGTGGCCCCGGACGGCGGGACGCTCACCGATCCGGTGCTGCTGGAGCTCGCGATGCACGAGGCCGCGGCGCGGGCGGTGGGGGAGGAGAGCCGGAAGCCTTGACAAGGGCATTGGTCTGGACCAGGTTGGGCGCCGCTGCCGCCTCACCGGCGGCCTGGCTCCATCCCCCCATGTTCCGGAGGCAGTTGTGCGCAGACCTGTGTCCCTCTTCACCGCGGCCGCCCTCGCGGTGGCCGGGTTCCTCGCCGCGGGCCAGTCCGCCGCCGCGGTCGACGCCGACCTCGCCCGCAACGGCGGCTTCGAAGCCGGACTCGACGGCTGGAGCTGCTCGGCGGGCAGCGGCGCCGTCGTCACCGCCCCCGTCCACGGCGGCGGTTCCGCCCTCAAGGCCACCCCGGCCGGCCAGGACAACGCCCGCTGCTCCCAGACCGTCACCGTCAAGCCGGACTCGACGTACACGCTCGGTGCCTGGGTGCAGGGCGCGTACGTCTACCTCGGCGCGGCCGGGACCGGTACCACCGACGTGTCCACCTGGACGCAGACCCCGGGCGCCTGGAAGCAGCTGAGCACGACGTTCCGTACGGGCGCGGCCACCACCTCGGTGACGATCTACACGCACGGCTGGTACGGCCAGCCCGCCCACCTCACGGACGACGTCACGCTCGTCGGCCCCGACCCGGGCGGCTCCGGACCCGGCCAGCCCCAGCCCCCGGCCGCCCCCACCGGCCTGACCGCTTCCGGCGCCACCTCGAGCAGCCTGAACCTCTCCTGGTCGGCCGCGTCCGGCGCCACCTCGTACAAGCTCCACCGGGACGGCGCCGCGCCCGTGAGCGTCACCGGGACCTCGGCGACCGTCACCGGGCTCGCCCCGTCCACCTCGTACACCTTCCAGGTCAGCGCGGTGAACGCGGCCGGCGAGTCCGCGAGGAGCGCCCCCGTCTCCGCCTCCACGACGAGCGGCGGCGGCAACCCGGGCGACCCGGGACTGCCGGCCCACGCCCTGGTCGGGTACCTGCACGCGAGCTTCGCCAACGGCTCCGGCTACGTCCGGATGGCCGACGTCCCGGCCTCCTGGGACGTCATCAACCTCGCCTTCGGCGAGCCGACGTCGGTGACCTCGGGGGACATCCGCTTCTCGCTCTGCCCCGTCAGCGAGTGCCCGAACGTGGAGTCCGCGGCCGAGTTCAAGGCCGCCATCAAGGCCAAGCAGGCCGCGGGCAAGAAGGTGCTGATCTCGATCGGCGGCCAGAACGGCCAGGTCCAGCTCGCCACCACGGCCGCCCGCGACACCTTCGTGTCCTCCGTCAGCAAGATCATCGACGGGTACGGGCTCAACGGGCTCGACATCGACTTCGAGGGCCACTCGCTCTCGCTCGCGACGGGCGACACCGACTTCCGCGCCCCGACCACCCCGGTGATCGTCAACCTGATCTCCGCCGTCAAGACGCTGAAGGCCAAGTACGGCCCGGACTTCGTCCTGACCATGGCCCCGGAGACCTTCTTCGTCCAGCTCGGCCACCAGTACTACGGGCCCGGCCCCTGGGGCGGCCAGGACCCGCGCGCCGGCGCCTACCTCCCGGTCATCCACGCCCTGCGCGACGACCTCACCCTGCTCCACGTCCAGGACTACAACTCGGGCCCGATCATGGGCCTCGACAACCAGTACCACTCCATGGGCGGGGCGGACTTCCACATCGCCATGACCGACATGCTGCTCACCGGCTTCCCGGTCGCGGGCAACACCGCGCGCGTCTTCCCGCCGCTGCGGCCGGAGCAGGTGGCGATCGGCCTCCCGGCCACGACCAACGCGGGCAACGGCCACACCTCGCCCGCCGAGGTGAACAAGGCGCTGGACTGCCTGACGAAGAAGACCGACTGCGGGACCTACCGGACGCACGGCACCTGGCCCGCCCTGCGCGGCCTGATGACCTGGTCGATCAACTGGGACCGCTTCGGCGGCTGGGAGTTCTCGAAGAACTTCGACGCCTACTTCGGCGGCTAGGGGGGAGCCGCCGGACACCCCCTAGTCCCCGGAGGAGCCGTGGAAGCCGATGTGGGTGGGCTGCCCGTCCGTGTACAGCAGGACGTACAGCCCGCTCCACCGCAGGTCCGCCTCGCCCAGCAGGCTTTCCGTGTACTCCTCGTGGCTCATCGCCCGCTCCGCCCGTGCGAGTGCCCCCTCGTACTGGGCCACGGTCGGCCGGTCCGTCCCGAAGTGGTGGAGCAGCCGGTCGGCCGCGAGGGGACGGACGGCGCCGTCCTCCTCCTCCGGGCCGGGGGCGACCCGTACGACGTCGAGGATCGTGTGCGTGCCCTGCGTACCCATGAACTCGTGGTCGGCCCACAGCGCGGCCAGGTCCGGGTAGTCGTCCATCTCCCCGAACTCCTCCGCGAACACCCGCTCCTGAAGGGCGCTCAGTGATGCCTCGACGCTGCCCTCGTACTCCGTGACGTAGTCCCACCCGCTGGCACCCATCGCGCCACCCCTCCCTCGCCGATACGGAACGGGTGTCAGGCTAGGCGGAGGGTCTGACAGCGCGGCGTACGGCGTGGGCGACGGCCAGCAGCAGGGGCGCGCACAGGAAGCAGCTGGCCAGTACGTCCAGGGGCCAGTGCCAGCCGCGCAGGATCAGGCCGGTGGCCGTGGCGGCGGTCAGGACGAGCGCGGCGGCCATCGGCCACGCGCGGCGCGTGTACGGGCCGATCAGCAGGGCCGCGCCGATGTACGCGACGGCGGAGGTGGCCGTGTGGCCCGAGGGGTAGTAGCCGGCGGCCCACGGCTCCAGGGGCCCCGGGCGGGCGGTCCACTCCTTCAGCGGCACGATCACGGCCGGGACCAGGGCCATCGCCAGCCCTGCCGTCAGCGCCGGGACCCAGGCCCGGGAGCGCCGGACGGAGTACGCCATCGCCAGCACCAGGACCGGCACGGCGACCGGGACGTTGCCGAGGTCGGAGAGGCGCTCGGTGACGGAGTCGGGGACCGTACGGACCAGGGCGCGGCTGAGGCTCTCGTCCGGCGTGAGCAGCGGACCCGCGACCAGTACCTGCCAGGTCGTCAGGGCGAGCCCCAGCAGGGAGAGAAGGAGGAGGATGGCCGGCCGTCCCGGAACAGGGGGGATGGTTCCGGGACGGCCGCCCGGATCGGGTTGCCGAGCGCCCCGGGGGGTTTGGGGCGAACGGCCGTCCGATCGGTGAGGAGTGTGCGCGAACGCAGGCCCAGTGCGGCGCTGGGGAAGCCCGGTACTGGTGTCGCCCCCGGTTTCCCGGGAGCGGGGTGTCTCACTCATCTGCAGAAACCGTACGGCAGCGGAAAGGGGACCGACAGCAGGATCGCGCTCCTGCCATCGGCCCCCCACATCTTCTTCACAGCGTCCGCCCGTTACCGGGGGTACCGGCGGGCTCCCGTGTTCGGAAGGTCGCTCAGACGTCCGTGCCGATGGCCGCGAACGCCGCCTCGATGAGGTCCAGGCCCTCGTTCAGCAGGTCCTCGCCGATGACGATCGGGGGGAGGAAACGGAGCACGTTGCCGTAGGTGCCACAGGTGAGGACGAGCAGGCCCTCGGCGTGGCAGGCCTTGGCGAGCGCGCCGGCCGCCTCCGGGAACGGGGTCTTGGACACCGGGTCCTTGACCAGCTCGATCGCGATCATGGCGCCGCGGCCGCGGATGTCGCCGATGATGTCGTACTTCTCCTGCATGGCCGTCAGACGGGTCTTCATGACGGACTCGATCTTCTTCGCCGCGGCGTTGAGGTCGAGCTCCTTCATGGTCTCGATGGAGCCCAGCGCACCGGCGCAGGCCACCGGGTTGCCGCCGTACGTGCCGCCCAGACCGCCCGCGTGCGCGGCGTCCATGATCTCGGCGCGGCCGGTCACGGCGGCGAGCGGCAGACCGCCCGCGATGCCCTTGGCGGTGGTGATCAGGTCCGGGACGATGCCCTCGTCCTCGCACGCGAACCACTGGCCGGTGCGGCAGAAGCCGGACTGGATCTCGTCGGCGACGAAGACGATGCCGTTCTCGTTGGCGAACTTCACGATCGCCGGCAGGAAGCCCTTGGCCGGCTCGATGAAGCCGCCCTCGCCGAGGACCGGCTCGATGATGATCGCGGCGACGTTGTCGGCGCCGATCTGCTTGGTGATCTGGTCGATCGCCTGGGCGGCGGCCTCGGGGCCGCAGTTCTCGGCGCCGGTGGGCCAGCGGTAGCCGTAGGCGACCGGGACGCGGTAGACCTCGGGGGCGAACGGGCCGAAGCCGTTCTTGTACGGCATGTTCTTCGCCGTCAGCGCCATCGTGAGGTTGGTGCGGCCGTGGTAGCCGTGGTCGAAGACGACGACGGCCTGGCGCTTGGTGTACGCACGGGCGATCTTGACGGCGTTCTCGACGGCCTCGGCGCCGGAGTTGAACAGCGCCGACTTCTTCGCGTGGTCACCCGGGGTCAGCTCGGCCAGCGCCTCGCAGACCTCGACGTAGCCCTCGTACGGCGTGACCATGAAGCAGGTGTGCGTGAAGTCCGCGAGCTGCGCGGAGGCGCGGCGCACGACGGCCTCGGCGGAGGCGCCGACGGAGGTCACGGCGATGCCGGAACCGAAGTCGATCAGACGGTTGCCGTCGACGTCCTCGATGATGCCGCCGCCGGCGCGGGCCGTGAAGACGGGGAGCACGGAGCCCACGCCGCCGGCGACCGTCTCGAGACGGCGGGCCTGCAGCTCCTGCGACTTGGGGCCGGGGATCGCGGTGACGATCTTGCGCTCCTGCGGGACAGCGGTCATGGAGGGCTCCTGGGGGGGTGTTTTCGGACGCACTTGTGTCTTTGTCCGCAGGCTAGGCCCGGGGGAGGGGGTACGGCATGCTCCGTTCGGGAGTGGTGCCCGCGTGTCCTTGTCCGTGACGGCCATAGGAAGGACCCGCCGCCTGTCTTGTGGACGCTGCGGAGACAGGGGCTCGTACGGGGCCCACGGCCGCCTCCGGGCAACTACATTGAGCGACGCAGCGCAGGCACGGGCAGGGGGCAGGGGTTTCATGGACACCGACGGCACGTACGGCACGGACGAGAAGCGCCCGCCGCGCGCCGGGCACGTCCCGCGCCCCGCCGGCCCGCCACCCTCACTCCCGCCGAAGCCCGCCCACGCCCCCGCCGGTTCCGCCCCGTCCCTCGCCGACTGGCTGCGCACCCCGCGCAGTTCCGACGGGCCCGGCGTGTGGACGTACGGACACGTGCCGCGCGCCGCCGAGGAGCCCGAGCGGACCCCGACCCGGCAGCTGATCAGCGGTGCGCTGATCGCCCTGCTCGCCGGGCTGCTGCTGTGGTCCCTGCTCTGGAACGGCTACCTGGGCGGCTTCTGGCTCTGGCCGCTCTACATGTTCACGCCCGACTCCTGGGCCGGGAAGCTGCCCTCCGTGGTGGCCTCGTACATCTGGTACGGCCTGGTCATCGCCATCCTGGCCGTCGGTTTCGGGCGGCTCGGCCGCTGGCCCGAACTGGCCCGCCGCATGCTCCGCAGCCGAGCCGTACAGGCGGTGCAGGCGGCCGTCCCGGCCCGGCCCGAGGAGGGCGGTCCCGACGATCCCGTGGGGTGGCCCCAGGTGCGGGGCGCCGGGTTGGGGGAGACCGCCGACCGGCTCGGGGCCGAGGTCGGGGCCGGGCGGATGAACGACGTCGACTACGCGCGGATCCGGCGCGCCTGGGAGTCCGTACGGGCCGAGCCCGCACGGGCCACCGCCTTCGCCGACGCCGTGCGCGACAAGGGCGCGGGCGCCTGCGTCCACCCGTCAGGGGCCCGGGACCTGCCCGTCCGGGCCGCGCGGCACGACCTGCTGGCCCGGCAGGTGCTGCTCGGCACGGTCGACGACAGCGAGCGCAACCCGTACGGCCGGCGCGGCACGCGCCTGGCCCTCGACCCCGCCGTGCTCGGCACCTCGCTGCTCGCCGTCGGCCCGTCCGGCGCGGGCAAGACCCGGCAGCTGGTGCGGCCCGTCGTCGAATCGCTCGCCCTCCAGGCGCTGGCCGGACAGGCCGCCGTCATCGCCGTCGCCTCGGCCGGCGCCCAGCTCGGGCCGGACACCGCGTACGACGTCGTGGTCCGCGTCGGCGACCCCGACTCCGTCTACGACCTCGACCTCTACGGCGGCACCACCGACGCCGACGAGGCGGCCACCCTGCTCGCCGAGGCCTTCGTCGGCGACGTCCCCGGCCTGGAGGTACGCCGGGCCGCGACGGCCCTCGCCCAGCTGCTCGGCCCGTTCCGCGCGGCGTACGGCCGCTTCCCCGCCGTGCCCGAACTGCGCGAACTGCTCGACCGGGTACCCGAGGCCCTCGGCGGACTGCGTACCGACCTCGAAGCCGCCGGACAGCAGGTGATGCTCCGCGAACTCGACGCACGCGAACGGCAGTACGCGGCCCAGGGCGACCCGGGACCCGCCCTCGCGGACCGGGTGGCCCTCCTCGACCGGCCCGCCTTCGCCGGCTTCTTCGACACCACCGGACAGGGGCGGCCCTTCTCGCTGCGCGCCCTGGAACACCCGCTGCGCGTCCGCATCGACCTGCCCGAGCGCGGGCACGCCGACGCCTCCCGGATCCTGGCCCGGCTGCTGCTCGCGCAGTTCAACGCCTCCGCCGCCGCCCGCGCCGACCGGTCGCTGTTCGCGTTCCTCGCCTTCGACGACGCCTCCCACACCCTGACCCCGCAGACCGTGCGGGGCCTGCAGCGGCTGCGCTCGGCGAACGCGGGCGTACTGCTGACGCTGCGCACGCTGGACGACGTACCGGAGGCGCTGCGCACTCCGCTGCTCGGGGCGGTCGGCTGCCGGATGGCCTTCTCCGGGGTCACCACCTGGGACGGCAAGCGCTTCGCCGAGGCCTGGGGCACCGAGTGGGTGGAGACGCGCGACGTCACCCACCGGACCGTCTTCGCCGACCAGCCGCTGACCCGGGCCATCCACGCCTTCCGCAAGCTGGTCACCGGCAAGGCCGTGACCACGGACGCGGTGACCGTGCGCCAGGTGGAGCGGGAGCGGTGGTCGGCCTCCGAGCTGGCGCACGCCGTACCGCCCGGGTACGCGGTGCTCTCGCTGACCTCGGTCCGCGGCGAGCGGGCGGCTCCGCTGCTGGTCCGGCTGGCCGCGACGGGCTGAGCCGACCCGTACGAGGTGGCAGAATCGAGGGGAGTCGTTCATACGACAAGGCGAAATTCCGCGCCGCGCCCCTCCTTCCTCTAAGGCCCCTGGTACCCGATGCCGCTCACCCTCGCCTCGCTCGTCCAGCACTCGGCGCTCAAGCTCAGCGTCCGGGCGGGGGAGAGCCGCCTGGACACCCCCGTCCGCTGGGCCCACGTCAGCGAGCTCGCCGACCCCGTCCCCTATATGGAGGGCGGGGAACTGCTCCTGATCACCGCGATGAAGCTGGACGCCGAGGATCCGCAGGAGATGCGCCGGTACGTACGCCGCCTCGCCGCGGCCGGGGTCGTCGGCATCGGCTTCGCCGTCGGCGTGAACTACGAGGCGGTCCCGGAGGCCCTGGTCGAGGCCGCCCGGGCCGAGGACCTGCCACTGTTGGAGGTGCCGCGCAGGACCCCGTTCCTCGCGATCAGCAAGGCCGTCTCCGCGGCCCTCGCCGCGGACCAGTACCGCGCGGTGACCGCCGGATTCGAGGCCCAGCGGGAGCTGACCCGGGCCGCGCTGTCCGCCGACGGCCCCGCCGAGCTGCTGGCGAAACTGGCGGCGCACGTGCACGGCTGGGCCGCCCTGTACGACACCTCGGGCGCGGTGGTCGCCGCCGCCCCGGAATGGGCCGCGCGGCGGGCCGCCCGGCTGACCCCCGACGTGGAGCGGCTGCGGGAGCGGCCGGCGCCGGCGAGCGCGGTGGTGGGCGGCTCGGAGGACCGGGTCGAGCTCCAGTCGCTGGGGACGGGCCGGCGGGCCCGCGGCGCGCTCGCCGTCGGCACCGGGGCCCCGCTGGGCACGGCCGAGCGGTACGCCGTGCACTCGGCGGTGGCGCTGCTGACCCTGACCACCGAGCGCTCGAGGTCGCTGCACGACGCGGAGTCCCGGCTGGGGGCGGCGGTGCTGCGGATGCTGCTGGACGGGGAGGCCGAGCACGCCCGGGCCGTGGCCGGGGACTTGTACGGGGCGCTGCTGGAGGCGCCGTTCCGGCTGATCGTGGCGGAGCCGGCGCTGCCGGGGACGGCGCAGCCGGAGGGCCTGGCACTGCTGGCCGACGCCGTCGAGTCGGCGGCGGCCCGTGCGGGGGAGGCGCTGCTGGTGGTGCCGGAGCCGGGGCGGCTGGTGGTGCTGGCGGCCGACGGGGGCTCCGCGGTGCAGGCGTGCGCGGACCACGCGGAGGCCCTGGAATCGCGGCGCGGACGGGAGACGACGGGTCCGGAGCCGGACGAGCTGGTGGTCGGCCTGTCCGCCGCCGCGGTGCCTGCTGGGGTGGCGGCGGCGTTCAAGCAGGCCGACCAGGCGCTGGCCGTGGCCCGGCGGCGAGGGCGGCCGATGGTGGAACACGAGGACCTGGCGGCGGGGTCGGTCCTCCCGCTGCTGGCGGATGAAGCGGTACGGGCGTTCGCGGACGGCACCCTGCGGGCGCTGCGCGAGCACGACGAGAAGGGGCGGGGGGATCTGGTGGCTTCGCTGCAGGCGTGGCTGTCGCGGCACGGGCAGTGGGACGCGGCCGCCGCCGACCTGGGCGTGCACCGGCACACGCTGCGGTACCGGATGCGGCGGGTGGAGGAGATCCTGGGTCGCTCCCTGGACGACCCGGACGTCCGCATGGAGCTGTGGCTCGCCCTCAAGGCCACCTCGCCCGCGGCGTAGCCCCGGGCCGCCGCGCAGCGGGACCGGGGCGGCGACACTGACAAAGCGGCGTGGGCAAGGCTCTGCACACTCCACCCCGGCTAAACGCCGAAACCCGGACGGAGTCCTACGGTGGAGGGGACAAGGACCCCGCACACACTCGAAGGGCCGGGATTCGCATGACTTCCACCCACGCCTTCTGGCTCGCCGGCCGCCAGGCCACCGGCGAGGACAGCTTCGACGTCCACTCCCCGTGGGACAACCGGCTCGTCGGCACGGTCAGCGTGCCCACCGACGCCCAGGTCGAAGAGGCCGTGGCCGCGGCGTACGCCGTGACGGCCGAGTTCTCCGCGACTCCCGCCCATGTCCGTGCCGCCGCCCTGGACCACGTGTCCAAGCGGCTCGTCGAGCGCACCGAGGAGATCGCCCAGCTGATCTCCGCCGAGAACGGCAAGCCCATCAAGTGGGCCCGCGGTGAGGTCGGCCGTGCGGTGTCCGTGTTCCGTTTCGCCGCCGAAGAGGCCCGCCGCTTCAACGGCGGAGAGGCCCAGCGCCTCGACACCGACGCCGGTGGCGTCGGCCGTCTCGCCCTGACCCGCCGCTTCGTCAAGGGCCCGGTCCTCGGCATCGCGCCGTTCAACTTCCCGCTGAACCTGTGCGCCCACAAGGTGGCCCCGGCCATCGCCGTCGGCGCGCCGATCATCCTGAAGCCGGCCCCGGCCACCCCGCTCTCCGGCCTGATCCTCGGTGAGCTGCTCGCCGAGACCGACCTCCCGGCCGGTTCCTGGTCGGTCCTGCCGGTCGCCAACGACAAGATGCCGGCCCTGGTGAAGGACGAGCGCCTGCCCGTCATCTCCTTCACCGGCTCCGACAAGGTCGGCTACGCCATCCAGCAGTCGGTGCCCCACAAGCACTGCACCCTGGAGCTCGGCGGCAACGCCGCCGCCGTGGTCCTGGACGACTGGTCCTCCGAGGCCGACCTCGACTGGGCCGCGACCCGTATCGCGACCTTCTCGAACTACCAGGCCGGCCAGTCCTGCATCTCCGTGCAGCGCGTGATCGCCGACGCCGCCGTCTACGACCGCCTCGTCGAGAAGGTCGTCGCGAAGGTCCAGGCCCAGGTCACCGGCGACCCGTCCGACTCCGCGACCGACGTCGGCCCCCTCGTCTCCGAGGACGCCGCCAAGCGGGTCGAGTCCTGGGTCGACGAGGCGATCTCCGCCGGAGCCAAGCTGCTCACCGGTGGCAAGCGCGAGGGTGCCTCGTACGAGCCGACCGTCATCGCCGACCTGCCCGCCGACACCACCCTCGCCGTCGAGGAGGTCTTCGGGCCGGTGCTGACGCTGACGAAGGTCGAGAACACCGACGAGGCCTTCGCCGCCGTCAACGACTCGAAGTTCGGCCTGCAGACCGGCGTCTTCACCCGGAACATCCAGACCGCGTTCCGCGCCCACCGCGAGCTCGAGGTCGGCGGTGTGATCGTCGGCGACGCGCCGTCCTACCGCGCCGACCAGATGCCGTACGGCGGCGTCAAGCAGTCGGGTGTCGGCCGCGAGGGCGTCCGCTACGCGATGGACGACTACACGTACGAGCGGGTCCTGGTTCTGACCGGCCTCGACATCTGATTCTCGTACGGCCCAAAGCCGACGGCCGGAGCCTACTGTGCGGGGGCTCCGGCCGTCCCCCTTTTCTTTGCGGCTCGGTTCGCCTCTTTCTTTGCGGCTCGGTTCGCCTCCGGGGGCGCTGATGCCGGCTCCAGAAGACCGTGCGTCCTCGAAACGGCTCGTTCCTCGCCGTTTCTCCGGGCGCTCGGCCTTCTTCGCCGGCGCGCCCCCTTCGGCTCACTCGCCGGGGTGCGGGTGGCACGCCCCCTTCGGATCACTCGGCAGGCGGTAGCCGCCCGGGCGGGCTGGATTTCCCTCACTCGGACCGTCCCGGCTTTTCCCGGAGGGCCGGACCGGGTACGACTCACAGGTAGCACCGGCCAGTAGGCCGGTACCACCGACTCCGGCGGCGAGGTGAGTCCCCTCATGTCCGCAACACAGCCCGCACAGCCCAAGGTGACCGAGCGCGAGGCACGGCAGGTCGCGGAAGCGGCCCGGGAACAGGACTGGCGCAAGCCCAGCTTCGCCAAGGAACTCTTCCTGGGGCATTTCCGGCTCGACCTGATCCACCCGCACCCGATGCCGGCGGACGAAGACGTCCGGCGCGGCGAGGCCTTCCTGGCCCGGCTGCGGGCGTTCTGCGAGACCGAGATCGACGGTGCGCGCATCGAGCGCGAAGCCAAGATCCCCGACGAGACCGTGCGCGGGCTCAAGGAGCTCGGCGCCCTCGGCATGAAGATCGATCCCAAATACGGCGGCCTGGGCCTCACCCAGGTGTACTACAACAAGGCGCTGGCCCTCGTCGGGTCGGTCAGCCCCGCCATCGGAGCCCTGCTCTCGGCGCACCAGTCGATCGGCGTCCCGCAGCCGCTGAAGATGTTCGGCACGCAGGAGCAGAAGGAAACCTTCCTGCCGCGCTGCGCGACCACCGCCATCAGCGCCTTCCTGCTCACCGAGCCGGACGTCGGCTCCGACCCGGCGCGCCTGGCCACCACCGCCGTCCCCGAGGGCGAGGACGCGTACGTCCTCGACGGGGTGAAGCTCTGGACCACCAACGGGGTCGTCGCGGACCTGCTGGTGGTGATGGCCCGCGTCCCGAAGTCGGAGAACCACCGCGGTGGCATCACCGCGTTCGTCGTCGAGGCCGATTCCCCCGGGATCACCGTCGAGCACCGCAACGCCTTCATGGGCCTGCGCGGCCTGGAGAACGGCGTCACCCGCTTCCACCGGGTCCGGGTGCCCGCCTCGCAGCGCATCGGCGCCGAGGGCGCCGGGCTGAAGATCGCGCTGACCACCCTGAACACCGGCCGACTGTCCCTGCCCGCCATGTGCGTCGGCGCCGGGAAGTGGTGCCTGAAGATCGCCCGCGAATGGTCCGCCGTCCGCGAGCAGTGGGGCCGCCCGGTCGCCAAGCACGAGGCCGTGGGCGCCAAGATCTCCTTCATCGCCGCCACCACCTTCGCCCTCGAAGCCGTCGTCGACCTGGCCTCCCAGATGGCCGACGAGGACCGCAACGACATCCGCATCGAGGCCGCCCTCGCCAAGCTCTACGGCAGCGAGATGGCCTGCCTGATGGCCGACGAGCTCGTCCAGATCCGCGGTGGGCGCGGCTTCGAGACCGCCGAGTCGCTGGCCGCCCGCGGCGAGCGCGCCGTCCCCGCCGAGCAGATGCTGCGCGACCTGCGCATCAACCGGATCTTCGAGGGCTCCACCGAGATCATGCACCTGCTGATCGCCCGCGAGGCCGTCGACGCCCACCTGTCGGTCGCCGGCGACCTCATCGACCCCGAGAAGGCGCTCGGCGACAAGGCCAAGGCCGGAGCCCGCGCCGCCGGGTTCTACGCCCGCTGGCTGCCCAAGCTCGCCACCGGCCCCGGCCACGTCCCCGGCGCGTACCGCGCCTTCCACCCGGGCGGCCACCCCGACCTCTCCGTCCACCTGCGCTACGTCGAGCGCAGCGCCCGCAAA
The DNA here is from genome assembly GCF_041200175.1 of Streptomyces sp. R33. Taxonomy (NCBI): domain Bacteria; kingdom Bacillati; phylum Actinomycetota; class Actinomycetes; order Kitasatosporales; family Streptomycetaceae; genus Streptomyces; species Streptomyces sp. R33. The sequence continues at coordinate 2,874,739 of NZ_CP165727.1, read as the reverse complement.
CTCGCCCGGTCCACGTTCTACGCGATGTCCCGCTGGCAGGGCCGCATGGAGACCAAGCAGGGCTTCCTCGGCCGGATCGTCGACATCGGCGCCGAACTCTTCGCGATGAGCGCGGCCTGCGTGCGCGCCGAGCACCTGCGCGCCTCCGGGGAACACGGCCGCGAGGCCTACCAGCTGGCCGACGTCTTCTGCCGGCAGTCCCGGATCCGCGTCGAAGAGCTCTTCGGCCGGCTCTGGTCCAACACCGACGACCTGGACCGCAAGGTCGTCGCCGGGGTGCTCTCCGGCACCTACACCTGGCTCGAGGAGGGCGTGCTCGACCCCTCCGGCGACGGCCCCTGGATCGCCGACGCCACCCCCGGCCCGTCGACTCAGAAGAACGTCCACCGCCCCATCCGCTGACCTGCGATCATCGCCGGGTGCCCGTCAGGCGTACGACACTGGCGACAGGGAACCCGGGGAAGCGGATGCATGTGAACGTGGACAGGGAGAGCCGACGGCTCGCCTGGTGCGTGGCGCTCCTGCTGCGCCACGCACCGGACGCCGTCGCCTCCGATCTCCTCGGGCGGCTCGACGCGCCCACCCGCCGGTTCCTGTGCCGGGACGAGTACCTGCCGGCCTCCGCCGTCACCCTGCTGCTGCGCGAGGGCACCGACGAGGACCGCCGCACCATCGCCCGCAGCCCCCAGGTGCACGGCCGCCCCCTGCCCGGCCTGCCCGGCCCCGCGCGGTACGCGGCCCGCCCCGGCCCCTCGCCTGAGCTGCTCGCCACCCTCGGCACCGAGCTCGGCCGCCCGATCGGGCCGCCGTCGACCGGCGTGGGGCCCGGCGGGCCGCCGCTGACCGGCCCCGAGCTCATCGGACTGCTGCGCCGGCACGGCAGCCGCCGCCCGCGGATCCCGCTCGACATCCTGGCCCTCCCGTACGAGCTCGACCCCGAGACCCTGCTGAGCGAGCACGCCCGCGCCCCGCTGCCGCCCGGCTCCGTGGAGGCCCTGCTGCTCGTCGCCGATCTGGACCGGCGGGCCCGGCTCGCGCTGCTCGACACCCGCGCGCAGGCCTCGTACGGCCCGGGATGGCACCGGCCGGCGGTCCGCGCCGTCCGGACCGGCACCCTGACCTTCGACGAGCTCGCGGCGGCCGTCGCACCGGCCCACCGGGCGCTGCTCCTCGGGCAGGCCCACGCCGCCGGCGGCCTCGGCTGGAACCTGGCCGAGTGGGCGGGGATGCGCTCCGCCCTGTTGCGGGTGCTGCGCCCGGCACTCGGCGACGACCCCCGGCTCTGGGCCGAGCTGCAGCGGCACGCCCCCGGATTCGAGGGGACCCTGCCCGAGCTGGCGGCCGCGGTCGCCGCCGGGGCCGCAGCGCCGCCGCAGCCGCAGGCCCCGATACCCGGGCTCGCCGAGGCGGTGGACGCCCTCGCGCCGGGATCCCCGTGGGAGCCGGACGACAGCGTGAACCGCGAGCTGGCCCTCGCGAGCCTCGGGGTGCCCAATGCCATGGGCGATCTGCGCGAGGACGTCCGGTGGGTCCGCGCCTGCCTCGACGACGGGATCCTGGCCGGCGCCGACGTGATCCGGCACAAGGCCCCCGCCGCGTGGGCCCTGGACGAGGGCCACTGGCTGGGCGAGATGGACCACCCCGACCGCCACGACCACCATCCGGCGGTGCTCGCCGCCCGCGCCGAGGCGGACCGGCTGTTCGAAACCGCCCTCGGCGGCGACACCGACGCCTGGTGGCGGGCCGCCCGCGCGCTCCCGGACTTCGCCGGGACCCTGCCCGAACTGCTCGCCGGCGCCGTTCACGGGGACTCCGTGTCCAACCGCTTCTGAGTTGCGGCAACAATGGGGGCATGAGCGACCGCCCAGCCCCCCTCGCCGATCCGCACCTCCTCTTCGACCCCGCGGCCGGCCGGCGGGACATCGTCATCCTCGGATCCACCGGGTCCATCGGTACCCAGGCCATCGACCTCGCCCTGCGCAACCCCGACCGGTTCCGGGTGACCGCGCTGTCCGCCGCCGGCGGGCGCGTCGGGCTGCTGGCCGAGCAGGCCCGGCAGCTGCGCGTGAACACGGTGGCCGTGGCCCGCGAGGACGTCGTACCGGCCCTGAAGGAGGCGCTGGACGCCCAGTACGGCGCCTCCGAGCCGCTGCCCGAGATCCTGGCCGGGCCCGACGCGGCGACCGAGCTCGCTGCCTCCGAGTGCCACACCGTCCTCAACGGCATCACCGGTTCCATCGGCCTCGCGCCGACCCTCGCCGCGCTGCGGGCGGGCCGCACCCTGGCCCTGGCCAACAAGGAGTCGCTGATCGTCGGCGGCCCGCTGGTCAAGGCCCTCGCGAAGCCCGGTCAGATCATCCCGGTCGACTCCGAGCACGCGGCCCTGTTCCAGGCCCTCGCCGCCGGCACCCGGGCCGATGTCCGCAAGCTCGTGGTCACCGCCTCCGGCGGGCCCTTCCGCGGCCGTACCCGCGCCGAGCTGGCGGGCGTCACCGTCAAGGACGCCCTCGCGCACCCGACCTGGGCCATGGGCCCGGTGATCACCATCAACTCGGCGACCCTGGTCAACAAGGGGCTGGAGGTCATCGAGGCGCACCTGCTCTACGACATCCCCTTCGACCGCATCGAGGTCGTGGTCCATCCGCAGTCGTACGTCCACTCGATGGTGGAGTTCTCCGACGGCTCCACGCTCGCCCAGGCCACCCCGCCGGACATGCGCGGCCCCATCGCGATCGGCCTCGGCTGGCCCGAGCGCGTCCCGGACGCGGCCCCCGCTTTCGACTGGACCAAGGCGTCGACCTGGGAGTTCTTCCCGCTGGACACCGAGGCCTTCCCCTCGGTGGGACTGGCCCGGCACGTGGGCACCCTGGGCTCCACCGCCCCCGCGGTGTTCAATGCGGCGAACGAGGAGTGCGTCGAGGCGTTCCTGGCCGGTCGGCTGCCGTTCACAGCAATCATGGATACGGTCTCTGCCGTGGTCGATGAGCACGGGACGCCGGACGCGGGAACTTCTCTCACGGTCGCAGACGTCCTCGAAGCGGAGACCTGGGCCAGGGCCCGGGCACAGGAGATGGCGGCCCGGGCCGCCGTGGAGGCGCGCGCATGACAGCACTCATGACGGTGCTCGGAATACTCATCTTCGTATTCGGGCTGCTCGTCTCCATCGCCTGGCACGAGCTCGGCCACCTCTCGACGGCCAAGCTCTTCGGCATCCGCGTGCCCCAGTACATGGTCGGCTTCGGCCCGACCATCTGGTCGCGCCACAAGGGCGAGACCGAGTACGGGATCAAGGCCATCCCGATGGGCGGCTACATCCGCATGATCGGGATGTTCCCGCCCGGCGAGGACGGCAAGGTGACCGCCCGGTCGACCTCGCCGTTCCGTTCGATGATCGAGGACGCGCGCTCGGCGGCGTACGAGGAGCTCCAGCCCGGCGACGAGACGCGGCTGTTCTACACGCGCAGGCCGTGGAAGCGCGTGATCGTGATGTTCGCGGGCCCGTTCATGAACCTGGTGCTGGCACTGGCGATCTTCTTCGGCGTCTGGATGAGCTTCGGGATCAACCAGACGACCACGCAGGTCGCGAGCGTCTCGCCGTGCGTCATCCAGCAGAGCGAGAAGCGCGAGATCTGCAAGGCCGGCGACCCGGTCGCCCCGGCCAAGGCCGCCGGCCTGCTCGCCGGGGACCGGATCGTGGCGTTCAACGGTCACAAGGTGGCCGACTGGGCCGCCCTGCAGAAGCAGATCCGCGACACCGTCGGCCCCGCCACCGTCACGGTCGTCCGGGACGGGAAGCAGCAGTCCCTGCCGGTCAAGCTCATCGAGAACAAGGTCGCCAAGACGGACGGCCACGGCGGGTACGTCAAGGGCGAGTACGTGACGGCCGGCTGGCTCGGCTTCAGCCCGAAGAGCGAGATCGCCCCGCTGTCCTTCGGCCAGTCCGTGGACCACATGGGCGAGGTCGTCGACAACAGCGTCCAGGGGCTGCTCAAGCTGCCCGCCAAGATCCCGGCCCTGTGGGACGCGGCGTTCAGCGGAGCCGAGCGCGAGCCCGACTCCCCGATGGGCATCGTCGGCGCGGCCCGGATCAGCGGCGAGATCGCCACCCTGGACATCCCGGCCGAGCAGCGGCTGGTGTTCTTCCTCCAGCTCGTCGGGTTCTTCAACCTCTCGCTGTTCCTGTTCAACATGCTCCCCCTGCTCCCGCTCGACGGCGGGCACATCGCGGGCGCCCTGTGGGAGTCGGTCCGGCGGACGGTGGCCCGGGTCTTCCGGCGCCCCGACCCCGGCCCGTTCGACGTGGCGAAGCTGATGCCCGCCGCGTACGTGGTGGCCGGCGTGTTCGTCTGCTTCACGCTGCTCGTCCTCGTGGCCGACGTGGTGAACCCGATCAAGATCACCTAGTACGTCCGCATGCGCGTCAGCCGTACGGAGAGCCGGGCACGCTTCGTGCCCGGCTCCCTACGTTCGGGTGTTCCGGGCCCTCGGATGCAAGGGCCGCCCCGTGGTTGGCGTAATCTCGAAGCCTGGAGCCCGCCGATCTCGGGACCTTGATCCACACCTTGGGGTTGCACAGCAGATGACTGCCATCTCTCTCGGAATGCCGGCCGTGCCGACGAAGCTTGCCGACCGCAGGGTCAGCCGCAAGATCCAGGTCGGTTCGGTGGCCGTCGGTGGCGACGCACCCGTTTCGGTGCAGTCGATGACCACCACCCGAACCTCCGACATCGGCGCCACGCTCCAGCAGATCGCCGAGCTGACCGCCTCCGGCTGCGAGATCGTCCGCGTGGCCTGCCCGACCCAGGACGACGCCGACGCCCTCGCCGTCATCGCGAAGAAGTCGCAGATCCCGGTCATCGCCGACATCCACTTCCAGCCCAAGTACGTGTTCGCCGCGATCGACGCCGGCTGCGCCGCCGTCCGCGTGAACCCGGGCAACATCAAGCAGTTCGACGACAAGGTCAAGGAGATCGCGAAGGCCGCCAACGACGCGCGCACTCCGATCCGCATCGGCGTCAACGCCGGCTCCCTCGACGCCCGGCTGCTCAAGAAGTACGGCAAGGCCACCCCCGAGGCGCTCGTCGAGTCCGCGCTCTGGGAGGCCTCCCTCTTCGAGGAGCACGGCTTCAGCGACATCAAGATCTCGGTCAAGCACAACGACCCGGTCGTCATGGTCAACGCCTACCGCCAGCTCGCCGCCCAGTGCACGTACCCGCTGCACCTCGGCGTCACCGAGGCCGGCCCCGCCTTCCAGGGCACCATCAAGTCCGCCGTCGCCTTCGGTGCGCTGCTCTCCGAGGGCATCGGCGACACCATCCGCGTCTCCCTCTCGGCCCCGCCGGTCGAGGAGGTCAAGGTCGGCATCCAGATCCTGGAGTCGCTGAACCTCAAGCCGCGCCGCCTGGAGATCGTCTCCTGCCCGTCCTGCGGCCGCGCCCAGGTGGACGTGTACAAGCTGGCCGAGGAGGTCACGGCGGGCCTCACCGGCATGGAGGTCCCGCTGCGCGTCGCCGTCATGGGCTGCGTCGTCAACGGCCCGGGAGAGGCCCGCGAGGCCGACCTCGGTGTCGCCTCCGGCAACGGCAAGGGCCAGATCTTCGTGAAGGGCGAGGTCATCAAGACCGTCCCCGAGTCGAAGATCGTGGAGACCCTCATCGAAGAGGCGATGAAGATCGCCGAGCAGATGGAGAAGGACGGCGTGATGTCCGGCGAGCCCACCGTCGCCATCGGCGTCTGAGCACCCCGGGCGCCCCGGCGGCGCCCCGCACGCACACCGGCCCCGGCCCCGTTCCCGCAGCTCGCGGGCGGGGCCGGGGCTTTTTCGTGACCCGTGGGACCGGGCATCCTCCGGTGGCGGCGGGTACAGTGCGGAGATCAGCAGACTTGTATGGTGAGGCCCCAGTGTTGACGCAGACCACCACCCGGGTCCTTGAGCCCAGTGATCTCGACGCCGCCCTCGAAGTCCTCGGACGCGAGCCGGTCGAGAACGCCTTCGTCACCTCCCGGGTCCAGGTCGCCGGCCTCGACCCGTGGCGCCTGGGCGGCGAGATGTGGGGCTACTACGCCGACGGGGAGCTGCGCTCCCTCTGCTACGCCGGCGCCAACCTCGTCCCCGTCTGCGCCGACTCCGACGCCGTCCGCGCCTTCGCCGACCGGGCCCGCCGCACCGGCCGCCGCTGCTCCTCCATCGTCGGCCCCGCCGAGGCCACCCGGCTGCTGTGGCGGCTCCTGGAGCCCAGCTGGGGACCCGCCCGCGACATCCGCTCCCACCAGCCGCTCATGGTCACCGAGCAGGCGTCCGCGGACGTGCGCCCCGACCCGCTGGTGCGGCGCATCCGCAAGGACGAGATGGACCTGATCATGCCCGCCTGCGTGGCCATGTTCACCGAGGAGGTCGGCGTCTCGCCGCTGGCGGGCGACGGCGGTCTGCTCTACCAGGCCCGGGTCGCCGAGCTGGTCGGCACCGGCCGCTCCTTCGCCCGCATCGAGGACGGCAAGGTCGTCTTCAAGGCGGAGATCGGCGCCGCGACCGCCAGGGCCTGCCAGATCCAGGGCGTTTGGGTGGACCCCGAGTTCCGCGGCCGAGGGCACTCCGAGACCGGGATGGCGGCCGTCGTCGAGTTCGCGCTGCGCGATGTCGCGCCCGTGGTCAGCCTGTACGTCAACGACTTCAACACCGCGGCCCGTGCCGCCTACCGCCGCGTCGGCTTCCGCGAGGTGGGCGCGTTCATGAGCGTGCTCTTCTGAACGCGCCGCTCGCGCGGCCCGGCCCCGCGGGCTGGTCCCCCACCCGCGGGGTTGGGGGCCGTACGGACGGGGGCGGGGGGTGCCCAGTAAGGTCGGCCGCATGCTGCCTACCCCCGGGGGCGACGACCCCGACCGGCCCGCCGGACTCCGCATCGGTCCCCTCGACCTCGCCGACCGCGTGGACGAGGCGCTGCGCGTGCAGGCCGTGGCCTTCGGGCTGAGCGAGGAGGAGGTCGGCATCCGGCGCTACATCGTGCAGCGCCACATGACCTGCCGCGGAGCCCGCGCCCTCGGCGCGTTCACCGAGGACGGCGCCCTCGCCGGGTTCGTGTACGGGATGCCGAACGACCGGGCGTACTGGTGGTCCTCGGTCGTCGAGCCGTACCTGCGGGCCGAGGGGCACGACGGCTGGCTCGACGGTGCCTTCGTCATCACCGAGCTGCACGTCCACCCCGGCTTCCAGGGCCACGGCGTCGGCCGCACCCTCATCACCCGGCTCACCGACGCCGCCGAGGAGCCCCGCTCCATCCTCTCCGCCATCGACACCGAGAGCCCGGCCCGCGGGCTCTACCGGGCCCTCGGCTACACGGACCTGGCCCGACAGGTGCACTTCCCGAGCGCGAGCCTCCCGTACGCCGTGATGGGGGCCCCGCTGCCGCTGCGCCGCCCCTGAAACGGGTTTCCGGGGGGCCGGGTGCCCCGGGTAGCCTCCCGTCATGTCATCGCAACACGTGCAGCGCATGTCCCGTCTCATGGCCAAGACCCTCCGCGAGGACCCGGCCGACGCGGAGACCCTCAGCCACCGGCTCCTCGTCCGCGCCGGATACGTCCGCCGCAGCTCCGCGGGCGTGTGGATCTGGCTGCCGCTCGGCAAGAAGGTCCTCGACAACGTCTCGCGCATCGTCCGCGAGGAGATGGACGCCATCGGGGCCCAGGAGGTGCTGCTCCCGGCGCTGCTGCCGAAGGAGCCGTACGAGGTCAGCGGGCGCTGGTCGGAGTACGGGGACCTGCTCTTCCGGCTCAAGGACCGCAAGGGCGCGGACTACCTGCTCGGCCCCACCCACGAGGAGATCTTCACCCTCGTGGTGAAGGACCAGTGCACGTCCTACAAGGACCTGCCGGTCATGCTCTACCAGATCCAGACCAAGTACCGCGACGAGGCCCGGCCGCGGTCCGGCGTGCTGCGCGGGCGCGAGTTCCAGATGAAGGACTCGTACTCCTTCGACGTGAGCGACGAGGGCCTCGCGGAGTCCTACGCCCTGCACCGGGCCGCGTACCAGCGGATCTTCGAGCGCCTCGGCCTGGACCACCGCATCGTGTCGGCGGTGTCGGGAGCGATGGGCGGCTCGGCGTCGGAGGAGTTCCTGGCGCCCGCGCCGGCGGGCGAGGACACGTTCGTGGACTGCCCGTCCTGCGACTACGCGGCGAACACGGAGGCGGTGACCTTCGCGCTGACCCCGGTGGACGCGGAGCACCCCGCGCTGGAGGAGGTGGACACCCCCGACACCCCGACGATCGAGACGCTGGCGGCGCACCTGGGCGTGCCGGCGTCGGCGACGCTGAAGAACCTCCTGGTGAAGGTCGACGGCGAGATCGTCGCCGTGGGCGTTCCCGGTGACCGGGAGGTCGACCTCGGCAAGCTGGGTGAGCATCTGGCCCCGGCGGTGGTGGAGTTGGTGACGGCCGAGGACTTCGTCGACCGCCCCGACCTGGTACGCGGCTACGTGGGCCCGCAGGGCCTCGGCAAGGTCCGCTACCTGGCCGACCCCCGTGTCGCGCCCGGCACTTCGTGGGTGACGGGGGCCAACCGCGAGCACACGCACGCCCGGAACGTGGTCTGCGGGCGCGACTTCGAGGTGGACCAGTACCTCGACGTGGTCGTCGTCGAGCCCGGCGACCCCTGCCCGCGGTGCGGTGCCGGGCTCCGGCTGGACCGCGCGATCGAGATCGGGCACATCTTCCAGCTGGGCCGCAAGTACGCGGACGCGTTCGGGCTGGACGTGCTGGGCCGGGAGGGCAAGCCGGTGCGGGTCACGATGGGCTCGTACGGGATCGGCGTCTCGCGGGCGGTGGCCGCGCTGGCCGAACAGACCGCCGACGAACGGGGCCTGGCCTGGCCGGCTGCGGTGGCCCCGGCGGACGTCCACGTGGTGGCGGCGGGCAAGGCGGTTCCGCTGGCGCTGGCGGAGCGGGCGGCCGAGGCTCTCGCGGGGTCCGGGCTGCGGGTCCTGCTGGACGACCGGCCGGGCCTGTCCCCGGGCGTGAAGCTCACGGACGCGGAGCTGATCGGGGTCCCGTGGATCCTGGTCGCGGGCCGCCGCTCGGCGGACGAGGTGGTCGAGCTCCAGCACCGCGCCACGGGCACCCGCGAGGAACTCCCCCTGCCCGAAGCCCTGTCCCGCCTGACGGCGTGACGGCGTGACGGCGTGACGGCGTGACGGTCAGCCGGCCTGCGCTTCGTCCGTGCCGGGTGCGCCGGAGTCCCGGGTGACGGCGCCCGGGACCCGGCCCCGCGAGCCGTCCACCGTGGAGCCGGGACCGGGGGAGGCGGTCAGTGACGGGCCGGGGTCCGGGGAGCCGTTCAAGGCGGGGCCGGTGTCCGGCGAGCCGTTCAGCGCAGGCCCGGTCTCCCGCGAGGCGTCCAGCGCCGGTCCGGGGTCCGCCGAGCCGTTCAGCTCGGGGGCGGGGGGCGGCGCGGTGGCGAGTTCCGGGCCGGGGGGCGTGGCCCCCGGGGCCGGCGGGGCAGCGCGTTCCAGGAAGCGGAGGAGCTCCACCGGGAACGGGAGGACCAGCGTGGAGTTCTTCTCCGCAGCCACCGCCACCACCGTCTGCAGCAGCCGCAGCTGAAGCGCCGCCGGCTGCTCCGACATCACCGCCGCCGCCTCGGCCAGCTTCTTCGAAGCCTGAAGCTCCGCATCCGCGTTGATGACCCGTGCCCGCCGCTCGCGGTCCGCCTCCGCCTGCCGTGCCATCGACCGCTTCATCGTCTCCGGCAGTGAGACGTCCTTGATCTCGACCCGGTCGATCTGCACGCCCCACCCCACCGCCGGGCTGTCGATCATCAGCTCCAGGCCCTGGTTCAGCTTCTCGCGGTTGGACAGCAGATCGTCCAGGTCCGACTTGCCGATGATCGAACGCAGCGAGGTCTGCGCCATCTGCGAGACCGCGAAGCGGTAGTCCTCCACCTCGATGATCGCGTTCGCCGGGTCCACGACCTTGAAGTACACGACCGCGTCCACCCGCACGGTGACGTTGTCCCGCGTGATGCCCTCCTGCGCGGGCACCGGCAGCGTCACGATCTGCATGTTCACCTTGTGAAGGCGGTCCACGAACGGAAGGATCATGGTGAAGCCCGGCCCGCGGACGCCCTCCCGCAGGCGGCCGAAGCGGAAGACCAGGCCCCGCTCGTACTGCCGCACCACCCGTGCGGCCACGCCCGCGTACGCCGCGACTCCCACGGCCGCTGCGATTCCCGCTGTCAGCAGTTCCTGGACCATGACGGCCTCCTGCGGGGGCACCTACCCGTATCTACGGTATGCCCTACAACCAGGCCGCGAACTCCAGCAGCAGCTCCGCGTCCCGGCGCCGTCCCGCGGTCAGCGCCCGGTTCCCGGACTCCACCGCGCGGAACAGCGTCCAGCCGCGCAGCCGGTCCCGGTCCACCTCCAGGGAGTCGGCCAGCTTGTTCACCCGGCGCCGGGCGCCCGACGCCCCCGCCGACGACGCGACCTGGTCCTCCAGCCGGTCCCGGACCAGCCGGGCCAGGTCGTACGCACGGTCCCCGACCAGCGGGTCCGGGCCGACCGCCAGCCACGGCGCCCGCTCGCCGGCCAGCACCTTGCCCTGCCGGAAGTTCCCGTGCAGCAGCAGCTCTTCGCCGGGCAGCGCCGTCAGCTCCTCGAGGGCCGCGAGCGCGGCGGACGCCAGCGCCTCGGCCTCCGGCGGGGCCTTGCGCAGCACCTCCGCCTGCTGCGCGGTGCGCTCGGCCACCGTCTCGAACGGGTGCCCGGCCGGTGGGGCCACCCACAGCCTGCGCAGCGTCCCGCTCGCCTCCAGCAGGGCCTTCGCCTCCGGCAGCGACCGCAGCGACACCTCGGGGTGGAGCCGCTCCAGCAGCAGCGCCCCGTCCTCCTCGTGGTGCCGGGTGTCGAGGACCCGTACGGCGCCGAACCCGCCCCAGTGCGCCAGCGCGGCCAGCTCCCGGTCGGGCCGCGCGGACGGGGGAGCCAGCTTCACCGCGGCCGGGGTCCCGTCGGCGTAGCGGACGAGGACGACCAGACTGCTCCGGCCGCCCGGAGCCTGCACCCGCTGGGCCTGCACCCCACGCCGGGCCAGCGCCTCCTCGGCGAGCCGGGGCAACTGCCCCAGCCAGTCCGCGTTCTGCGCCGGATCCGGCGTCTCGCCGAGCGCCCGTACAAGCCGCTGCGGCGGTTCGAAAGCCATGCGTGCGTGATCCCTTTCAGCTGGTCCGGGCTCGTTCTCCGCGTTCCGTGAGCCCAGGGAAGGCTACGCCGACACCACGCCAGCGTGCCGCGCGCACGGCCGCGGCGCTCAGCGCGTCGGCCGCCTCGCGGCGCAGCCGGCCGTCCGCGGCCCGCACCAGATCGGAGTACGCACCCGCCACCCGGTCCTCGATCTCGGCGGCCAGCCGCTCGGCATCGGCCGGGGTGCGCACCTCGAAGGGCAGGGCGTACGCCGCCTCCGCGGGCCGCGGCGAACCGCCCATCTCGCGCACCGTCCGGGCGAGCGCGTCCCGCCGGGACAAGTGGCCGCCGTGCGCCTCGCGGGCCTCGGCAGAGTGCGCGGAGGAGGCGCGCGCTCCGATGACCCCGTAGCCGTACGCGGCCGCGTGCTCGGCGGCGAGCGCCGACTGCGCGGCCTCGAGGGCGCGGTTCGCGGGGGAGGGGTCGGTCTTCACGGCTTGTCTCCCTGGGGCGAGGTCAGCAGGTAGGCGTGTACGGCGCCGCACGCGGCCACCGAGGCCAGCAGCCGGGCCAGCTCCCCGGGAGCCCCGGCCAGGGCGATGGTCCGGGCCTCGGCGAGGCTGCGCTCGGCGTCCGCGAGGGCGGTGAGGGCCTCCTCGGGCTTCGGCGGCACGGGCTCGCCGCTCGGCGCGGGGGCGCCGGCCGGCGCGGACGGGCCGGCAGAGGCGGAGGGCGAGGCGGCGCCCGCGGGCTTGCCGCTCGCGGAGTCCGCGGAGGCCAGTGCCCCGGTGTGCGCGGCGACCGACGCCCGCAGCGGTGCGAGGCGCGCGGCCAGGGCCGGATGGGCGGCGGCGGTGGCGTCGTAACGTTCCAGCAGCCGCACGCTGTCCCGAACGGCTGTTTCGCGCATCCGCCGTTCGAGTGGAACCCCGGCAGCGGTGTCCGACGAGCCGTTCCCGTCGGAACACCCGGTGAGCAGCGCGGTGCCGGCCACACCGGCGGCGCCGGCGAGCAGGCTCCTGCGGGAGAGCCGCAAAGGCGAAGTCCAGGGCACGGCGACGTCCTCGAAGGTGGTGACGGGGCAGGGTGTGATCACCGTACCCGGGGCCCTGTCCCCACGGAGGACGGCAACACCCTCCGCGACCGGATACCCTTTGACCTGACACGCGACGTAAACCACAACAGCACACGCGGCCGAGGAGTCACCCGGATGAGCACCACCCAGAGCGACAGGCTGCGCGGATTGCTGGAGCCGCTCGTCGCCGCCAAGGGCCTGGATCTCGAGGACATCGAGATGTCCAAGGCCGGCAAGCGCCGGATGCTGCGCATCATCGTGGACTCCGACGAGGGCGTGGAACTGGACGCGTGTGCCGAGCTGAGTCGCGAGGTCTCCGACAAGCTCGACGAATCCGATGTGATGGGTGAGGACGAGTACGTCCTCGAAGTGAGCTCGCCGGGCGCCGACCGCCCGCTGACCGAGCACCGTCACTACGTACGGGCGATCGGCCGCCTCGTGAAGTTCCAGCAGGTGGAGGGCGGGGAACTGATCGCCCGCATCCTCGATGTGGACGACGAGGGAATGGACCTCGAGGTTCCGGGCGTGAAGGGCCGCAAGGCGACCGCCCGTCGTATTGCTTTCACCGACATCGCCAAGGCGCGGGTCGAGATCGAGTTCAACCGCAAGGACAAGAAGGAAGAGGAGGCGTAGCCGTGGACATCGACATGAGTGCCCTGCGGGGTCTGGTCCGGGAGAAGGAGATCTCCTTCGACCTGCTCGTCGAGGCGATCGAGTCGGCCCTCCTCATCGCGTACCACCGCACCGAGGGCAGCTTCCGGCGCGCGCGCGTGGAGCTGGACCGCACCAACGGCCACGTCGTCGTGTGGGCGACGGAGGACCCGCGGGACCTGGAGGAGGGGCAGGAGGCCAAGGAGTTCGACGACACCCCGTCGGACTTCGGCCGGATCGCCGCGACGACCGCCAAGCAGGTGATTCTGCAGCGTCTGCGCGACGCCGAGGACGACCTGACCTTCGGCGAGTTCGCCGGCCGTGAGGGCGACGTCATCACCGGTGTCGTCCAGCAGGGCAAGGACCCCAAGAACGTCCTCGTCGACATCGGCAAGCTCGAGGCCATCCTGCCGGTGCAGGAGCAGGTCCCCGGCGAGGAGTACACGCACGGTCTGCGGATCAAGGCGTACGTCGTACGGGTGGCGAAGGGTGTCCGCGGTCCGTCCGTGACGCTGTCGCGCACCCACCCCAACCTGGTGAAGAAGCTCTTCGCGCTGGAGGTCCCGGAGATCGCGGACGGCAGCGTCGAGATCTCGGCGATCGCCCGCGAGGCCGGCCACCGTACCAAGATCGCCGTACGGTCCACCCGCTCGGGCCTCAACCCGAAGGGCGCCTGCATCGGCCCGATGGGCGCCCGTGTGCGCAACGTCATGGCCGAACTGCACGGCGAGAAGATCGACATCGTCGACTGGTCGGACGACCCGGCGGAGATGGTCGCGAACGCGCTGTCACCCGCCCGGGTGAGCAAGGTCGAGGTCGTCGACTGGGACTCGCGCTCCGCCCGGGTGACCGTGCCCGACTACCAGCTGTCGCTGGCCATCGGCAAGGAGGGCCAGAACGCCCGCCTCGCCGCGCGGCTCACCGGCTGGCGCATCGACATCCGCCCCGACACCGAGGTGTCCCCGGACGCCGACCGGGCCCGGGACGGGGAATAAATCCGGTACCCGCCGGAGCTGTCCGGCGGGTAGACAGGATCAAGACAGCAGATCTCGACAACATCCGTTCGATTTTTCGCCCGAAGGGGTGAGGTCGGTGCGGGGAGGTAGACTTAGGCGTGTCTGGCCGGACGCAAGCCCGCGCATGCCCCGAACGCACCTGTGTGGGGTGTCGGGAGCGAGCGGCCAAGAGCGATCTGCTGCGCATCGTGGCGATCGGGGACGAATGCGTCCCTGATCCAAGCGGTACGCTGCCCGGCCGGGGCGCCTATGTGCACCCTGCCGTGGTCTGTCTGGACAAGGCGGTCCGTCGCAGAGCGTTCCCCCGGGCCCTACGGTCCCCGGGAGCACTCGACACGACCGGACTGAGCAAAGCCGTGGCCGTCGTGGCCGAGGCGACACCGTAAGAAGTAGTACGGCACGGATACCCCGTGCGGTCAGGTACCTCGCGAGTTGGAAGTAGGTCGAGATTGCGATGAGCACTCGATGAGTACGCGATGAGTACGCCCATGAAGTAGCGACGGTCCGGCGTAACCCGGACCTAAAAGGAGCGAAGTGGCTAAGGTCCGGGTATACGAACTCGCCAAGGAGTTCGGAGTTGAGAGCAAGGTCGTCATGGCCAAGCTCCAGGAACTCGGTGAGTTCGTCCGTTCGGCGTCCTCGACGATCGAGGCGCCGGTTGTACGCAAGTTGACTGACGCACTGCAGGGGCCCGGCGGCAGCGCCGGCAAGTCCGCTGCGAAGCCGGGTGCGCCCCGCAAGGCTGCGCCCGCCAAGCCCGGGGTTCCCACCCCGGGTGCTGTTGCACGTCCCGCTGCCCCCAAGCCCGGCGCCCCGGCCCCCAAGCCGGCCGCTGCCGAGGCTCCGGCTCCCAGCGCGTCCGCCCCGGTGACTCCGGCCGCTTCCGGCCCGCGTCCCGGTCCCAAGGCTCCGGCCGCCCCGAAGCCCGCTCCGGCGGCTCCCGTGGCGACCGAGTTCTCCGCGCCTCCGGCGGCCCCGGCCGCCCCGGCGCGCACCGAGCGTCCCGCCGGTCCCGGTGCGACCCCCGGCCCGCGTCCGGCGCAGCAGCGTCCCGCGGCCCAGGGTGGCCAGGCCGGTGCCCGTCCCGGCGCCCCGCGTCCGGCCGGCTCCGCCCCCGGCGGCCAGGGACAGCGTCCCGCCGGTCCCGGTGGCCAGGCCCCGCGTCCGCAGGGCGCCCGTCCGGCCGGTCCCCGTCCGGGCAACAACCCGTTCACCTCTGGTGGCTCCACCGGCATGGCGCGCCCGCAGGCGCCCCGTCCGGCCGGCGCTCCCCGTCCCGGTGCCCCCGGCGCCGGTGGCGGCCAGGGTGCTCCCCGCCCGCAGGGTGGTCCCGGTGGCGCTCCGCGTCCGCAGGGTCCCGGTGCGGGCCGTCCGACCCCGGGCGGCATGCCCCGTCCGCAGGGCGGCGCCCCGCGTCCCGGTGGCGCTCCCGGTGGTAACCGTCCGAACCCGGGCATGATGCCGCAGCGTCCCGCTGCCGGTGGTCCCGGTCCCCGTCCCGGTGGCGGCCCCGGTGGCCGTGGTCCCGGTGCCGGTGGCCCGCGTCCCGGTGGCGCCGGTCGTCCCGGTGGCGGCGGCTTCGCCGGCCGTCCGGCCGGTCCGGGCTCGCGTCCCGCGGGCGGCGGCGGCTTCGGTGGCCCGCGTCCGGGTGGCGGCGGCTTCGGCGGCGGCCCGGCCGGCGCCGGTGGCGGCGGTCGTCCCGGCTTCGGTGGCCGTCCCGGCGGTCCCGGTGCCCGTGGTGGCACGCAGGGTGCCTTCGGCCGTCCCGGCGGGCCCGCCCGTCGCGGTCGCAAGTCGAAGCGTCAGAGGCGCCAGGAGTACGAGGCCATGCAGGCCCCGTCCGTCGGCGGCGTGATGCTGCCCCGCGGCAACGGCGAGACCGTTCGCCTGTCGCGCGGTGCGTCCCTCACCGACTTCGCGGAGAAGATCAACGCCAACCCGGCGTCGCTGGTCGCGGTCATGATGAACCTCGGCGAGATGGTCACTGCCACGCAGTCCGTCTCCGACGAGACCCTCCAGCTCCTCGCGGGCGAGATGAACTACGAAGTTCAGATCGTCAGCCCGGAGGAGGAGGACCGCGAGCTCCTCGAGACCTTCGACATCGAGTTCGGCGAGGACGAGGGCGGCGAGGAATACCTCATGCCGCGTCCGCCGGTCGTCACCGTCATGGGTCACGTCGACCACGGCAAGACCCGACTGCTCGACGCCATCCGCAAGACGAACGTCGTTGCGGGCGAGGCCGGCGGCATCACCCAGCACATCGGTGCCTACCAGGCGGGTACCAACGTCAACGGTGAAGACCGCAAGATCACCTTCATCGACACCCCCGGTCACGAGGCGTTCACCGCCATGCGTGCCCGTGGTGCCAAGTCGACCGACATCGCGATCCTCGTGGTCGCGGCCAACGACGGCGTCATGCCGCAGACGATCGAGGCGCTGAACCACGCCAAGGCCGCCGGCGTCCCGATTGTCGTCGCGGTCAACAAGATCGACGTCGAGGGTGCCGACCCGGTCAAGGTGCGCGGTCAGCTCACCGAGTTCGGTCTGGTCGCCGAGGAGTACGGCGGCGACACGATGTTCGTCGACATCTCCGCCAAGCAGGGTCTGCACATCGACTCCCTGCTCGAGGCCGTCATCCTCACCGCCGACGCCTCGCTCGACCTGCGCGCCAACCCGGAGCAGGACGCTCAGGGTATTGCGATCGAGTCCCACCTCGACCGCGGCCGCGGTGCCGTCGCCACCGTCCTCGTCCAGCGCGGTACCCTCCGCGTCGGCGACACGATGGTCGTGGGCGACGCCTACGGCCGAGTGCGCGCCATGCTCGACGACAAGGGCAACAACGTCGAGGAAGCGGGTCCGTCGACCCCCGTCCTGGTCCTGGGTCTCACCAACGTCCCCGGCGCCGGCGACAACTTCCTCGTCGTCGACGAGGACCGCACCGCCCGTCAGATCGCCGAGAAGCGTGCTGCGCGTGAGCGCAACGCCAACTTCGCCAAGCGCGTCCGCCGGGTGTCCCTGGAAGACCTCGACTCGGTCCTCAAGGCCGGTCTGGTCCAGGAACTCAACCTCATCATCAAGGGCGACGCGTCCGGTGCGGTCGAGGCCCTCGAGTCCTCGCTGCTCCAGCTCGACGTCGGCGAAGAGGTCGACATCCGCGTCCTGCACCGCGGTGTGGGTGCGGTCACCGAGTCCGACATCGCCCTGGCGATGGGCTCCGACGCCATCGTCATCGGTTACAACGTCCGTGCGGCCGGCCGTGCCGCGCAGATGGCGGACCGCGAGGGTGTCGACGTCCGCTACTACTCGGTGATCTACCAGGCCATCGAGGAGATCGAGGCGGCCCTCAAGGGTCTGCTCAAGCCGGAGTACGAAGAGGTCGAGCTCGGTACGGCGGAGGTCCGCGAGATCTTCCGCTCGTCCAAGCTGGGCAACATCGCGGGTGTTCTCATCCGCTCCGGCGAGGTCAAGCGCAACACCAAGGCGCGGCTCCTGCGCGATGGCAAGGTCATCGCCGAGAACCTCACCATCTCCGGTCTGCGCCGCTTCAAGGACGACGTCACCGAGATCCGCGAGGGCTTCGAGGGTGGTATCAACCTCGGTTCCTTCAACGACATCAAGATCGACGACGTCATCGCGACGTACGAGATGCGCGAGAAGCCCCGCGCGTAAGCGCGAGGCGGTTCGTACCGTGTCGTAACACCGGGGCCGGTCGGCGGAATATCCGTCGATCGGCCCCGGCCGTTGCGTGTACGGTTCTGGTGACCCTGCCGCGCGACGGCCGGCAGGCCACCGAACCCGCACCGGCGGGATATCCGGAACTGAATGTACGTGGGGACTCTGTCCTTCGATCTGCTCCTCGGCGACGTCCACTCGCTGAAGCAAAAACGCTCCGTCGTCCGGCCCATCGTGGCCGAGCTCCAACGCAAGTTCTCGGTCAGCGCGGCCGAGGTGGGGGACCAGGATCTGCACCGCAGGGCCCGTATCGGGGTCGCGCTGGTCAGTGGGGACGCGGGGTTCCTCTCGGATGTACTGGACCGCTGTGAGCGGCTGGTCGCGGCACGTCCGGAAGTGGAGCTGCTGTCGGTGAGACGGCGGCTGCACGGTGATGAAGACTGATTGCAAGACAAAGAAGGAGACGGACCAGTGGCCGACAATGCGCGGGCGAAGAAGCTGGCGGACCTCATCCGGGAGGTGGTGGCCGAGAAGCTGCAGCGTGGTGTCAAGGACCCCCGCCTCGGTACGCACGTGACCATCACGGACACCCGGGTCACCGGCGATCTGCGGGAGGCCACGGTCTTCTACACGGTCTACGGTGACGACGAGGACCGCGCCAGCGCGGCAGCGGGTCTCGAAAGCGCCAAGGGCGTACTGCGCTCCGCGGTCGGCCGGGCGGCGGGCACCAAGTTCACGCCCACCCTGACCTTCGTCGCGGACGCCCTCCCGGAGAACGCCAAGACCATCGAGGACCTCCTCGAGAAGGCGCGGACCTCCGACGCCCACGTGCGGGAGGTGTCCTCCGGAGCGCAGTACGCCGGCGACGCCGACCCGTACAAGAAGCCCGATGAGGACGCCGACGACGCCGAGGACGCAGCCTCCGAATGAGCAACAACGCAGGGAAGACGCCGGACGGGCTTGTCATCGTCGACAAGCCGTCCGGCTTCACTTCGCACGACGTGGTCGCCAAGATGCGCGGGATCGCCAAGACCCGCCGCGTCGGCCACGCCGGCACGCTCGACCCGATGGCGACGGGCGTGCTGGTCCTGGGCGTCGAGAAGGCCACCAAGCTCCTCGGCCACCTCGCGCTCACCGAGAAGGAATACCTCGGGACGATCCGCCTCGGCCAGAACACCCTGACGGACGACGCGGAGGGTGAGATCACCTCTTCGACGGACGCCTCCGCGGTGACCCGCGAGGCCGTGGACAAGGGCATCGCCAAGCTGTCCGGCGAGATCATGCAGATCCCGTCGAAGGTCAGCGCCATCAAGATCAAGGGCGTGCGCTCCTACAAGCGCGCGCGGGACGGCGAGGACTTCGAGATCCCGGCCCGGCCGGTGACCATCTCCTCGTTCCAGGTGTACGACATGCGGGACGCAGAGGCCGAGGACGGCACCAAGGTCGTCGACCTCGTCGTCTCCGTGGTCTGCTCCAGCGGTACGTACATCCGCGCCCTGGCCCGTGACCTGGGCGCCGACCTCGGCGTCGGCGGGCACCTCACCGCGCTGCGGCGCACCCGGGTGGGCCCGTACAAGATCGACCGGGCGAGGACCCTGGACCAGCTCCAGGAGGAGCTGACCGTCATGCCGATCGGCGAGGCGGCGGCCGCCGCCTTCCCGCGCTGGGACCTGGACGCCCGGCGGGCCTCGCTGCTCGCCAACGGCGTGCGGATCGAGATGCCGGACGCGTACCCCGCCGGGAAGACGGTGGCGGTCTACGGGCCGGAGGGCCAGCTGCTCGGCCTCGTGGAGAGCAAGGGCGGCAAGGCGAAGTCGCTGGCCGTCTTCGTCTGATCCGCTTTGTCGTGGAGCGGTGAGCGCACATCGCCTGCTGCTCACCGCTCCACGACCCCCCTCGGGTAGGTGTCTATCCAGCCGGGCCCCCGAATTCACCCGTCCGAGCAGGCGCGCGGGGTGACTGAGGGAGCACAAGGGGGCGCTTTCCGCAGCGCAGGCTCCTGTCGGCGCCCGTTTCCCGCCGAGGCCGGCCTCGTGCCCCCGACTATCTTTTCGCTGCCTCCCGCAGCTTGACGAGCGCCTCGCTCGGCAGGCTCTCGGGCGCTCCGGGGCCGCTGGGACCGCCGGCGGGCGCGTAGGTTCCCGTGGGGTTCACCAGGGGCCCGTCGGTGCCCCAGCTGAAGACGTCGGGGATGCAGGACGGCACCAGCGAGGTGCGCAGCGAGCCGAAGGAACCTCGCCAGGGGCCCTTCTCGTGCATCGTGAAGACGAGGGTGTGCCCCGCCGGAAGCGTCGTTGAGTTGATCTTCAACAGAGGTCCGTCGCCCTCGCTCGTGAGGAGCCCGTTCGCCTCGTCGAATCCGCCGGGCGGCCATTCGGAGCACTCGTTCGCCGGCTTCACGGGGATCCTCGTCAAGCTGACCCCCAGCGCGCGGAGCTCGCGCTCCAGGCCGGGCAGTCCCCCGGGATTGAACAGCTTGACCGTGATGGTGCCGTCGCTGCTCTTCGTCAGGGCGTACGCGGGAGCACCGCCCCCGTCTTCGCCGACGACCGGCAGGGCGACCAGAAGGCCGGCGGCCGCCGCTGCTGCCACGCCGAGGGCGAGCGGCATCCTGAACCGCCGGGCGGGGGAGCGGACGGTGAAGTCGGTCTGCTCCTCGATCCTGCTCCGGTCGGCGGCGATCGCCAGGAGCTCCTCCTTGAGGCGCTCCTCGAACCGGGTGGGCCTGCTGTTCATCGTGCTGCCTCCAACAGGTGTGCAGGGACGGCGTGTTCGGAAGGTGTGGGCGCGTTCCGCAGAATGCGCCGGGCGCGGTGCAGGCGGACCCGGACGGTGGCCTGGGTGACGCCGAGGGCCTGCGCGGCCTCGGCCGGGCTGAGCCCGTCCACGACGACCAGGTCGAGGACGGCTCGAAGCGGCTCGGAGAGGGCGGCATGTCTCTGCGCCATCGCCCGGAACGCCCGCTGGGCGTCGATCCGCTCCTCCAGCGCGGCGACGTCCTCGTCGTCGAGCAGCCGACGGCCGCTGAGCCGCTCCAATGCGCCGCGCTCGCGGGCACGGCCGCGGGCATGACCCGCCAGGACATGCCGCGCGATGCCGTACAGCCAGGCGACCGGGACGCCTCGGTCGGCCCGGTAGCCCGGAGCGGCCTTCAGAGCCGCCAGGAAGATGTCGGCCGTCAGGTCCGCCGCCAGATGCGGGTCGGCGACGCGGCGCGTGACGAACCCCAGAACCGCCTCTATGTGCTCCTGGTAGAACGCCCCGAATCCTTCGGGTGTGGTCAGATCCGGCGGTCCGATTCCCGCCGGCACGGTCTCCTGCTCGGTGCTGCCCACCGGGCCCCCTCCCTGGTGTCCGGGACCCGTACCGGTCCCTCTACCCCTTACTTGGCCGCATCCGCCCCCACCGTTACATCCCCGAGCCGGGGCCCCGCCCTGCCGAGATGACACAGAGCGCCCCCAGCCAGATGCCGATGCGGGGCCCCGGGCACGGGCATGGCAGTCTTAGACCTGCAATCGGCAACCAGGACAGGGCCTACACGGTTCGGGCGAGGAGCGGTCACAGTGCAGCGCTGGCGTGGCTTGGAGGACATCCCCCAGGACTGGGGACGCAGCGTCGTCACCATCGGCTCGTACGACGGTGTGCACAGGGGCCATCAGCTGATCATCGGGCGGGCCGCGGCCAAGGCCCGCGCGCTCGGCGTCCCGTCCGTCGTCGTCACCTTCGACCCGCACCCCAGCGAGGTCGTGCGCCCCGGCAGCCACCCGCCGATCCTGGCCCCGTACGACCGCCGTGCCGAACTGATGGCCGGGCTGGGAGTGGACGCGCTGCTGATCCTGCCGTTCACGGCGGAGTTCTCGCAGCTCTCCCCGGCCGACTTCATCGTCAAGGTGCTCGTCGACAAGCTGCACGCGCGGGCCGTCATCGAGGGCCCGAACTTCCGCTTCGGCCACCGGGCCGCCGGAAACGTCGACTTCCTCCGCGAGCTGGGCGGCACGTACGACTACGAGGTCGACGTCGTGGACCTCGTCGAGCGCGGCGCGGCGGGCGGCGGCGTGCCGTTCTCCTCGACCCTGGCTCGAAAGCTGGTCGCGGAGGGAGACATGGCGGGTGCAGCCGAGATCCTCGGACGGCCGCACCGGGTCGAGGGCGTCGTCGTACGCGGCGCCCAGCGCGGGCGCGAGCTCGGCTACCCGACGGCCAACGTCGAGACCGCCCCGCACACCGCCATCCCGGCGGACGGCGTGTACGCGGGCTGGCTCACGGCCAACGGCGAGCGGATGCCGGCGGCGATCTCGGTCGGCACGAACCTGCAGTTCGACGCCACCGAGCGGACCGTCGAGGCGTACGCGATCGACCGGATCGGCCTGGACCTGTACGGCCTGCACGTGACCGTGGACTTCCTCGCGTACGTGCGCGGCATGGCGAAGTTCGAATCGCTGGACGGCCTGCTCGAGGCCATCGCCGACGACGTGAAGCGGGCCCGGACGCTCACCGAGGCGTACGACGCGGAGCACTGAGCCGCGGGCGGCCGCCCCGGCGCGCACGAGAAGGGCCCGTACCTCCCCGGGGAGGTACGGGCCCTTCCTGCTGCCGTCGCCGGCGTCAGCCGAGGCGCGGGTCGCGCGGGGGCTGCTGCGGGTGCTGGGGCTGCTGGGGCGGCTGCTGCTGAGGCTGCCAGGGCTGGCCGGGCTGCGGATACGGCTGGGCGTACGGCTGTGGCGGCTGCTGGTACGGGGACGGGCCCTGGGGCTGGCCGTACGGCTGGCCCTGCGGCTGCGGCTGCTGCGGTGACTGGTGCGGCTGGGGCTGCTGCAGCTGGGGCTGCTGAGGCTGCTGAGGTGCTCCCCAGTGGCCCTGGGGGGCCTGCTGGGCGGCACGGACGAAGTCCTCGGCCACGAGCGCGGAGAGGTTGAAGTACGCCTCCCGGGTCTTCGGCCGCATCAAGTCGAGGTCGACCTCGGCACCGGCCGCGAGGTGCTCGTCGAACGGCACGACGACGACGCCGCGGCAGCGGGTCTCGAAGTGCTGCACGATGTCCTCGATCTTGATCATCTTGCTGGTCTCGCGGACCCCCGAGATGACGGTGAGCGAGCGGGAGACCAGGTCGGCGTACCCGTGCGCGGAGAGCCAGTCGAGCGTCGTGCTCGCGCTGCTGGCACCGTCCACCGACGGGGTCGAGATGATGATCAGCTGATCGGCCAGGTCCAGGACGCCGCGCATGGCGGAGTAGAGGAGGCCGGTGCCCGAGTCGGTGAGGATGATCGGGTACTGGCGGCCCAGCGTGTCGATGACCCGGCGGTAGTCCTCGTCGTTGAACGTCGTCGAGACGGCGGGGTCCACGTCGTTGGCGATGATCTCCAGGCCGGAGGGGGCCTGGGAGGTGAACCGCCGGATGTCCATGTACGAGTTCAGGTACGGGATCGCCTGGACCAGGTCCCGGATGGTGGCCCCGGTCTCGCGGCGGACACGGCGGCCGAGGGTTCCGGCGTCGGGGTTCGCGTCGATGGCCAGGATCTTGTCCTGGCGCTCGGTGGCGAGGGTCGCGCCGAGGGCGGTGGTGGTCGTGGTCTTGCCGACGCCGCCCTTGAGGCTGATGACGGCGATGCGGTAGCAGGACATGACCGGGGTGCGGATGAGCTCGAGCTTGCGCAGGCGCTCGGCCTCGGCGGCCTTGCCGCCGAAACGGAACCCGGAGCGCTGGGGCTTGGGCTTCTGCTTGCCGCGCAGGAGCCGGTCGGAGGACAGCTCGACGGCGGCGGTGTAGCCGAGGGGCGCCCCGCCGCCGGCCGGGCCGGGCTGGTAGCGGGGATCGTGCGGCTGCGGGCCCGGCTGGGGCCCGGCGGACCACTGGGCGCCGCCGGTACCGGGGTCGTACTGCGGCTGCTGCTGCAGGTGCTGCTGGTGCTGCTGCGGTACGGGCGCGGGGGCCGGGGCCGGTGCGGGCTGCGCCGGCGGGAAGGCGTAGTCGCCGACGGGCGGCTGCGGGTCCGGCTGGGGCTGCGCCGGTGCGGGCGCCGGCGGGAAGCCGTACCCGTCCTGGGGCGCGGTGGCGGCCGGTGCGGGGGCCGGGGGGAAGCCATACCCGTTCTGGGGCGGCGGCGGGAAGCCGTACCCGTCCTGGGGTGCGGTGCCGGCGGGGCGGGGGGCCGGCGGGAAGCCGTAGCCGTCCTGCGGAGCCGTGGTGGCGGGGAACGCGGGCGGCAGCGCCGGAAGTTCGCCTCCGGGTCCCCCGAAGGGGGCTTCCACGGGCGGGTGAACCGCATCCACGGGGGTGACGGGCTCCGGGGCCTGCGGTACGGGGGCCGCAGGGACGGCGTCGGCGACGGGCGCGGGAACGGGCGCGGGAACGGCGTCCCGGGGAGCCTCCGGAGCCGCGGGCTCGGGGTTCGCGAACGGGATGGCCGTCCCGTCAGGCGGCGTGGCGTGCCGCTGGACGGGGGCGGATCCCTCGGAGGAGGCCTTCACGAGCGGTCCGGGTGCGTCGGCGGGAGCCTCGGCGGAGGGCATGTCGAGGGGCGCCGGGGCCGGTTCCGGGGCCGGTTCCAGGGCTGGTGTCGGCGTCGGCACGGCGGGTGCCTTGTCCAGGGTCAGGCCCGCCGAGGGCAGGCCGGGGTGGCCGGCGGGTGCCGGTGCCGGCGGAGCCGGTACCTCGGCGGGTGCCGGGAGCGCCGCGGGCGCGCCGGTGGGGTCCGCCGGTTCCGGGGCCGGGGCCGGGAAAGTCGTGGGGGCGCCCGTGTTGTCGGCGAGCGCCGGGGGCGGGAAGGCCGCAGGCGGGGTGGCGTTGTCGGCCGGCGTGCTGAAGGGTGCCGGGGCCGCCGGGGCCGGCGCCGGGAACGGCGAGGGCACGCCCGCGCCGTCCGACGGGGTGCGCGGGGCCGGCGGGGCGATCCGCATCGTCGGGGGCGAGGCCACGTCCGACGGGCGGTGGGGTTCGAAGCCGCTGCCCTCGGGGAGGCCCGGTACCGGCGTGGCCGGGGCCGCGCCCTGCGTGTACCAGGCCGGTGGGGTGTAGTCGATGGTGAACTCGCCCGTCATCTCGGGCTCCGCGTCGGACTGATCGTCCGTCGGGACGTCCCAAGTCCCGCCGCGCCTCTCGTTCCGATCGCCGCTCACTGGTCCTCCTGGTCTGTCGAACACTGGTCCGGCGCCCACCTCGACGCCGCGCCCGCGCCCAGCCTAATCGCGTGCCGACACCGGTGTCCGCCCCCGTTGGACGTCCCGCGGTGCGGGGGCCCTTGCGGGCCGGCTCGGTGCCGTCGTCCTTGCCGTCCTGCCTACAGGGTGGCTGCCTCCTGAGCAACCGTCACCGGCCCGGTGGGGTCGGGCGTGGTGCCGCTGCGCGGGGCTGTTCTCCCCGCCCCGCCCTTTCTCCGTTTCCCGGACTCTGCCCGGACCCGCGCCTCAAACGCCGGCGGGGCTTGATGGTGTCGGCGGGCCTGGAGCGGCCCTGGGGCTCCGCCCCGTTCCCGGTGCCCGTCCGGCCCGCTGCGCCCGCCCCCACTCGAACGGCCCGCCCAGCCCGTCCGGCCAGCGTGACCCGTTCGGAGCGACCACCTGCCCCGGCCAGCATGGTCCGCCGGGCCAACCTGGCCCGCGTGGCCCGACCGGCCTGGGCGGTCCGCTTGGCTCGTCCTGCCCGGCCGCCACGGCCGTACCGGCCCCAGCCCGTCCGGCGCGTCCAGCCCGTCCGGCCCACCCAGCCCGTCCGGAGCGACCACCCGCCCCGACCGGCCGGCCCCGGCCCGCGCGGCCCGGCTGCGTCGGCCCCAGCCCGGGCGGCACACAGCCGACCGGCCCGGCCGGCTCGCCCGGCTGATCGGGACCTCCCCGCCGGACCTCGTGGCAGCGGTGTGGGTGGGCATCCGGGCGTCAGTCGATGCGGCGGGAGGGGCCCAGGAGGCCTGTTTCCGGTTCCGTGCCTTGGGTCATCACGAACTGGCGGTCCCTCGGCGTGCACCACAGGGTGACGCCGTCGCCCAGCGTCGGCAGGGAATCCACCGCCGCCCGCGGCAGGTTCATCAGGCGGCCGAGCTGCTCCGCCTCGTCCGGGGACACCCGCTGGACGCCCACCAGCGACGAGTTCTGCAGCAGCCTCGGCGCCGTCGGGCTCAGGTACGGCAGCAGGGTCAGCACCGACTGCCAGGGGCCCGCCACCACGCGCCCGCGCGGCGGCCGCATCCCGCAGTCGCGGATCACCAGCACCGGGCTGCCCGCCGACGCGCCCTGCGGCGGCACCCGGCCGACCTCGTGCAGCGTCACGCACTGCTGGCCGCCGCCCGCCGCCTGGGCCAGCCCGGACCACACCTGCCCGCGCCCGGTCTCCACCGCGACCCGCGCGCCCGTGGCCGCCGCGCGCAGCGCCAGCACCTGCGCCGTCCACAGACCGCCGATCAGCGTCACCTCGTACGGCGTCGGCCGGTTGATGCCGAGCACCGCCGGACGCCCCTCGGCGTCCACGCCGATGACGACCCCGTCGTCCCCGACGGGCAGCGCCAGCGCGTCCAGGTCCACCGCGGGGACCGCGTGCCGTTCCCGGCGCGGGCCGATCAGCCCGAACCCGCCCCTCATCGCGCCCCTCCCAGCGGCAGCGAAGCCAGCAGCCCCGGTACCTGTTCACGGTCGAGCCGGACCAGCCCGGTGCGCACACCGCGGGCCGTCCGTTCCAGTTCCCGGCGGGCCGCCACGAGTTCCTCGTCGCTGCGTCCCGTGACCCGGACGTGGCCGGTCAGCGTCACGCCCCGGCGCTCCGCCGGAGCCATCGTCAGGCTGAAGTTCGTCGCCAGTGCCGGCAGCGAGGTCAGCAGCGCCACGAACTGCGGCAGGGACGCCGCCCCGCTGCCGCCGAGCTGTGGCCAGCGGCCTATCCAGTACGTGGTGTGCCGCCGGTCGTCGCAGCGCCAGATCCGCGCCGTCTCCTCCGTCCGACGGCCGGTGCTCGCCGAGCGCCCCGCCTGCGTGATCGCCATCGGGTTCGCGCACGAGGAGGTGGCCAGCGCAGCCGTCAGCTCCTGCTCGGTGAGCACGGTCGCCCGGAAGCCGGCCCCGGTCAGCCGGCTCGCCAACTGGTCGGCCGCCCGCACCACACAGCGCTGCGCACCCGCGAGCCCGCCGCCGCGCGCGGTGACCGCCTCGGGGCACAGCTCCGGGTCGAGCTTGAGCGCGATCCAGGTCAGCCGCACCGCAGGAGTGCCCGTGGCGGCCTGCAGCGGCGCGTAGTTGCGGGTGGCCATCGACTGGGCCGGCAGATGCGGGGCAGGCGCCGGCTGAGTGTGCTGCACCAGCTGCGCCGACTCCAGCCGGATGCCGTCGACTTCGAGGATGTCCCGTACGAGTGCCAGCGGCAGCGGCCGGGCTCCGCGGTCGGGCCGCAGCGCGGTGGCGTCCGTGTCCACCTGGACGACGGCGGTCAGGAACGTCCCGTCACCGACCATCCCGACGGGCCGCCGGTCGCGGTCGCTGAACGTGAGCGTCCGCAGCGCCGGATCGGCCTCGACGAGCGGGGCCAGCCCCGGCTCGGTACCCGCCGGCACCGCGAACGACGCGGCCCGGCGCCGCCGGGTGCGCAGCGCGAGCGCGCCGCCGATCCACTCGGGCAGGGAGCGCTGGTGGCGGCGTACGACGGCGAGCACCACCAGGACGAGTGCCAGGACACCGGCGGGGATCAGCAGCATCGGCTCCACGACCCAGGCCACCAGCAGGGCGGCCACGGCGATCTGGAGCAGTACGAGTTGTTGCAATCGGAACGGGCCGAAACGGCCCGGGCTCGACTTCGGATACGGCGTCACCCCGCCGCGTGCGGGTGCGGGTGCACCCGTCTGCGGCTGCGTCGCGGTGGCCATCACTCGCCCACCTCCCCTTCCCGGGGCCGTACCCCGTGAGTGCCGGAGCCGGGCGCTGCCCGCTGCATGACCCCGGATCTCCCCAATCCACCCCAACAAGCCCTGAATACCCCGACGACCCCTGAATCGCGCGGCCCGGAAGACAGTGAGCGGCGGCCTCACCCTACCCGGCCCCTACGCACCCTCCGTCAAGAGGCATAGTAGGTCCCCGGTCCGACAATCGAGGCCCGGGGACCGTACTCACCGACCGGGCCGTGCGGGGAGAAGCAGGCGGTCATGGCATCACGACGTGATGAACTCAACGCGTACACCTTTGCGAAGCGGCGCACGGTGGCCGCGTTCCTCCAGCCTTCCGCCACGGGGTCGGAGGAAGGTGCGCCGCGTCCGCTGCGCGCGGTCCTGCCCGGGCTGGTGGCGGGGGCGCTCGTACTCGCCGCGTTCGGTGCCTGGGGAATGTTCAAGCCGCAGGCGCCCAAGGGCTGGGACGAGGCCGGCACCAAGGTCATCGTCGGCAAGCAGTCGACGACCCGGTACGTGGTGCTGACGACGAAGGTGAACGGCAAGGACCAGACCCGGCTGCACCCGGTGCTCAACCTGGCCTCCGCCCGACTCCTCCTGGATCCGCAGAAGTTCAAGGTCATCCAGATCGACGACAAGGTCCTGGACGCGGGCAAGCCGCCGCGCGGGCCCATCATCGGCATCCCGTACGCCCCCGACCGGCTGCCGGCCCCGCAGGACGCGGGCAAGGCGAAGCGCTGGGCCGTCTGTCAGGCGCCGGGCGGCAACGGCAAGACCGTGCAGACCGCGACGTTCGTCCTCGCCGACCGCGAGGCGGGACTGATGGACGACGCCCGCAAGGTCACCGACAGCCAGATGCTGTACGTGCAGAGCACCGGCGGGGCCAAGGAGCGCTACCTGGTCGACGCGACGGGGACGAAGTACAAGTTCCCCGAAGGCGGCCCGGACGCCGGGAAGATGACCAACGCGCTGGTCGGCAGCACCGGCGCCACCCCGCAGCAGGTCACCGAGACGTGGCTGGCCACCCTCAACTCCGGGGACGACCTGGCCTTCCCGCAACTGCCCGTCGCGGCCGGCACGAAGGCCGACGTGCAGGGCCTGACCACCGGTGACAACAAGGTCGGGATGGTGCTGAAGGCGCAGACCGGCTCCGGTACGCAGCACTACGTCGTCCTGCCCGGGAAGGTCGCCCCGGTCTCCGACTTCGTCGCATGGCTGCTGATCTCGGCGCCCGCGACCGACGGCCTCAACATGCACGGAAAGCCCCGCGAGGTCGACCTCCAGTCGCTCAACCCGGACGCCACGGCGTTCAAGGGCGAGGCCAAGTGGCCGCAGAAGAAGTCCGACCGGATCAACCAGCCCGCCGGCTCCGGCGCCCGCGACACCGTCTGCAACGTGCTGCGCTCGGTCGACGGCCAGGGCAACCAGACGCTGAGCACCTGGGCCGGCACCGGATTCCCCATCGACATCACCGCCAGCGGCACGAGCGCGTACGTCACGCCCGGCTCGGGGCTGCTCTACACGCAGGTGCAGGGCAAGCAGACCACCGCGGGGGGTGCACTGTTCCTGGTCACCGACACCGGTCTGCGGTACGCGGTGCAGGCCAACGGGGACAGCGACGCCGAGAAGTCGAAGATCGGCGCCCCCGACCAGCCGAACGGCCAGGCCGGCGCGGACGGCCGCCCCGAGGCCAGCCAGGCGCAGATCAGGCTCGGCTACGGGACGGTGGTACCGGCCATGGTGCCCATCGCCTGGTCCGAGTTCCTCTCGAAGGGGCCGCGCCTGGACACCAACTCCGCCCGCCAGCCCCAGGGTTCGTGAGGACGCCGCCGATGCCCATGTCCCCGTACACGCGCAGCGCACTCGCCACCGCGGCCCTCGCCGTGGCCGCCCTGTCCGGCACGACGGCGGCGGCCGCGACCGGTACCGCCGCGGCGGCGGCCGCACCCCACCCGGAGCCCGTCAGTGCCCCGGCCCTGGACCTCGCGGGCGCCGGCGAGTGCACCTTCCCCATGAAGAAGCAGATCGCCGACCGCCCCTGGGCCCTGCAGCGGCTGCTGCTCGATGCGCTCTGGGCGCAGACCAAGGGCAAGGACAAGAACGGCAAGCCCGTCCGCGTCGCGGTCATCGACACCGGCGTGGACCGGGCGAACCCGCAGCTCAGCGGCGCCATCGACGTCGGCGCCGGCAAGGACTTCGTCGACCCCAAGGGCGGCGACGGCACGACCGACACGGTCGGCCACGGCACCAAGGTGGCCGGGCTGATCGCGGCCCGGCCGCAGGAGGGCACCGGCTTCGTCGGCCTCGCCCCCGACTCGACGATCATCCCGATCCGGCAGAACGACGGGCAGGGCAAGGGCAACGCCCTCTCCCTGGGCCAGGCGATCGACCACGCGGTGTCCAAGGGCGCCCAGGTCATCAACATCTCCCAGGACACCGACGTCCCCCTGAGCGCCGACTCGGAGCTCGGCAAGGCGGTCCAGCGGGCCGTCGACGCGAAGGTCGTGGTCGTGGCCTCGGCGGGCAACGACGGCATGAGCGGCGAGAAGCGCAGGACCTACCCGGCGGCCTTCCCCGGCGTCCTCGCCGTGGCCTCCTCGGACCGCAACAACGAGCGGGCCGCCTTCTCCCAGCCCGGCGACTTCATCGGCGTCGCCGCGCCCGGCGTCGACATGGTCTCCACCGTCCCCGGCTTCGGCCAGTGCATCGACAACGGAACCAGCTTCTCGGCGCCCTACGTCGCCGGAGTCGCCGCCCTGCTGCGCGCCGAGCACGAGGACTGGACCCCGCAACAGATCATCTGGCAGATCCAGGGCACCGCCGAGCGCTCGGTCAACGGCCGTGACGACTACGTCGGTTGGGGCGTCGTCGACCCGGTGCGCGCGGTCACCCAGGACCACGAGGTCCCCAAGGCGCCCGTCCCGGATCCCGGTCCGCCCCCGGCGGCCGCCCCCGAGGCGGCGGCGCTGCGGATGACCGAGTCGGCGCAGGAGCGCGAGGAGCGGTTCGGCACGTACGCTCTTGGGATCACGGGCGTGCTGATCGCGGTCATCGCGGGCACGGCGACGGTGGTCCGGGACGCCCGCAAGCGGCGAGGCCGTTTGCAGTGAACCGTCACAGTTCATCTACGGAAGCGGCCCACTGGTGTTGGGGCTGTCAGATGAACTGGCTAGAGTGACACCAGGCTTCACGACTGTGATCGGGGGATCGCGTGAGGCGGAGGGGGATTTCCGGCGGCGCGTGGCTCAGATCCGCGCCCGGGACCTCCCTTCCGCTGCGCAATCCGCCGGTTCTGCCGGCGAATTGAGAAGTGAGGAGCTTCGGATGAGCAATTTCGGACTCGCAGACGATCCGATCGTCCAGGCGAAGAACAAGATCGAGACGACGGCCCGTGCCGTCACCACCCAGTCCCGTGAGCTGGCCGACATCCTCGCCACGGTGAGTGCCGGCTGGACCGGTGTGGGTGCCTCGGGCTTCGTCTCCGCCCAGACGGTCGTCAACGAGGACCACGACGAGATCCGTCGTCTGCTCGGGGTGCTGCACAACGCGGTCGCGCAGACCAAGAACCTCAGCAACGCGCAGGACGACGACGTGCGCGCGGCGTTCAAGACGGTGCAGGCCTCCGCAGGCCAGGGCGGCTCCGGCCTCAACGGCATCTGACCTGCCCTTTCCGTCTTTACGTCGTTTCCCACTCAGCTCAGCGCGAAGGAGAAGAACATGGCTGGTTCCGACGGCCACACCAAGGTCCGGTATGAGAGCGTCCAGGAGATGGCGAACCGCATCCGCGTCGTCTCGAAGAAGATCATGACGGACCTGGAGGAGATGGACCAGGCCCTCAAGGTCGTCACGGACACCTGGGACGGTGAGGCGCACCAGGCGTACGTCACCCTCCAGGGGAAGTACAAGGGCAAGGCCGACCACATGCACAAGCAGCTCGAGCAGGTCGCCGCGCTGATCGAGCGCGGCAAGGGCGACTACCGCGCCACCGACGTGAAGGCCTCGCGCCTGTTCACCGAGGCCTACTGAGCCAGGTCGACCGCAGTCGCCTGCGGATACGGGGCGCGCCCGCACCGGGCGCGCCCCGTCGTCGTACCCCGGGGTACCGGCCTCAGCGGGAGCCGCGGTCGAGGTCGAACTCCCCGTCCCTGGCACCGAGCACGAACGCCTCCCACTCGGCCGCCGTATAGCGCAGGACGGTGTCCCGGTCGAGCGAGGACCGCATGGCCACGGCGCCCTCGGGCAGCCGGGCGATCTCGACCCGCTCCTCGTCGGGGCTGGTCCCGGGCGGGCCCTCCCACTCCACGCCGCTGATGTCGAGCGCGTACAGCTCGTCCTTCTCCTGCTGAGTGCCCATGTGCGGCCTTTCCCTCGGCGGTGCGGTGCTACCGCGGTCTTCACCGCCGATTATCGGTGCTGCGGGGCGGGCCGGGGGAGTGTTCCCGTTGATCAAAGGAAAGCGGGGCCCGGTCCGACCGGGCCCCGCTTCTCGTCAGCCGACTCCTACATCCCCGGCAGTCGCCCCAGCTGTACGAGCGACGTGCCGCGCTTGCGCGAGGAGAAGTACGCCCGGCCCGGCGGCATCGGCCGCGGCCGGACGTTGCCGATCAGGTCACCCTCGGACGGGTCGCCCGACAGCACCACGCCCTGCGCGCCGAGCTCCTTGAAGCGCTGCATGAACGGCTCGTACATGGAACGCGAGGCGCCCGCCGAGTTGCGCGCGATGATGAAGCGGACACCCGTGTCCCGGGCGAACGGCAGGAACTCGACCAACGGGGCCAGCGGATTGCCCTGGCTGGTGGCCACCAGGTCGTAGTCGTCGATGACGATGAACACGTCGGGGCCGGTCCACCAGCTGCGGTCGCGCAGCTGCTGCGGAGTGACGTCGGTCGGCGGCTGCCGCCGGGAGAACACCCCGCCCAGCGCCTCCATGTGCGTCTGCAGGGAGCTCGCCATCGGCGCGTACTCCAGCAGGTGCTCCTCAGGCAGCGCACCGAGCAGGCTGCGCCGGTAGTCGCCGACGACGAGCCGGGCCTGGTCCGGGGTGTACCGCTCCGCGATCTGCTGGCAGATCAGCCGCAGCAGGTTCGTCTTGCCGGACTCGCTCTCGCCGAACACGAGGAAGAACGGGTCGCTCTCGAAATCGACGAACACCGGCTCCAGGTCCGTCTCGTCGATGCCGATGGCCAGCCCGCGGCCGGGGTTGTCCCCGCCCCTGGGTAGCTGGTCGGCGTGCAGCAGGCGGGGCAGCAGCCGGACGCCCGGAGCAGCGGCCCCCGCCCAGTTCTGCTTCACCAACGACACGAAGGCGGCCGTGGCCTCCGACAGGTCCTCCGGGTCGTGCGCACCGTCGATCCGCGGCAGCGCGCCGAGGAAGTGCAGCTTCTCCGCCACCTGCCCGCGGCCCGGCATCCCCGTCGGGACGTTCGCCGCGACCTTGCGGTCGAACTCGGAGTCCATGACGTCACCGAGCCGCAGCTCCAGCCGGTTCAGCATCTGGTCCTTGAGCGCGGCGCGCACCTCCATGTACCGCGCCGCCGTGATCACCACGTGGATGCCGTAGCCCAGACCGCGCGAGGCGATGTCCGTGACCACCGACTCCAGGCCTTCGTACTCGGTGCGGAAACCGCCCCAGCCGTCGATGACGAGGAACACGTCGCCCCACGCCTCGCCGGGCAGCTCGCCGGCCGCACGCCGCCGCCGGTACGTGCCGATGGAGTCGATGTTGTTCGCGCGGAAGAACTCCTCGCGGCGGTTGAGGATGCCGCCCACCTCCGCGACCGTACGCCGTACCCGCTCCGGGTCCAGGCGCGAGGCGATCCCGCCCACGTGAGGCAGCTCGGCGATCGACGACATGCTGCCGCCACCGAAGTCCAGCCCGTAGAACTGCACCTCGCGCGGCGTGTGCGTCAGCGCGAACGAGGCGATCAGCGTGCGCATCAGCGTCGACTTGCCCGACTGCGGACCGCCGACCACCATCATGTGGCCCGCCGCACCCGAGAAGTCCCGGTACAGCACCTCACGGCGCTGCTCGAAGGGCTTGTCGATGAGGCCGAGCGGCACGACGAGCCCGCCGGGCCGCGTGTACCCCTCCGCGTGCAGCCCCCGCTCCGCCGAAGGCGCCAGCGCCGGCAGCAGCTGGTCCAGCGGCGGGGCCTGGTCGAGCGGCGGCAGCCACACCTGGTGCGCCGGCACGCCCTGGCCCTCCAGCCGGGCCACGATCACGTCCAGCACCGTGTCCGCGAGGGCGTCGTCCTCGCGTTCCGACTGCGCCGCCAGGTACGCCGGGTCCGGCGCCGCGTACACGACCGGCACCGGTGTCGCCGTGAAGAGCGCGGGGCGCCGCTCCACGGGGAACAGGCCGACCGACAGGTCCGGCCCGCCCGAGCGGTAGGTGCCCGACACGTACGCGGCCTTGAACCGCGTCATCTCGTCCGTACCGAACTTCAGGTATCCCGAACCCGGCACCGACGGCAGGTGGTACGCGTCCGGCACGCCGATCGCGGTCCGCGACTCCGCCGCCGAGAAGGTCCGCAGGCCGATCCGGTACGACAGGTACGTGTCCAGCCCGCGCAGCTTGCCCTCCTCCAGGCGCTGCGAGGCCAGCAGCAGGTGCACGCCCAGCGAGCGTCCGATGCGGCCGATCTGGATGAACATGTCGATGAAGTCGGGCTTCGCGGTCAGCAGCTCGCTGAACTCGTCGATGACCAGCACCAGCGAGGCCAGCGGCTCCAGCGGGGCACCCGCCGCGCGCGCCTTCTCGTAGTCGTGGATGTTCGCGTAGTTGCCCGCCGAGCGCAGCAGCTCCTGTCGGCGCTGCAGCTCACCGCGGATCGAGTCGCCCATGCGGTCCACGAGCGTGAGGTCGTCGGCCAGGTTGGTGATGACCGCGGCCACGTGCGGCATCTGCCCCATGCCCGTGAACGTCGCACCACCCTTGAAGTCCGCGAGGACGAAGTTCAGCGTCTCCGAGGTGTGCGTGACCGCGAGGCCCAGCACCAGCGTGCGCAGCAGCTCCGACTTGCCGGAACCGGTCGCGCCCACGCAAAGGCCGTGCGGGCCCATGCCCTCCTGCGCGGCCTCCTTGAGGTCCAGCATGACCGGCGCGCCGTCCTCGCCGACACCGATCGGCACGCGCAGCCGCTCGCCGGCCGACCGCGGCCGCCAGGTCCGGGCCACGTCGATCGAGGCCGCGTCGCCCAGGTTCAGCAGGTCCGTGAAGTCCAGGTTGGCCAGCAGCGGTTCGTCGTCGTCCCCGCCGCCGGTGCGCAGCGGCGCCAGCTGCCGCGCGAGCGCCTCCGCCGCGGGCAGCGACAGCGTGTCCGGTACGCCCTCGTACGCGATCCCCGCGCCCGACTCCAGCCGCAGCCGACCCGGCCGCACCACGACCGACAACCCGCCGCGCGGCTCGTCGAGCTCGCCCGCGACCACCTCGACGATGGTCACGCCCTGCAGTCCCTCGGCCGCCGCGAACGCCGAGTCCGGCGGCACCAGGCCGCCCCGGGAGTTCGCGTCCAGCACGACGACCAGGTGCGGCTGGTCCAGCACCGGGGACACGTCCCGGCTGAACCGCGGCCGCCCCTCCAGACGCGGCGCGAGCAGCCCCTCCAGCTCGGCCAGGTCATCGCTGAACAGCCGCTTCGTACCGGCCCCGTCGACCTGCCCGGGGACCTGCGTGTGCGGCAGCCACTTCGTCCAGTCCCACGCGGGCACCGCGCCGGGCGCGGCCACCACGGCCACCACCAGGTCCTCGGGGGAGTGCAGCGTCGCCAGCTGCGCCACCAGCGCCCGCGCCGCCCCGCGCGCCGACTCCGGCTCGCCGGACACCGTCACGTGGTAGAACGCCCGCAGCGACACCGCCACCGGCAGCCCGTCCAGGGACGAGTGCACCTTCAGGAAGCGCTGCATCGCGCCCGCCGTCAGCGGCTCCAGCTCGTCCACGGGCGCCGTGTCCGGCGCGACCAGTGGAGTCGCGAGGCGCTGCGCGCCCAGCCCGAGCCGGGCCTGGCCGAAGTCCTCGTCGCCGACGCGCCGCTCCCACAGCCGCGAACCCTCGGCCACCACCGACCACAACTGCTCCGGCGCCGGGTGCAGATACAGCTGCGCGTCGCGCTGCGCCCGCGCGGTCCTGCGGACCTGACGTCGGGTCTGCGCAAGATATTTCAGGTAGTCCCGCCGCACATCGGCCATTTGCCCCTGCGTACCGCGCCGGTGGCGCACCAGCTGGGCGAGGACCATGCCCACCGTGGACACCAGCATCAGCACACCCATGATGCGCATGAAGGGCGCCGCACCCGGCATGAAGAAGAAGACGACCGACGAGCCCATGCCGAGCATCGGCAGGAGCTGCATCAGCATGCCCTCCTGCTGCCCGCGGGGAAGCTCCGGCGGAGCCTCCAGCCTCAGCTCGTCCGAAGGAACTTCGGGCGGCAAGGACCGCGGCGGGCGTTTGACGACGATCTGACTCACCGGAGCATCAATCCCTCGAAAACGGACGGGACGTCGCAACCGGCGCCCCCAAGTCCCGGGCGCGAAGGGGGTCTCCCCTGCGCGACGGTGATCCTACTTGCCGACAGTCACTCATACTCCCGGTAGGGTGGCCCGCGCAGTATGCGCATCCGCGAATCCAAGGCGAGAGCCCATGCATCCGCTTCGCCAACCAGGGGGGTCACACAGGTGAGTACGGCCGCAACGACGGGCTTCTGCAGGGTCACCGTCGTGGCCCCCGACAGCCGCATCGACGTCGCCCTCCCGGAGGACATCGCCGTCGCCGACGTCTATCCCGAACTCCTGCGCCTCACCGGCCAGACCCAGCCCGTCGGCGCCCCCACCGGTTTCCACCTGGTCCGCCGCGACGGCACGGTCCTCGACGGCGCCCGCACCCTCGCCGCCCAACAGGTCCTCGACGGCGAGGTGCTGAGCCTGCGCCCGTTCGCCGAGTCGCTGCCGCCGGCCGTCTTCGACGACGTCTCCGACGCCGTCGCCTCCGCCGTCGTCCGCGACCGCCACCTCTGGAGCGACGACATGCTGCGCGGCGCGGGCCTGGCCGGCGCCGCCCTGCTGCTCGTCCTGCTCGGCTTCGTCCTCTGGTACGCCGACCCGGTCCGCCACGACATGCACGGCCTGCCCGGCATCATCGCCGGCGCCGCGGGCGTGTTCCTCACCGCCGCCGCCGGAGTGCGCGCCCGGGTCTACCGCGACCGCGGCTCCGCCGTCGCCCTCGGCCTCGGCGCCCTCCCGCACCTGCTGATCGCCGGCTCCGGCATCATCGCCGCCGGCGCCGGCGAAGGACCCGGCCGGCTCCAGTTCCTGCTCGGGTGCGTCTGCGTCCTGGTCGCCTCCGTCGCCCTGGTCGCGCTCACCCCCAACGGGGACGCCCCCTTCGTCGCGGCCACCTTCCTCGCCGCCACCGGAACCCTGGCCACCTTCCTCGCCATCGTCACCGAGGCCTCCGCCACCGCGACCGCCGCCGTCTGCGCCCCCGTCGCCATCGGCCTCGTCGCCTTCCTGCCCGGCCTCTCCGCCCGCTTCGCCCGGCTGCCCATCGGCTACGCCGCCCCGCAGAGCGCCGTGGAGAGCTACGAAACCCCGGACCGCTACGAGACCGAGCCGTACGGCGACCCCGCCGGCCCCGAGCAGCACGAGGCGGGCACCCCCCTCGACGCCGAGGCCATCGCCACCCAGGCCCGCCGCGGCCACGAGATGCTCCTCGGCCTGGTCGGCGGCTGCGCCGCGGTCGTCGTCGGCTCCGCCGCCGTCCTCGGCTTCTCCGACAACACCTGGGGCCGGCTGCTGGCCCTCACCACCGGGCTGGCCATGCTGCTGCGCGCCCGCCTCTTCCGCTACACCTCCCAGGTCGTGTGCACCCTGGTCGCCGGCCTGGCCGCCATCGGACTGCTGATCCTGGGCCTGGCCCTGCACCCGCCGGCCGACCTGGTCCGCGAGCTCGTGCAGTACCACGACCGCGGCGGTCTGGACCTCCGTACGATCTGGCTCTCCGCAGCCGTCGCCGCCGGCGCCGCCCTCCTCGCGGGAATTGCGCTTGTCATCCCCCGCAAGGGCCTGTCACCCTTCTGGGGACGGCTGCTCGACCTCACCGAGGCGGCAGTACTTCTCAGTCTTGTCCCGCTGGCCCTCGCCGTGCTGGACGTGTACGCCCGGGCCCGCTCTCTCACCAGCTGAGACGGGGGCCGGGCGGCAGCCTGGTACGCTGTGTGACGGCCGTTTGTGTACGCGCCCCCGGAAACCCTCTGGAGGCTGCGCTCAGCGGACCCCGCCTCCCGAGTTACGGAAGATCCCCAGAGAATTCGACCTGGGGCACTCGGTGGCCACGAAGACCTATACGAGGAGTACGCGTGTCGCTCGACGCCGCTACGAAGAAGCAGATCATCGCCGAGTTTGGTGCCAAGGAGGGCGACACCGGCTCCCCCGAGGTCCAGGTCGCGATGCTCTCGAAGCGCATCACGGACCTGACCGAGCACCTCAAGACCCACAAGCACGACCACCACTCCCGTCGTGGTCTGCTGATCCTGGTCGGCCAGCGTCGCCGCCTGCTGCAGTACCTGGCCAAGAAGGACATCCAGCGCTTCCGTACGCTGGTCGAGCGCCTCGGCATCCGCCGCGGTGCGGCCGGCGTCAAGTAAAGACGCTGTGAAGGGAGCGGTTCCCACACTGAGGGGGCCGCTCCCTTTGCTGTACGTGCAGTCGCTCTACGTGCGGGACGTACCGGACGCTTTGTAGTCTGGACGCACGCGCACGCGAACCACGTGCACAACTGAAGAGGAGGAGCGCCCTCCCAGGCCGCCGGTCCTCGGTAGTGGTACCCGGAAAGCCCCACGGGCACCGAACCGGGTACTTCGATCGAAGACCGGCCCGCACGCAAGGAGCGCTTCTCCGCACCGTCCGCAGCCACACGGGCAGCGGACGGAGACGACGAAAATGGAGAAAACGCTAGTGGAGAACGAGACCCACTACGCCGAGGCCGTCATTGACAACGGTTCCTTCGGCACCCGCACCATCCGCTTCGAGACGGGCCGTCTGGCCCGCCAGGCCGCCGGCTCCGCCGTTGCCTACCTGGACGACGACACGATGGTGCTTTCCGCCACCACCGCGTCGAAGAAGCCCAAGGACCAGCTCGACTTCTTCCCCCTGACGGTGGACGTCGAGGAGCGCCAGTACGCGGCCGGCAAGATCCCCGGCTCGTTCTTCCGTCGTGAGGGCCGCCCCTCCGAGGACGCGATCCTCACCTGCCGTCTGATCGACCGCCCGCTGCGCCCGTCCTTCAAGAAGGGCCTGCGCAACGAGATCCAGGTCGTCGCCACCGTCATGGCGCTGAACCCGGACCACCTGTACGACGTCATCGCGATCAACGCCGCGTCCGCGTCCACGCAGCTGGCCGGCCTGCCCTTCTCCGGCCCGATCGGCGGCGTCCGCGTCGCGCTGATCCGCGGCCAGTGGGTGGCCTTCCCGACGCACACCGAGCTCGAGGACGCCGTCTTCGACATGGTCGTCGCGGGCCGCGTCCTGGAGGACGGCGACGTCGCGATCATGATGGTCGAGGCCGAGGCCACCGAGAAGACCATCACCCTGGTCAAGGGCGGCGCCGAGGCGCCGACCGAGGAGATCGTGGCCGCCGGCCTCGAGGCCTCGAAGCCCTTCATCAAGGCCCTCTGCAAGGCCCAGGCGGACCTGGCGGCCAAGGCCGCCAAGCCCGAGGGCGAGTTCCCGGTCTTCCTGGACTACCAGGACGACGTGTACGAGGCCCTCGCGGCCGCCGTCAAGGGCGAGCTCTCCCAGGCGCTGACCATCGCGGGCAAGCAGGACCGCGAGTCCGAGCTGGACCGCGTCAAGGAGATCGCCGCCGAGAAGCTCCTCCCGGCCTTCGAGGGCCGCGAGAAGGAGATCTCCGCCGCCTACCGCAGCCTGACCAAGGCCCTGGTGCGCGAGCGCGTCATCAAGGACAAGGTCCGCATCGACGGCCGCGGGATCACGGACATCCGTACCCTCGCCGCCGAAGTCGAGGCCATCCCGCGCGTGCACGGCTCGGCGCTGTTCGAGCGTGGCGAGACCCAGATCCTGGGCGTCACCACCCTCAACATGCTCCGTATGGAGCAGCAGCTGGACACCCTTTCCCCGGTGACCCGCAAGCGCTACATGCACAACTACAACTTCCCGCCGTACTCCGTCGGTGAGACCGGCCGCGTGGGCTCGCCCAAGCGCCGCGAGATCGGCCACGGCGCGCTCGCCGAGCGCGCGATCGTGCCGGTCCTCCCGACCCGCGAGGAGTTCCCGTACGCGATCCGCCAGGTGTCCGAGGCCCTCGGCTCCAACGGTTCGACGTCCATGGGCTCGGTCTGCGCCTCCACCATGTCGCTGCTGAACGCCGGTGTGCCCCTCAAGGCCCCCGTCGCCGGTATCGCCATGGGCCTGATCTCCCAGGAGATCGACGGCAAGACGCACTACGTCGCCCTCACCGACATCCTCGGTGCGGAGGACGCCTTCGGCGACATGGACTTCAAGGTCGCCGGCACCAAGGAGTTCGTGACCGCCCTCCAGCTGGACACCAAGCTGGACGGCATCCCGGCCTCCGTCCTGGCCGCGGCCCTCAAGCAGGCCCGCGACGCCCGTCTCCACATCCTCGACGTGATGATGGAAGCGATCGACACGCCGGACGAGATGTCCCCGAACGCCCCGCGGATCATCACCGTCAAGATCCCGGTGGACAAGATCGGTGAGGTCATCGGCCCCAAGGGCAAGATGATCAACCAGATCCAGGAGGACACCGGCGCCGAGATCACGATCGAGGACGACGGCACCATCTACATCGGTGCCGCCGACGGCCCGGCTGCCGAGGCCGCCCGCGCCACGATCAACGGCATCGCCAACCCGACCATGCCGGAGGTCGGCGAGCGCTACCTGGGTACGGTCGTCAAGACCACCACCTTCGGTGCCTTCGTCTCCCTGCTCCCGGGCAAGGACGGGCTGCTGCACATCTCGCAGATCCGCAAGCTCGCCGGTGGCAAGCGCGTGGAGAACGTCGAGGACGTGCTCGCGGTCGGCACCAAGGTCCAGGTCGAGATCGCCGAGATCGACCAGCGCGGCAAGCTCTCCCTGATCCCCGTGATCGACGGCGAGGCTGCCGGCGACGACGCTGACAAGGACGACTCCGACAAGTGACGTCGCGTAGTTCCCGTGTGACGGCCCGCCCCTCTTCGGAGGGGCGGGCCGTCGCCCGTACCCAAACCCTCCTCAAGGGCGAGAACGGCATCGGCACCGTCCGGCGCACCGTCCTCCCCGGCGGACTGCGCATCGTCACCGAGACGCTGCCCTCGGTCCGCTCCGCCACCTTCGGCATCTGGGCGCACGTGGGCTCCCGCGACGAGACGCCCACGCTCAACGGTGCCACGCACTACCTCGAGCACCTCCTCTTCAAGGGCACCGCCCAGCGCACCGCCCTCGACATCTCCTCCGCGATCGACGCGGTCGGCGGCGAGATGAACGCCTTCACGGCGAAGGAGTACACCTGCTACTACGCACGGGTGCTCGACACCGACCTGCCGCTGGCGATCGACATCGTCTGCGACATGCTCACCGGCTCGCTGATCCGTGAGGAGGACGTCGACGCCGAGCGCGGCGTCATCCTCGAAGAGATCGCGATGACCGAGGACGACCCGGGCGACTGCGTGCACGACCTGTTCGCGCACACGATGTACGGGGACACCCCGCTGGGCCGCCCCGTCCTCGGCACCGTCGACACGATCAACGCCCTCGGCGCCGACCGGATCCGCCGCTTCTACAAGAAGCACTACGACCCCCGCCACCTGGTGGTCGCCGCGGCCGGCAACGTCGACCACAACAAGGTCGTACGCCAGGTCCGCGCGGCCTTCGAGAAGGCCGGTGCCCTGCGGCACACCGACGCCGAGCCGATCGGCCCGCGCTCCGGAGCCAAGCGCATCCGCACCTCCGGCCGCGTCGACCTGATCAACCGCAAGACCGAGCAGGCCCACGTGGTCCTCGGCATGCCCGGCCTGGCCCGCACCGACGAGCGCCGCTGGGCGCTCGGCGTGCTGAACACGGCCCTCGGCGGCGGCATGTCCTCCCGCCTCTTCCAGGAGGTCCGGGAGAAGCGCGGGCTGGCCTACAGCGTGTACTCGTACACCTCGGGCTTCGCCGACACCGGGCTGTTCGGCGTGTACGCGGGCTGCCGCCCGAACCAGGTCCACGACGTGCTGCGGATCTGCCGCGGCGAGCTCGACAAGGTCGTCTCCGAGGGGCTCACCGACGAGGAGATCAAGCGGGCCATCGGCCAGCTGTCCGGCTCCACCGTCCTCGGCCTGGAGGACACCGGCGCGATCATGAACCGCATCGGCAAGAGCGAGCTCTGCTGGGGCGACCAGATGTCGGTCGACGAGATGCTGGCCCGGATCGCCTCCGTGACCCCGGACGACGTCCGCTCGGTCGCGCAGGATGTACTGGCCCAGCGGCCGTCGCTCGCGGTGATCGGCCCGCTGAAGGAGAAGCAGGCCGCCCGCCTCGACGAAGCGGTGTCCTGAGACCCGGAGACCCTGGATACCTTGGGGCCGGGCACCGGCCGCCTGCCGGTGCCCGGCCCGTACGACAGGAAGCGAAGAAGCATGAGCAGCAAGCTGCGGGTGGCCGTACTCGGCGCCCAGGGCCGCATCGGCTCCGAGGCGGTCAAGGCCGTCGAGGCCGCGGAGGACATGGAGCTGGTGGCCGCCCTCGGCCGCGGCGACAAGCTGGAGACGGTGGCCGAGGCCGGCGCGCAGGTCGCCGTCGAGCTGACCACCCCCGCCTCGGTCATGGAGAACCTGGACTTCCTCATCCGCCACGGGATCCACGGAGTGGTCGGCACCACCGGCTGGACCGAGGAGCGCCTCGCCCAACTGGACACCTGGCTCGCCGCCTCCCCGCAGACCGGCGTGCTCATCGCCCCGAACTTCTCCATCGGCGCCGTCCTCACGATGAAGTTCGCCGCGCAGGCCGCCCGCTACTTCGAGTCCGTCGAGGTCGTCGAGCTCCACCACCCGAACAAGGTCGACGCCCCCTCCGGCACGGCGACCCGTACGGCGCAGCTCATCGCGGCCGCCCGCGCCGAGGCCGGCTGCGCCCCGCAGCCCGACGCCACCGCCACCGCTCTGGAGGGCGCGCGCGGCGCGGACGTCGACGGCGTCCCGGTGCACGCGATCCGCCTGCGAGGCCTGCTGGCCCACCAGGAGGTGCTGCTCGGCGGTGAGGGCGAGACCCTGACGATCCGTCACGACTCGCTGCACCACAGCAGCTTCATGCCGGGCATCCTGCTCGGTGTGCGCCGCGTCGCGGCGACCCCGGGCCTCACGTTCGGCCTGGAAAACTTCCTCGACCTCGGCTGATGAGCAGGCAGTAGTACCCATGCGCGCGAAGATCACTTACTTCCTCACGGCCGCCGTCCTGGTCGTCTACTTCGTCCTGGTCGGCAGCCGGGGCGTGCTGCTGATCCGCCAGGGCACCTGGCTGACCGTGACCTTCGGCGCGGCCGTGCTGATCCTGCCGGTCATCGGCGTCTGGTTCCTCTGGAAGAACACGCAGTTCGTGACCAGGGCGAACCAGCTCGCGACCGAGCTGGAGGCCGAGGGCGGACTGCCCGTGGACGAGCTGGAGCGGGACGAGTACGGCCGGATCCTGCGGGACTCCGCCGACGAGGTCTTCGCGCGCCGCAAGGCCGAGACGGAGGACGCGCCGGGGGACTGGCGCAGCTGGTTCCGCCTCGCCGTCGCCTACCACGACGCCCGCGACACCCCGCGGGCCCGCAAGGCCATGCAGCGGGCCATCGCCCTGCACGGCGGACCGCGCGGGCAGGCCGTCCCGTAGGCCCGTAGGCCCGTGGAACCCGGAAGCCCGTACAGAGCCCGCCTGAGCGGATCCTGTACGGGCTTCCAGGGCACTGCACGTCGGTGTCAGGCGGGCACGGCCCGGTACTCGTCGGCCCAGGCCTCGACCATGTCGGCGGCCCGGTCGAACGCCTCGGCCCGCGACAGGAAATCGGCGTTGTGGTCGGTCAGCAGCACCGGCAGCTCCGCGCCGTCGCGCGCGGCCGCCGTCAGGGCCTGGCCCTGGACGGTCCGCGGCAGCCCCAGCCAGCGCACCGGCTGCTGGACCGTACGGACCTCGGTGATCTCGTCCCAGGCGATCGAGCGGGTCCGGAAGAAGCCCACCCGGCGAAGCCCCGCCGGGCTCACCCAGACGCCCGCCATGAGCAACCGCAGCGCCGACCCGATCACGCCGAGCGCGGCGGCCACGCAGACACCGGCACCGGCCCAGGCGCCCGCGAACGCGATGATCATCGTGGCGAGCAGCATGAACGCGGCCAGCAGGAGCAGCAGGGCGGCGCCGGCCACCCGCCAAGGCCCGGGCCGGTAGGGCCGGCGCCAGCGGTCGGGGTCCTCGTGGGCGAGTACGTCGTCGCCGGTGTCTTCGTGCGCGTCGAACGCGCGGTCGGCCGTCAAGAAGGGCAGGGGCACGGCTGTACCTCACTCACATGCACGTTCGGTTGGGCTGTGCCCGAGAGGCTACCGCCCCTCGGAGGCCTCCGACTGCTGCGACTTGGCGGGCGCCTGGTGGGGCTGCAGTGCGGGCATGCCGAAGAGCAGGGAGCCGACGAGCCCCGCCACCACGGTCAGCCCGACCAGACTACGGGCGGCCATCTGGGCCGCGCCCAGACGCTCGCGCGGCGGCGGAGTGACATTGCTGCGGAAACGGTCGGCCTCGGCGACGAAGGCGAACGGGACGGGTTCGCTCCGGCGAAACATAGAGCGACTCTCCTCACGGTCAGGGCCCTGGGGCGGCGGTGGCGGGTGCGTACGGCCTGTACCGGTGAAGACGTACGAACCGCCCAATCGGTGCCGGAATTCGGGACATTAACCAAATTTTATGGCTGGGCGTCAGCTGAAAGGGTGACGCAGCCGCCGCCCCGGCCTGCGCCTGATCC
Source organism: Streptomyces sp. R33 (assembly GCF_041200175.1). Classification (NCBI taxonomy): domain Bacteria; kingdom Bacillati; phylum Actinomycetota; class Actinomycetes; order Kitasatosporales; family Streptomycetaceae; genus Streptomyces; species Streptomyces sp. R33. The sequence continues at coordinate 2,830,313 of NZ_CP165727.1, read as the reverse complement.
GCCCGAGAGCTGCACGGGGAGCCGCGAGCTGCGCCGTAGAGTGGGCGCGCCCCATGTGAGTCGTTCGGAAGGACCCCCGGTGAGCGAGACCGCCGCTTCAGACCTGAAACCCAGCTTCCGCAGTGATGTGACGGTGGAGCTGGTGAAGCACTCCGCCGCCGACTCCGACGTGCTGTGGGCCGCCCGTGTCTCCACGGCCGGCGAGCAGTCCCTCGAAGAGCTCCAGAAGGACCCCGAGCGCTCCAAGGGCCTCATCAACTACCTGATGCGGGACCGCCACGGCAGCCCCTTCGAGCACAACTCGATGACCTTCTTCATCAGCGCCCCGATCTTCGTGTTCCGCGAGTTCATGCGGCACCGCGTCGGCTGGTCGTACAACGAGGAATCGGGCCGCTACAGGGAGCTCGAGCCGGTCTTCTACGTCCCGGACGCCGAGCGCAAGCTCGTCCAGGAGGGCCGCCCGGGCAAGTACGTCTTCGTCGAGGGCACCGCGGCCCAGCAGGAACTGACGGGCCGGGTCATGGAGGACTCGTACCGTCAGGCGTACGAGGCCTACCAGGAGATGCTGGCCGCGGGCGTGGCCCGCGAGGTTGCCCGTTCGGTCCTGCCGGTCGGACTTTTCTCCTCGATGTACGCCACCTGCAACGCGCGCTCGCTCATGCACTTCCTCGGCCTGCGCACGCAGCACGAGCTCGCGACCGTCCCCTCCTTCCCGCAGCGGGAGATCGAGATGGTCGGCGAGAAGATGGAGCAGCACTGGGCCGCGCTCATGCCGCTGACGTACGCCGCGTACAACGCCAACGGCCGCGTCGCCCCGTAAGGGCCGGTAGCGCCGGATGGGCATGGATGGACCCACTCCGTACAGATGTACGGAGTCAAGTCCGAAGTGTCCGTATTGCCACGTTTCGTAAAGTTCATCTAGGCTGATCAAACGGACCCGGCACTGCTTGAACCCCCGAGCAGGCAGTGCCGGGATCCAACAGACGTCCCGCCCCGTGCCGGGAGCCACACCCTGTTGACGTCCCCCGAGGGGACACTGCGAGCATGGCAGCGAGTAGCGTGTTACCCATGGCTCCGATCTCGACTCCGCAGACCCCCTTCGGGCGGGTCCTCACCGCCATGATCACGCCCTTCACGGCGGATGGCGCACTCGACCTCGACGGCGCGCAGCAGCTCGCCGTCCACCTGGTGGACGCAGGCAACGACGGCCTGATCATCAACGGGACCACCGGCGAGTCCCCGACCACCACCGACGCGGAGAAAAACGACCTCGTACGAGCCGTCCTCGAAGCGGTCGGCGACCGTGCCCACGTCGTCGCCGGCATCGGCACCAACGACACCCGCCACACCCTCGAGCTGGCCCGCCAGGCCGAGCGCACCGGCGCACACGGCCTGCTCGCGGTGACCCCGTACTACAGCAAGCCGCCGCAGGAAGGCCTCTACCGGCACTTCACGGCGATCGCCGACGCCACCGAGCTCCCGGTGATGCTCTACGACATCCCCGGCCGCAGCGGCGTCCCGATCAACACCGAAACCCTGGTGAGGCTCGCCGAGCACCCCCGTATCGTGGCCAACAAGGACGCCAAGGGCGACCTCGGCCGCGCCAGCTGGGCCATCGCCCAGAGCGGACTCGCCTGGTACTCCGGCGACGACATGCTGAACCTGCCGCTGCTGTCCGTCGGCGCCGTCGGCTTCGTCTCCGTGGTCGGCCACGTGGTCACCCCCGAGCTCCGCGCCATGCTCGAGGCCCACCTGGGCGGCGACGTCCAGAAGGCCACCGAGATCCACCAGAAGCTGCTCCCCGTCTTCACCGGCATGTTCCGCACGCAGGGCGTGATCACCACCAAGGGCGCCCTGAACCTGCAGGGCCTGCCCGCCGGCCCGCTGCGGCTCCCGCTCGTCGAGCTGACGGACGAAGAGGCGGCCCAGCTCAAGATCGATCTTGCCGCCGGCGGGGTACAGCTCTGACATCAGACTTCACAACTGAATAAGCAAGACGAACAAAACAGACGAATGCAAGTGCACGAATGACATGCGCGCCACGTGCCTTACGAGGTACGTGGCGTGTGTGGTGAGGAGATACTTTTGAGCCATCCGCACCCTGAACTCGGCCCGCCGCCGAAGCTCCCCAAGGGCGGCCTCCGGGTCACCCCCCTGGGCGGTCTCGGCGAGATCGGCCGCAACATGACCGTCTTCGAGTTCGACGGCCGCCTGCTGATCGTCGACTGCGGCGTCCTCTTCCCCGAGGAGGAGCAGCCCGGCATCGACCTGATCCTGCCGGACTTCTCGTCCATCCGGGACCGCCTCGACGACATCGAGGGCATCGTCCTCACGCACGGCCACGAGGACCACATCGGCGCCGTCCCCTACCTCCTGCGGGAGAAGCCGGACATCCCGCTGATCGGCTCCAAGCTGACGCTGGCCCTCATCGAGGCCAAGCTCCAGGAGCACCGCATCCGCCCCTACACCCTCGAGGTGAAGGAGGGCGAGCGGGAGAACCTCGGTCCCTTCGACTGCGAGTTCATCGCCGTCAACCACTCCATCCCGGACGCCCTGGCCGTCGCGATCCGGACCCCCGCGGGTCTCGTCGTCGCCACCGGCGACTTCAAGATGGACCAGCTGCCGCTGGACAACCGCCTCACCGACCTGCACGCCTTCGCGCGCCTGAGCGAAGAGGGCATCGACCTCCTCCTCTCGGACTCGACGAACGCCGAGGTCCCGGGCTTCGTCCCGCCGGAGCGCGACATCTCCAACGCCATCCGCGGTGTCTTCGCGGGTGCCCAGAAGCGGATCATCGTGGCGTCCTTCGCCAG